>JANNJZ010000147.1:0-56269 GCA_031396065.1 Pyrinomonadaceae bacterium | reverse complement strand
GCACCGCCCACCGGTGCGCTCTCGAAGAAACGAGTCGGCTACGTGATAAACCTGGGTTATGTAGCTGAATGGTTTCATCCACGACGCACCGGTGGGCGGTGCCCACCTCTAAACGAACGTATGATTGTGCGCCGTAGCGCCCCAAGGTCGGCTGTCCGATGTTGCCGCTGGCTACCGGGTAAGGCGTATCAGTCCGAGAACTTCTTAACAAACTCCGGAGAGCGTCGTCGCAGACTCAACCAGTCTTCAAAAATCGCTGGATCCTGCATCCAGATGGTTAGCCACTGAACAATCTCTCGAGACTCCGCCTGTTTCCTGGGGTCAACCAGGGAGCTGCGCCCAACCAACTGAAGGTCCTGCTTGGTCTTCAATACAAACTCCTTTAGCCGGCTTAGCTCGATCTTCTTCCGTTCCTGACTGGCGAATTTAGTCCGCCAGGACGCCAGTTTCCTTATAGACTCGGCTGCGTCGGCCAGATTTGCAAAACTAAGGGACCGCAGGTAGTCAGCACTCGAAATGAGCTGCTCACGCCATTTCGTGTCGCAAACAAAGACTTCCGGATGCCGCAAGACAGCGCCTTCGTCGGCGACGGTGCGGGCGATTGAAGCAGGACTCTCGAGCGCGCCATCGCCAAACTTCTCACGAAGCGCCTCTTGAATTTGGTCAAGCTCTCGCGTACCAACCGATTCACAATCGAGCGCTTCCCACACCTCGATGATCAATTCATCCCTGGTGCGCCCGCTCCAACGTTTTGCACTCATTTGAACCCCAACGGTGAACAAGCCTGATTAGTCGATCGCTATTCTACTAGGGTAGACTCGACTTCAAATATGACTCATGTGACCTCAAACAACACTATGGCTCCGTCGCCGGTCTTGAGTTTCCACTTCGCTTCCAGGGATTTTGCCTCCTCTGCGCTGAGTCCTTTGATGGTGAGTTTTCCCATTCGATACTGCGGACCTTCCTTCACCGCTATCTTATAGGAGTTTAAGAACTAACCGTAATGAACAATGAGTCATGAACCTGAGCCGGCCGAACCTTCTTTGAAGCTCGAAAAGGCCCGGGCCCTTCTTTCGTGCGCCAGCGAACTCTTCGCCACCAACCCATTCAAGGTCCATCGACTTTTCCAAAACGGTCATGCCCAAACGCTGGCTGCTTATGCATGGCCAAGAGGCTTTCGATATTATTCGGAGACCGACGAGGAGCGTTTCTTTGAAGTTGAACCGGGTGTAAAGGTTCTCGCTCACTGCCGTTGGCAGAACAACCAGAGGGAACACCCTACGATTGTAATCTGGCACGGAATTGAGGGTTCCACTCGTTCAAACTACATGCTCGCTATTGCTAAGAAAGGCTTTCGCGCCGGCTTCAATGTCATCCGCGTAAACCTGCGTAACTGCGGCGGCACTGAACATCTCACCCACACCTTGTATCACGGCGGTTTGAGCGAAGACCTCCGCGCCGTCGTTAAGGAATTAATCGAGCAAGACAAACTCACGACGTTATTGCTGGTAGGTTTCTCACTGGGGGGAAATCTGGTGCTCAAACTCGCCGGCGAATACGGCGACGCTTCGCCGCCGGAGGTTCTCGGTGTGTGCGCCGTGTCTCCCTCGGTTGATTTAACCGCCAGCACTGAACTGATCTTGAAACGCTCAAACTGGATTTACCAGCAGGACTTCGTGCGCCGCCTGAAGCAACGAATTATCAAGAAACACCAATTGTATCCTGAGCTATATGATCTTGGCCCGTTGCCGCAAATACGGAGTGTCAGGGAATTTGACGAACACTACACCGCTCCGGCACACGGCTTTGCGGATGCCGACGACTACTACTATCGTTCCAGCTCGCTGCGAGTCGCCGACAGGATTCGGCTTCCCACTCTGATCATCCACGCCAGGGACGATCCCTTTATTCCGTTTGCGCCGCTACGAGATCCCGCTTTCGCCGATAACCCATTCATCCTGCTCCTTGATCCGGAACGCGGCGGTCACGTCGCATTCGTCGCTGCGGACAAGAACCACGAAGACCGCTTTTGGGCCGAGAACCGCGTGGTGGAGTTCTGCCAGCTCGCGGTGGAGAGTTCGCACTGATCTTATCCGCAGATTACGCAGATTTCACATATTCGAACTATAAAACCGGACTCACCGTAACTTTTTTTCCTGGTTTCTGTCCTTCTGTAATCTGCGTAATCTGCGGATAGGACTTCGCGCCGTCATGAGCGATCTCCCTACTGGACTTGCGCTCTTCCAGCTTCATCGGTCACTGTCACCGTAACTTCCATGCCGAGGAATGACGAAGGCGACCCCATATACGTACCCCACAAGGGCAGCACCTGCTTTGGGTCCCAGGCGACAGCAACGCGAATCAGATTTCTATTGCCCACGCCGCTATTGGTCGGATCGAAGTCTACCCAGCCGGCGCCTGGCAAATAAACCTGCATCCAGGCATGCGTAGACCCGCCTCCAACGGGGCCCTCGCTGGCACGATCAGGAATGAAGATATAGCCACTAACGAAACGAGCGGCCAGGCCAAGCGCACGGGTTGCTTCCATCATTAGCACCGCGAAGTCTCGACAGCTGCCACGACGGATCCTCAATGTCTCGGCTGGGGCTTGGACGCCCTTCTCACAGCGCCGCGTATAGACGAACTCTTCCCTGATGGCGAGTGTGATGGAGCGCAGCAAGCTCATCGTTCCAGTTACCCCTGATGGATCAAGAAACTGCCTTACCCATTGACGAACGTCATCGCTTGGATAGTGATGTACCAACGCGCGGACGAGGTTTGGCATTTCATCATCTGCATATGTAAACGGAAAGGTCTTCGCATACTCCTCGAGTGGATAGTCAGGGAGCAGGGTTTCGACATGATCGAGCGTAACGGTGCTGTCAAAGCTAAGCTCCGCAGTCGCCCCAGCAAAGGTAGCCACTGCGATTGAGTTGTCGAACACATCGTGGAGCCAGCGCAGGCGGGTCGGATTAGGTGAAATATCCAACCGAGCTTTTACGAGTTTGAGGTCGTGACTCTCCCGAGGCCGAAACAGCATCCGGTGTTCCCCAAGTCCGACCGGCTCCGAATAGCGATAAACCGTGGTATGACGCACGTTGAGAAGAGACATATTTGAGTCAGCTTTTGTCTGTCGTGGAAACGTCTTGCGGGATTTCGTCAGTCCATACCTTGAAACTGGCGAGCGTGTTGGGTCCAAAGGTAGTCGCAATGGCCACATCGACCGCATCGCGGCCCCGGCCAATGAGCACTCGTCCAATTCGAGGTACGTTATTCCGCGGGTCGAAAGTGTACCAGCGGCCACCAATATATGCTTCAAACCACGCCGCAAAATCCATCACGCCATATGGCGGCGGGATACCAATATCGCTCAGATAACCCGTGCAATACCGCGCGGGAATATTCATACAACGGCAGAAGGTGACAGCCAGGTGGGCAAAGTCGCGGCAGACTCCAGTGCGCTCGTTGAAAGTCTCCCAAGCCGTCCTGGTGGGCCGCGCCTGCTGATAGTCGAAGGCGATATGGTTATGGACATAGTCGCAGATCGCCTGGACTCGATTCCATCCTGGCGTCGAATGAGCGAATAGCTCCCAGGCCGTGTCCGACAGTCGATCCGTTTCGCAATAGCGGCTCCCCATGAGATAGACCAGAGTCTCTCCGGGCAAATCTTCCACCGCGTGCTGCTCCGCAGATGTAACGACTACGTCAGGTTTCCCAGTATCTCTAACGACTGCGCTGCTCCTTAATCGTGATCGGCCAGCCGGCGCCACGATTCGGCTGCACCAGTTACCGAAGTCATCCCGATAGGCTGTGACTGGAACTGACGGCTCGATAGTCAGGAAATCTGCGGAGACCAGGTCCGAGGCGCGCGAATAGTGGACGTTGACCATCAAGATCATCGGCGTCGGTTGGGGACAGTCGTAAATCAATTCATAGCCGACATGGATTTGCATGAAACCGTTTCCTCAGGACCCAACCAAGCTCGTAATTTCCCCAACAGGCGCATAGAGTCCGAGCTTTAGCTTGCTCGGGCGTCAGAAGCAACCTGAAGGTTGTACTCTGAACACCTGTTACTGCTGTTGCTGCTGTTGCAGGTAATCCTGCTCGACTTCGGCGCGATCGGCGGCCAGCCACTTTGAAGTCGTCGGCATTTCGTCAAGCAGGATTTCGTCTGCCGGCGCCACCTGGACGGACACGCTCAGTTCACCGTTAGCATCACCTTTAAAAACTCCGCGGGTAGGAGGCACGTCGCTGTAGTCACGTCCAATCGCCACCCGGATGTGACGTTCGCCGGCGATCAGATTGTTAGTGGGATCGAAGCCAACCCAACCCAGTCCGGGCAAACGCGCTTCCACCCACGCGTGGGTAGCGTCCGCGGCTGAACGATCCTGATCCTCAGCCCGATGGAACAAATAGCCGCTGACATAACGGCAGGGGATATTCACCCCCCGCACCAAGGTAATCATGATGTGCGCCAAATCCTGGCAGACGCCGCGCCGGCTGAGCAACGCCTCGTCAATTGGCGAATCAACCTCGGTGCTTTGCGGCGCATATTCGAAACCGTCGTGCAACCTGGCGGTCAACTCGCGCAAGAGTGAGAGGGGATCATCGCGGCGTTGGAAGCTTAGATCAGCAGCGAGTTTGCGCAGTAAATCCGTCGAGGTGGCAAAGCGGCTCGGCGCCAGCATCTCCCAGTAGCGGCCTTCGGCCAGTAACTCATCAAGCTCGTTCCACGCCGCTCCCTTCATTGCGGTCGGCGGAGTTTGAGGAGCGATCTCCACCCTGGCTTCGGCTTTGATCGAGAGGTTGGTGTGATGACCAGGAATGTCAAAATGGTGGACCAGGTTGCCCAGGTGATCGTGATATGACCCGACACTGGCTCGCGGCTTGATCGAAAGGTCAAACGAGGAGCAACGTTGCCCCCCATCGCTGCGCGGCTGCATACGCAACTCCATAACGCTTTCGCTAACAGCGGCGTCGTAACGAAATCTGGTTAGGTGGCGAATTGAATAATTCATTAAGAGTGCCTAACTTCCCGTGTCCCGTTTAGAAAGCGGACTTGGCCGCCCGTGAGCTGCAACAAGACCCCGATGACTGCGTCCCCCGCTGGGCGCACAAGTGCGCTTTCTAAACTACTGCGTTCACCTTTCTCTCACACCTCTCTCCGACCTGTCTTTCTCTGTGAGAAGATCCCTATCGCCCACTTCAGGACGCCAACGCCGACTCAATCGGATACGCCACATACTGCTGATAGATCGCTGTGTGGATCTGCGCACACTGCCGCTGGATATCGGCAAGATACGGGCGCAAACCGCTGCCCATGATCTCGTCGATTTGGCTAAAACTAAGTGAAGCGCGCAGCCGACCTGCCAACCGATTCGCCCGGGCCGTCTTGCGGGTCCCGCTGATCTCCGAAATCGCATTGAGAGCACTTTGGATCATCTCAGCCGCGAAGCGTACCGAGCGCGGAAACTCCGAGTTGAGCAGCAGAAACTCCGCGATCCGTTCGGGACTAAGATCGGCAGTGTAGACCTTGCAGTAGGCTTCAAAGGCTGTGCACGATTTTAACAAACCAACCATTTCCAGATAGTCGACCTTTTCACCCCGGGCTGTCATTTCGATCCCAAGGTCTCCACCAGCTCGGGCGGGCTGGTAGGTCAACTCGCTGACGTGAGCATCGAGGAGCGCCGCGGTGGCTCCCGCTCGCTCGAGGAACCGCCCGGCCTGAATGAAATGCCAGCCTTCGCTGTGACTGAGTGTCGAATCGGTAATACCCTGGAAGAGATGCGCTCCATCCTTCACGCTGCGAAAGAAATGATTCGGCTGGGCCTGCCAGGTGTTCTCCATGCCGGCGCGCTTTATTTGCAGAAACAGTTGGTTGAGTTGTTCCCACATCTCGGAACTGATTTGCTCGCGCACTTGTCTGGCGTTCTCCCGCGCGGAAGTCATACACCCAATCAGGGACGCCCGATTCTCAGGATCAAAGGTGAGGATTTGAGCGACGCTGTAGGCGTCTTCTTTCGCTTCCTCCGGGCGCTTAACCATTAAGCCGGCCAGCAGTCGCTGCCAGCGCTGGTCCTCCGGATCAGGCGCCTGATCAAGCATCAGGTTCAGGTTGAGATCGACCAGCCGTGCGGTGTGCTCCGCCCGCTCCAGGTAACGACTCATCCAATACAAACTTTCTGCGACTCTTGAGAGCATTTGTTTTTGACGTAAAGCAAACTGTTAGTTTGCGGACGTGAGCTAACGATTACTTTCACTGGAAAGGGTAATTCTTGGGTTGCCCCGCAAGCTAACAGCTTGCTTTACCCAATCAATAAAGCACCCAGGTATCTTTGCTGCCGCCGCCCTGCGACGAGTTCACTACCAGGGATCCGCGCCGCAGGGCCACCCGTGTCAACCCCCCGGGGACGATAACGACCCGGTCTCCATACAAAATGTACGGACGCAAATCAACGTGCCGCGATTCGACCTGCCCATCAATGAAGCATGGCGCACGTGAGAGTCGGAGCGTCGGCTGGGCAATGTAGTTGCGGGGATTAGCCAGAATCTGCCGGCGAAAGTCTTCTCGTTCGGCCGCTGTGCTATGGGGGCCAATGAGCATACCGTATCCCCCAGACTCGCCCACGGCTTTCACCACCAACTCTTCGAGGTGCTCCAACACATAGCTGCGCTGGCTTTCGTCACTAAGCAAATAGGTTTCGACGTTCGGCAGAATGGCTTCTTCGTCGAGGTAGTAACGAATGATCGCGGGAACGTAAGCGTATAACGCCTTGTCGTCGGCGATGCCGGTGCCAATGGCGTTTGCCAGCGCCACATTGCCGGATCGGTAGGCATTAAACAGACCCGTTACTCCGAGTGACGTATCTGAGCGAAAAACCAGCGGGTCGAGAAAGTCGTCGTCAATCCGGCGATAGATGACGTCTACGCGGCGCAGTCCTCCAGTCGTACGCATGTACACAACGTTGTCATGGATCAGCAGGTCGCGTCCCTCAACCAGTTCAATGCCCATCTGGCGGGCGAGAAAGGTGTGCTCGAAGTAGGCCGAGTTGTAGGGGCCAGGCGTCAGCAGCACGATTGTAGGATCAGATCGCTGAGGTGCCAGCGCGCGCAACGTCGCCAGCAATGCCTGGCCGTAATGATCGATGGGGCGCACCCCGTAATCACTGAACATCGTGGGAAAGACGCGCTTGATCACCTGGCGGTTCGCCAGCATATACGACACGCCGCTGGGCACGCGCAGGTTGTCCTCAAGTACGGCAAAGCGCCCGTCCTCCAGCCGCACCAGGTCCGTACCGACCACGGAAATGTAAATGTCTCGGGCTACCCTCACTCCACGCATTTCGCGCCGGTAGTGCTGGCAGGTGTAGATCATCTCGCGCGGAATGACGCGATCATTGAGAATTTTGCCTTCGTGATAAAGGTCTTTTAGAAAGAGATTGAGCGCAGTTATGCGCTGGGTCAGCCCGCGCTCGATCGTGGCCCATTCACTACTGGTGATGATGCGCGGCAGCAGGTCGTAGGGGAAAATGCGTTCGGTCCCTTCGTCGCGACCGTAAACCGTGAAGGTAATGCCTTGATGTAAAAACGAAAGGTCGGCGGCCTGTTGGCGGCGACGCAGTTCTTCCGGCTGCAACTCGGTCAGGCGCTGGTGCAGCCCTCGATAACTCGCCCGAGGTTCGCCGGTAGGCTCGAACATCTCATCGTAGGCAGCGTCGAGTTGGTAATTGTTAAAGGGCGGTTTGAAGGCGCGCGTGGTCGGAGTATCGATGCTTGTCATAGCCGTCAAATACGGAGGCAAGGTCGAGTTGAGTTCATATCTTCACTCTCGACCAATACCATCCGCTTGAAGAAAACTTGCCGCCAGCGCTGCTGCCTTACAGATGAAGAAGGGTCAATGCGGCTAGCCTAGGGCAAACCCGACACCCTGTCAACGATGAGATTTTCCGTGGCTTGCCAGATTTATTCAGGCATAAAACTGATTAATCAGAACGCGAATCTATGTCGTGGTTAAGACTGTTTAGAGATCAACGTGGAGAACTTAACAGGCTGCTGAAAAAAGGCTCCGACCAAAGTTTAAAGGGGTCTTCTCTGTGTGATCTCAGTGGCCTCTGTGCCTCTGTGGTGAAGGTTTTCGGAGTAATTTCACCACTGAGACACAGAGAACCACAGGGGTTGCACAGAGAAATTGTTGAGCCCTGGATCGCCGATGACTTTTCAGCAGCCTGTTAAGACTGTTTTGGATTAACGTGGATACTTAAGACTGTTTAGGAACCAACGTGGAGACTTAAGACTGTTTAGGACCAACGTGGATACTTACGATTGTTTAGAGAGCACACTTGTGTGCCCTTGGTGGAACAGCTCAATCAACGATTTGGCAGCGCGAGTCCAGACGCACAAGTGCGCTCTCAAAACGGACCAGCACAGTATACAGAAGGCTACGGTTGGCCGAATCGCGCCCGATATTCAGGCGAGGAGATAAACGCTAACACCATTTCCGCGTTCACGAAGTCGCCCCCAAACTGATTCAACTTGCCTAACCAGAATGCATAGCCGGCCTCATCTGGATCTCGCTTCATATAGCCGAAGTATTCCAAGTGCACAAACGCACGGTTGAATTCTGAATTGTAGAATGCCTGCCCGTAGCTGGTGGTGAATTGCTGGTTACCTTCTGAGATCACGTTGATGCCGTCAACTACCTTCTGTAGCACGCTGGCCCGCGTTTGTGATGCCCCGATTGAATTCACCAGATCTGCCCGGTCTGGGGCTGTTGCATTCACTCCAGTTGTCTCAAACAGCTTGTCTACATACTGAGTGTTGTTCAACCCGTCATACCTGGCCTTGAACTCGGCGCAACGATACTTCGTCGCATCCGTGCAATTTTGAAACTGCGCAGCGAAGTCGGCTTTGTTCTGGTTTATCTTCGCCGCTGATAGCTGGCCGTTGACTACAATTCCGTTACCCACGAATTGTGCGTCGGGTATGAATTCCGAAAGTTTTGGCGGTCTCCCCAACGCCCCCTGGTACATGCGGTAAACGTAATATCCCGTGTACTGGAACTCCGGTGAAAGGAAGAACGCTCCGCTAGTCGTCTCCCGCTGTCGCAGCGCGCACTGCGCTTCGGACTGTCCGGCTGGCCTGCGCGCCGGATCGCTGCACTTGGTGATGTTGTCGGTCCAGAAGTCTTCTCCCGCCTGATCACTCTCGCGATTTAGAAAATCTCGATACTGCTGCTTCACAAACTCCCGCGCATTATCGATCGGGTTCGGCGGCGGTATTGCTGAGCTAACCGTGAAGGCCTGCGATTTCACCACTGTCCCCGAGTTCTTGAATGTGAACGTGTAGTTGCCATCCGCGAGTGGTCCAAGATCATAGATCTGCGCGGTGGTGGTTACCGCTTGCACCGATGCGCCGGTAAACTTTTCCACCGCAGCATCCGCCGAGAATTCGTTGCCGGCTCTAACCGCCTGTCCCCAATTAGCCACCCGGTAGCCGGCATTTGGGAACAGGAGTTTTAAGTACGCGTAGGTCCTACCCTGAAAGATCCAGGTCTTGATTTCAACCTGGTCCGGGGTCAGCACGACCGGTTGGAAAGTTGGAGCTGCGACCGTGAAACTTTGGTCAACCGGAATCGCGGCGTTAAAGCTCGCATCCCCAGCTTGGGAAGCTCTGACCGTTACTGTGCCAACGCCCGTTATAGTAACCACATTTCCAGATAGAGTGGCGGGCCCGGAGAGGACGCTGAAACTAACAGGTAATCCAGAAGTGGCGGTAGCGCTAATGGTGAATGGCGCATCTCCATACGTCTTGCCGCTGAGTGGGCCAAACGCAATCGTTTGGTTGGCCTTGGCCACAAGCGACCAGTTGAAGCTAACACTGCCCGTGTTACCCGCATTATCCGTAACCGTGACGGTCACCTGAGAGACACCGGCAGGGGTGCTCGGTGGGATTGTGCCAGTTACCAGCCCGGTGTTCGGATTAATGCTCAAGCCCGGAGGCAGGTTGCATGCGCTGTATGCGAGCACGCCCCCTTCAGCGTCTGTCGCGGCGATTTGCAGCAATCCGCTATCGCCCGCCCCCGAGGTTTGCGTGACGGGGTTGGTAACAGCAGGCGGAAGGTTAGAGTGAACACCAGAGGAGATTGTGATATCGCTTGTGTCCGGGTTAAAGAAGAGCACGTGAGGCTGTCCGCCGGTGTCGTAGCCAAGCTTCACGCTCGGGGTGCCAACGGGGGTGGTCGCCGTGTAAACAGGTGTGGTCGTCCAGGCGGCTCCCTCGAGCGACGCGAGTCTAACCTGGGTATTGCTGCGCCAGTAAGCAATGCGCGGCCGGCCTTGGGCATCCACCGCGATTGACGGGTTGCGCCCGCTTGTCTCATCAACGAATGTTCGCGTCCAGTTAATGCCATCAGTCGAAGTCAGGTAGAGCAATCCTCCCTCAAAAGTATTGTCGCAAAGCGGGACGCCGCCAATTGCCACGTGGATGCGACCGTCCGGACCAACTGCGATGCTGGTCTCAGCCCGGCGATTGCGGTGCGGGATTACGAGCCGTAGCTCGTGTCCGGGTGAACCGTTTGAATAGTAGGCGCCAAAATTTGAGCCCCCTCGTTCGGCATAATATGTGAGGTGATGCGATCCGTTAGGGGCGGTGGCGTAGTCGAGACTATGGAACTCGCCTCCCGTACCAGCAGCAGCCCTGAAAGGGGGATCGCCGTGAACGGCCACGCCGTTGAGAGACAACCAACCCGCAAACTGACACGCCGTACCTATGAGCAGATTGGGATCGGTAGTAGTGCCTGCGAAGTCCAGAGCGAACCTCGGGTTTGCGGAGAGGCAGCTTTGGCTCGCGTCAATCGGCTGGCCGACCGGGCCGTGTCCGTTGGGGAACGCACCAAGGTCGACGCTGTGCGCCGTATACCACTCCTGGCCGAAGATGACGGCATCACGAATGGCGTAGGCGAAAAAGGGCGTGCCGCCCGGGCTGAGAACAAAATCCGACTCACCGCGAACCCCGCCGCCGCCAGCCGGCTGGGTAATTGTGGTCACCACCCAGACATTGTTTTCACGGCGCGCCCATCTGAAGTTGCTCCCACCCCCGCCGCTGCTGGACTCGCTCCATCCGGCGACCGGGCGGTTCTGACCATCGAAATCGAAGCCCGCCAAGTGGATCCGGGGGTCGCTCACGGAGATGTGATGCAGCGTCTCGTAGGAAACGCCCGGAGGGTTTGCGGCAAGAGCCATCGGATCGAGCTTCACGCTACCACCGCGCTCGGCGATTGCCGGGCCTGCGGCGTTGCCCAGTCCGGATGATGTTATAGCGATTAGAAGTAAGGCGATGGTAGATACGCAAAAGAATTTGCTGACCCGTGGCATAGCAGTTCTCCGTGTTTCGGTGTAATGAAACTTTGCGAAACCGGCCGCAAGGTTTGAATTCAGGGACAGCCGTGCGAATCGCGTGCACCTTTTCATCCGAACAACGAGTTAAGACAGACTTTGCGGGCGATCTTGACCAGGCTGTGTTGGCCTGCCGGAGGTCGTTGGAGTTAAGCCCTCGAAATGATTTCGCAATTGTGACCTTATGTTTAAAAACCTGAGTTGCAAATGACGCGCGAGTCCCGTTATGACTCGCGCCTCAGGTTCAAGTGATCAGTTGCTACAGTTTAAGCAAGGTCCTCCGGCAACTGTTGAGTCGTAGCGAATGCCGTCGTCCTTGGCTGCACCCTTACCCTGGTTGGACTGCACGGTGCTGTCGGGATGTTATGGACCGTTTCGTAGCTCACGCCGGTCACGGGTGGCACCAACAATGAGGCCGGCGCCACCGGAGATACCCTTGAAACCGCAGCCGACTTAGCGGTGCCGCCTGGGATTTCGATGCTAGTAGAAACACCGTCGCCGTCATCGTCCGGGTCGCTGATATTCGGCGTCCCATCGCCGTCGGTGTCGCCGGGTAATTCTTGTTCGTCGGGCACGCCATGGTTATCCGTGTCAGGGGCAGATGAGGGAGGCTTTAGTGGGCTGGCATACGCTGTAGGGAAAGATTGTGGCGCCAGAAGCGCAATCAAGAGCAGGCAACAGGCGATGCGTACCGAAGAAATGTTCATTGGGGTCTCTCCTTTTTGATGGCGACCGCTGAAACCCGAATCAGGTTCAAGTTTCGCATGTTTTGAAAGGCGCCTTTAGATAGACGCACTCCTTACGGTTGGCCTCTTACCTATACACGCAGGAAAAATCGGCAAATCCCATCAGGCCCGGAAAGCACTCTTCCTTTGGGCAAAGTTATTGATTTCGCCTTTTTCTTAATTACACGTGATAATGAGCGCCCACAGAACACGAGGTAACGAACCGATGGGGGATGTAACGCAGCTGCTGGTTTCATACGGTCAGGGCGACCGTGCGGCGTTGGATGCGCTGTTGCCGCTTGTTTATGACGAACTGCGCATCATTGCCCGTCATTATCTGAAGCAGGAACGCGCTGATCACACTTTGCAACCCACCGGGTTGGTCCACGAAGCATATTTGAGACTTGTTAACCAGAGGCAGGTTGATTGGCGCAATCGGGCGCAGTTTTTTGGACTAGCGGCGAACATGATGCGTCGCATCCTGGTCAACCACGCGGAAGCGAAACGCGCAGAAAAGCGTGGCAGTGGAAATGAAAAAGTATCGCTCGAAGACGTGACGGTTGTGGTGGATGAGAATACCCTTGACCTGCTTGCACTCGACGAAGGTTTGCGCCGTCTGGAAGAGCTCGACAAACTAAAGAGCCAGATCGTCGAACTCAAATACTTCGGCGGCTTAACAATCGCTGAGATCGCCGAAGTCACCAACACATCCACTGCAACAGTCGAGCGCGAATGGTCATTTGCGCGTGGATGGCTTTACCAGGAACTGACAAGACAGAAAGTTACCGAAAGACAATGAGCGAAAAGCTGGAACCTCCCTTAATAGATCCCGCACGGTGGCAGCTATTGAATGAGATCTTTGCTGCAGCGCTTGAGCTCGGACCAGAGCAGCAACACCGGTTGCTGGAGCTGAGGTGCGCGGGAGATCAGGCACTGCAAAACGAGGCGTCCGCGCTATTGGCCGCGACGCGTGTTGCCGATCGTCAGGGGTTTCTTGGTTCGGATGTGTTCGCTGACGGAGTGAGCGTGGTAGCAAATGACGAAATCACTCCCGGAACAATTATCGGAGGATACCGCATTGTCCGTGAGATCGGACGCGGGGGAATGGGCGCAGTTTATTTGGCTTCACGCGAGGGATTTCATCAAGAAGTCGCGCTTAAGATCATCAAGCGCGGGATGGACACCGATCAGATCATTCGGCGTTTTATACAGGAGCGCGATGTCTTAGCTTCGCTAAACCACCCGAACATTGCTCGCCTGTTGGATGGCGGCCATACGACTGACGGCTTGCCGTTCATCGCGATGGAGTATGTAGAAGGTCAAACCATAACTGAGTTTTGCGACCAGAAGCGCCTCAACATCGACGACCGAATAGTGCTGTTCCGCAAAGTTTGTAGGGCCGTCGCCTATGCTCACCATAACCTCGTGGTGCATCGTGATATCAAGCCTTCCAATCTTCTGGTTACGCCTGACGGCGAGCCGAAATTGCTCGACTTCGGAATTGCCAAGCTGCTTTCACCGGCTGCATCCGGCGATACGATTGAGCTAACTGTTGCGGGCGCAAACTTGATGACGCCCGATTACGCTTCTCCGGAACAAATTCGTGGTGACCGGGTAACCACCGTCAGCGACATATACAGTCTGGGTGTCTTGCTGTACGAACTGTTATGCGGTCGTCGGCCCTTTCGGTTGAGTGATCGCTCGTCCGCAGAGATTCTGAAAATAGTTTCCGAGCAAGAGCCGTCCGCCCCCTCTACCGCTGCGTTCACCAAAGCGGAACCAGTGCCAGAAGGTCACACCAAACGAATTCTATCTCCTGAGACTATCGCCGCTTCGCGCAACGAACATCCTCCACGGCTGCGCAAACGCTTGCGTGGGGATTTGGACAATATCGTCTTAACAGCACTGAGAAAAGATCCGCAACGTCGCTACAGTTCAGTGGAACAATTCTCCGAGGACTTGCAAAGACACTTATCAGGACTTCCCGTTGTGGCGCGTCCTTCTACGCTTGGTTATCAGGTCGGCAAATTCGTAAAGCGCAATCGGGCAGCAGTTTCCTTTGCTACGCTGGCCCTGGTTGCGCTGTTGGCGGGTTTATCAATCGCGGTATGGCAAGCGGCCGTCGCCCGGCAGGAGCGCGCACGCGCGGAGCAACGGTTCGAAGAAGTTAGAAAGCTGGCGAATACTTTGGTTTCAGGCTGGGACAAGGACATACCCGAATCGCTGGTTTCGAACCAGGTGCGGGGTCGGATAGCCGATATCTCCATACAGTATCTCGACAACCTCGCGCGAGAAACGAATGACCCAATGCTCTTGAAAGAATTAGCCAGGGCTTACCTGAGCGTTGGACACGAGTATTCCTATCAATTCATCTATGAAGAACAGGCGCGTTCAAGCCTGGACAAAGCTGAAACTATTGGCCGCCGGTTACTTACCAACGCTCCTGATGATGTGGAAGCAAAACGATTGTTGGCAGAAACGTTGGAACAATATGACGGGTCTTTTGGAGAACGTGACCGGACTGATTCTTTGAGCCGCCGGCTTGAGATCGTAAAGCTTCATGAAGGGATCGTTGCCGCCAATGCTGATGACCTCCAGGCTTCGTTTGACCTGGCAAATAGTTATGCGCGCTACGGTCTGGTCCTCAAACGAGTGGGCCGGTTTGAAGAAGCACATGGGTTTTACCGAGAGGCCACTGAAACCAGAAAGCGCCGCATTGAGAAGTTGGAAAGAATTGCAACCACGACAGAAGATCAAATCAAATTGTCGGGTGCTTATAGTTACTTAGCCGGTGATCAGGCAAACCATTTGAAGGAGTATCAGGCCGCGGCGGACAATTTGCGACGCGCATTGCAAATCGCCGAGCGAGTTTTTGAGGAAGACCCTGGAAACAACTCGGCAGTCTTCTCTGCCACAACGACTGCCTTCGGATTAGGTTTAATTGCGAAACAATCTGGAGACTTTAGTGGCGCGCTGGAAACGTTTCGGAAGAGTTTGAGGTTTGCGCGAGTGGCCACCGAACGCTCGCGCTATTACGTGCGTAAAGAACACGATAGTTTAATGGAGATTGCTGAGACTCTCCATGAACTGGGCCAGCCCGATGAAGCGGTGAAGGCTTTGCGGGAGTCTCTTGAGTTACGCCGGAAATTCACTGAACGAGAGAAAGAAAATCTACGCACCTACTTTGGACACGCTTATGTTCTTTACGGCGCCGCGAGATTGTTAACGCGAATGAACCGATTGGACGAAGCGCGCGAGGCGTTCCTCGAAGCGGAACAATCCCACCTGAAGGTTTTGGCCGGCGACTCCAACAACATCGCGAATCGACGCAACCTTGCTACGCTCTATTTAACTCTGGGTGATGTTGGTTCGGGATTGGGAGTTTGCAGTTTTCAGCGCGCCATTGACTACGACGCAATTAGTGAGAGTTACGAGTATTGCCCGCCGGAGTTGAAGGCCCGCGCAGGTGGGGGCCTCAATGCACAGGCTCGGACTTACTACCAAAAAGCTGCCGACATCCTTTCGAAACTCAAAGCCGAGAATCGCTTCGAGCACAACGATTTCAAAACCCTCGACTTGGCTCAGGAGAAACTCCAGGCCTCGGCTGGCTCCTACCAACGAGCAGAGATGAACCGTACAGGCGCATAGAGTACACCCCCGGGGTCCCTACGCGGGCGGCCCTCGTGGGGACCGTAACGTTCAGGTTGCTGCTTTTCCAACCAACTAGCGGCTTCGGCGAAGGCGCACAAGTGCGCTCTCTAAACGGACCAGCACAATATAGGAATCCGGGGACGCGATCGCCGTCACAAATTCTTTAAGCTGGCCAGCTAGCAGATGACGAGCAAGCGCAGGGCTTTCATTTCTTTTTATCTACTTTTTTCGATCTGTTTGATCAAACGCAGGGCGTGGTTGCGGGCGATCAGGGGTAGGCGTTCTTCGCTACTGATGTCTTTAAGGAGGGGCAACATTTGCTGGGGATCCGAAAGGGCGTTGCGCCTGAGCAATGATTCGACTTGCTCCATTAGCTTGGGGCCATTCAACGGCTGGCTCTCGCGGGCGACTGAGATATCAAAAACCAGGATCGCCTGGTCGGCAGCTCGACGGTATTCGTCGGCTAACGCGGCCGCGTCTTTGTTGTTGGTCCAGTTAAATTCCGCTGTCCTCTTGTGCGAGCCCTGCTGCATACCCAACCTCATCGTCCCAAGGTGCGCATACTGTCGTTCCGCCTGGTAGTTCTCCACGGACTCGAGAAACCCTAACGCCTGCCACAACGCCGCGATCCGTGAAGCTGCGGACGGAGACAGTTCAAACGGTTCTGTAATTGAGTCCTCTTCATTGAGTCGTTGAAACGTAATTTTGCCCCGGCCGTCGGCAGCGTGTTCGATGACTATGTGGCGCACATAAAACAGGGGCTGGGTAAACTCATAGGAATAATGGGCCGGACTCTTCTCGGTTTCCGTGGCCCCCGATGAAGCTGAATCCTTAGCTTCCGGTCGCACATTCTGTTTGCCGGAAGGTTGCTGGCCCATACCAAAAACCGCCGCGCTCAAGATGACTAGCGCGGCGGGGAGAAGCCTCGAAGATTTGCTAATTCGATTTTTCAGCACATCCGACCGGGGGCATTCTAGGCGAAAGCGGCGGCAAAAGAAACCCGGCCACGAAACCTGGGACAAACTTGGTAATGTCGACTATTCCTTAGCGGCCCTTTGCGCTACTTTGCGGCCTTTGCGGTTAAAAACAATTCCGCAACCGCAAAGTTCGCGAAGCAGCCGCAAAGTTTCGCAAAGACAAACCCCACCAGTGTGTTGCCATGCGCGGTGATTTCTATTTAGATGAATTGACAGGTAGGTTACTCAAACTTCACGGAGACAAGCTTGGAAACGCCGACTTCTTCCATGGTCACGCCATAGAGTGCCTTGGCCATTTCCATGGTCCGCTTGTTGTGAGTAATGACGATGAACTGCGTGTTTACCGACATCTGCGCGACCTTGTCGGTAAAGCGGCCAACGTTGGCTTCGTCAAGCGGTGCGTCCACTTCATCGAGCAGACAGAATGGTGAAGGACGGTAATGAAAGATCCCCAGCACCAGCGCGAGCGCGGCCATCGCCTTCTCGCCCCCGGATAGCAGGAGCACATTCTGAAGCCGCTTGCCCGGAGGCTGGGCGATCACATCGATGCCTGACTCCAGTACATCATCGGCCTCGATCAAACTCATCTCGCCCTTGCCGCCGCCAAACAGCTCCTGGAACAGCTCGCTGAAATTCTTATTGATCTGCTCAAAAGCGTGACGGAATCTTTCGCGTGAACGTCGCTTGATTTCGCGCAGCGCTTCCTCGGTCGAGGAAATACTGTCCACAATATCCTGACGCTGAGTAGTCAGAAACAAGAGTCGGGCTTCGTTTTCGGAGAGTTCCTCAAGCGCCATCATGTTCACGGCACCAAAGCCTTCTATCCGAGCACGCAGGTCTTCCACCCGCGTCTGGGCACCACCAAGATCAAAGTCTTCATCGATGGGCAATTCGGCCGCCAGATCGTCCAGCGACTGATTAAGTTCAGCGGCGCAGGTTTCTCGCACAAAAGTCAGGCGAGCCTGGGCCTCCGCGCGCTGAACCTCGATGCCTGCTCGGGCGTCACGCACTTCCGCAGCGTGCTTATTCAGGTTGGACAATTCTCCAGCTAACTCATCCGCGCGTTGCCGAGCTTCTTCAAGGCCAGTAGTAAGCGCGGCTATTTCCTGTTCTTCTTTCTCGCGCTCTTCGGCGACGGTACTCGCCTTCTGTTCCAGATCGGCAATTGACTCACGCAACACCGCGATACGCTCGCTCATTGCTACCAGCTCTAACCGGTGCCGTTCTACGCGGCTCGCGAGGTCGGCATATTCTGCTTCCATCCGGCGCAGTTCAGCCGCCGTACTACGCCGTCGTTCCGCTGCTGCCGCTGCTGCCGCACGCTGTATCGCCAAGCCATCGCTCTCTATCTCGGCCTGCCGTCGTGCATCAGAGAGAATTGCCGTCGTGCCGCTTACTGTCTCGGTGGCGGCGATGCGGGCAGCCTCTGCCTCTTCGGCATCAGTAATGGCAGTGGCCCGACGCCTGGCTACCTCAATTCGTTCCTGTTCAACTCTCGCTGCATCTTCAGCCACTACGCGCATGTGACGTTCGGCCCGTTCAATTTCGTGCGCCAACCCGGTCGCCGTTACTTCACGGGCCATCGCCTCTCGCTCTTCGCGTCCGATGGCTTCATTCAGAAGCACCACAGCATCTTCGAGTCCGACCAGTTGCGTGCGAGCCTGTTTCGCCGAGTCTTCGGCGGTTTTTGACTGAGTACCCAGGACTTCCGCGCGCGCTTCCAGCTCCCTCAGTTCGCGTTTGAAGGTTAGAAGTCCTGCACCTTCTTCCAGTGCGCGAGCGTCGCCGGCACATACAAACTGTCCACTCGCTACCCAGTCCCCGTTTAGAGTTACAAAGAGTTCGCCGGTCGAGAGCGACCTGGTCATGGCGTCGTCAAGGTTGGCGGCGAGTCGAGCATTCATCTTGCCGGGCAGCGTCCGCTGAAGCACCGCCAACAGTTCTCGCGGGGCACCCAGGAGATCCGCGACCCTCAGGTCGTCGGGTATCGGATCGCTGGCAAATGAGATCGATAGCGCCGGACGCTCTTCAACGCTGCAGACTAATGCACTCAGTTCAGCGTTAAGTTGAGTGTCAGTTTCGTCGCTGCCACCATGAAGGCCGGCGACGAGAAAGCTAGCGCGCCCGCCGTTGTTTTCCCGTAACCACTGGGCGGCGCGGGCGGCATCATCCGGGCTGGGCACCAGAACAGATTGCAGCGATGAGCCTAAAACGCCCTCAACGGCACGTTCCCATTTTGCGTCGACGTTGAGCGCGTCCGCGAGTGTGCCAATGAAATGGAAGTCACGCGGTGTGCTCTCCTCGGAAAACATCAATTGAACGGCTGAGGAGTAGTAAGCACGGCGGTCGTCAAGTTCCTTCAAACTCTCGAGTCGATGCCTGGTCCGCGAATACTCATCCCGGACCCGCGTCAATTCTGCTTCAGTGTCGCTGACGGCTTCATGCCCTTGGACAACTGCATCGACAGCTCGCTCGCGCTCGGTGGCCAGCGCTGAGATATGATCCCTGGCGGAATTGATCTCCGTACCAAACGCGTCCGCCGCCGCCCGGGCTTCGCCATGCTGAACCGCGGCACGTTCCCCTTCATGGGCCAGGCCCTCTGCCTGAACGGCCAAACGCTCAAGCGTGCCTTCAAGCTGGCGGGCAATCTCTCTCAGTCGCTCGGCAACCGCAGTATGATTGAGCAAGTCTGCTCGCGCGTTCTCAATTTCAGTTTCAGCGCTCAGAGCGACTGACAACTTCTCAGCATACGAACCTTCGGCAGTTCTTAAACTGGCGGCACTCTCGTCAGCTTCGGTGCGCAACCGCGAATCATCGTCTTGCAGCCGTTTGCATTCGGCCTCGACCAGAATCAAGCGCTCGGAGAGTGCGTCGATTTCAAATCCGACTTCACTATTACGCTTCTCGAGTGAAATAACCTGCTCTTCCTGGTACGCGCGCTCACGAGTTTGCCGGTCACGTCGAAGCACCGCCTCGGCCGCCGCGGCACGCGCCGCCGCCAGATCGTCTTCAGTTTGTCGGGCCGCCTGAGTCGCACTGCGCGCGTCTCCTTCGCGGGTGGCCAACTCGTCGGCGACATTGCGCTCCATAGCGCTAGCTTCGTGCAGTTTCACCTCTGTTTCGTCGAGAAGCCTGGTTAGCTTCAGATCTTCGGCAACGAATACGTGCCGCAATAGCTCGCGCAACTCTTCACGGAACACGCCGTAGCGTCGGGCCTTGGCAGCCTGACGACGGAGACTATTCACCTGACGATCGATTTCGGAAATTATGTCGGAGATACGTGAAAGATTTGAGCGGGCAGAGTCTAACCGCGCTTCGGCCGCGCGTTGACGCACCCGAAACTTGGTGATTCCCGCCGCCTCTTCAATTATCGTGCGCCGATCCATCGGCTTCGCGGAAAGAATCTGGCCGATGCGACCCTGCTCAATGATCGCATAGTGACCGCCGGCTAACCCGGTTCCCGAGAAGAGATCCTGAATGTCGCGCAGGCGACAGGGCCTGTCATTTAGGAGGTATTCACTTTCGCCGGACCGATAAAGCCGGCGCGTGACCGACACCGCCTCACCGGGGGCAAACTCCAGCGCCAGGTTCCGGCGGCGCCAGTGCCGTTTGTGCCCAGCCCTTGAGGATGGGGTTAAGGCGTCTGCCACTATCGCCGGAGGCTCAACGCCGGCTTCAGTCAGTACTTCCGGCTCGATTGGCACAGGGTCACCAGATGTGGCCTCCGCAGCCACAGCTTCTTCCGGTATCAGCGCGTCGAGGTCGACGACATGCTCATCGATCTGTTCGAGCGTGGAATCGATGTCTTCAATGTCAGGCTCGTGCTCAATCGCCTCGTCTCTGACCATGTGCATGACGACTTCGGCCATGCCGCTGGGTTGACGGTTTCGCGAGCCTTGAAAGATAACGTCCTGCATGGCACCGCCACGGAGATGCTTGACCCTTTGTTCACCGAGAACCCAGGCTATGGCATCTGCTACGTTGCTCTTGCCGCAACCATTTGGCCCGACAATGGCGGTAATTCCGTCACCTGTGAAGAGAATTTGGGTGTAGTCCGCGAAGGATTTAAAACCGGTAATCTCGAGGCGTTTCAGTTTGAACATTCGTGAAATCGTCTGGTTAGCCTATGCTCGAAAACGAGAAAAAGCGAATTCCGAGAGGCTGCGCACGGGTGTGCCAATATAAGTGGGAGTTGCTTAGAATGTCAACCAAAACTTGAGGTTGCGCAACTTTACTGAAGCAGGTAGCAACGTTAACAAACTGCGCTTAAGTTTCACCTATTTAGACTCGTAATTTGCCCGCGTTGATGTGGACGAAAACCACCACCACCCGCGGCAGAAGAATCGTTAGGGCGTCGGCGAGGGCTGACGAGCCATCATCATTTCAATTCCCCGGCGAATACCCTCGGGAGTGGTGGCCTCGACTTTCAAGCGACGGCCGTTGATAAGGATGGTTGGAGTTCCACTAATACCCTGGCTGGCGGCGGCGGCCTGGTCGGTCTCAATCCGCAGTTTCACTTCGTCACTGGCCAGGTCCCGCTCGAAACGTGCGGTATCCAGACCCAGGTCAGTGGCAAATTTCAGGAACGTTGCCTTCGCATTAACGTCTTCACTCCAGAGTTTCTGGTTTTCGTATAAGAGGTCGTGCATCTCCCAAAAATGGTTTTGCACCCTGGCCGCCTCAGCAGCCTGCGCGGCTAACAAAGCATTCTTGTGAATCGAGGTTAGCGGCAGGTTGCGGAAAATGAACTTGAGATTAGGGCCAAACTCGCTCTTTAGATTCTTGAGCGTGGGGTGAAGTACACCGCAAGGCGGACACTGATAGTCGCCAAACTCTTCAAGAGTGACGATGCTCTCCGCGGCAGATTTTTGTGCGGATCCGCCGGGGCTGGGCGGTGCGGACGGGCCGGCCGTGAACGAGTCGTTGCCAGCGCCCGATCCTAAAAAGAGTATCCCGCCGACTAATGACACTATGAGCACGAACGCGATAATCAGGAATGGTCGGTAATTTTTCATATCTCGCCTCCTCCGTTTAGAGAGCACATTTGTGAGCCTGCCTCGCGCTACCAAAACCGATGATTGAGCTGTTCCTGCAAGGGGCACACAAGTGTGCTCTCTAAACGATCATGTCTATTAATTCGTCCTTCAGGGCAAGAGTTCCCTTCTCGTATAGAGCAACAAATCAACGCCGGGACGCAGCGGGAATGTGCCGGCTGGGTTGAAACCCGATTGCACCTTTTGATAGCGATCACCAAACGTCAGTTCAACTTCCTCGGCCTGTCCTTGCGACGCGATGATGATCGGCTCATTCGATACTACTATCCGACCGTGATAGCCCACCCGACTGTAATCCCGCAGGTACCACGGTAATGGCCAGTAGTCCGGCGAAACTATCGTGATTCCCGTCTCCCCACCCTGATGCGTTCGTTGGGCAATTTGGTTTATTTCATCGACCAACTTAAGCGTTTCCCTGCGCGTGTGGGCGTAAACATAAACGTAGTAGCCATCATCGTTGTCATAGTTGATGAAATTAAGATCAATAGTCTGGTAGCCGGGAATGAAGGTCTTCCAATGAGGCTGAAAGTCCGATAGCACGCGAAAGACGCCGGCCCAGGGACTCGCGCTCGCCGCTTTGTGAAAACTGCGGACCAGACCTGGCAATGGACCTATGGCCAGTAGCAAGACGCCAGCAACGATAGCGACCCTCAAACGAGTGCCCGCTTCCCATCTGGCAAGTCCTTCGTACAGCCCTTCGATTGCGATTCCGCTGCACAGAGCCAATGGAACTATGAAGTTTAGAGTAAGCCACGGAGTCTTGTAGGCAATCAACGAATAAGCAGCGATAAGCCCGAAGGCCCAAAGCGATACAAATAAGGCAAGCGACCGCACTGGTTTCAGTACTGCCAAAATCGCACCGATTGCCCCAAGTATCAGCAGCGGCGACTCCTGGAGCAGGAGCCACCAAACATAAGTTATGAACGGATGTACGTGAGCTGTCTTGCCCGTTTTTGACCAGATCTCAAACGTCTTCAGCGCATCCCAAACACCCTTTGGATAGTTTGTGAAAAAGGAGGAGTAAAGGAGAACGTTCGCGACAATGAAAACGGCCACCGCCGTCACTATCCAGACCGTTAAGCTGGCAGATCCGCCCATTCGTTCGACAAAACTGAGAGACTCCTCGTCAGTAGCAGAAGGTTTGGCGCCCTTTTGTGGTCGGGTGTCACCGCCCAGGTTTAGCCACTCGTTGATGACGAACCAGTAGGCGCGAGTCAAGACAAGCGCGATCAACAGGACACCCGCGGAAATAATTGCAGTCTCTTTGGACGCAAAAAGCAATGCGGCTGAAACTGACGCCAGTATCAGGTAGGTTGGACGACCACTCTCAAAAAACTTTACCGCGGCTACCACGATTCCAAGGGTGAAGAAAACAAACAATGTCTCGTGGATGAAATAGCGCGAGAGATAAACAGCTCCCGGCGAAATTGCCAACAAAGCGGCGGCGGCCAGGGTGGCGATAGTTCCCAGATTCCGGCGTAGTGAAAAGATGAGACCTATCGTTGCCAGGCCGAACAAGGCCGGAACAAATCGAATCGCAGTGGTGGTGAGCCCATAAGTATTCTGGGCATGGGGGCCAAACAGGAACCTTAGCAGCCAGGGAAATATGGCGGCGAGATAGTAGAGGCTGGGCCCATGGTAGTTGGCTGGATCGTAATGGTAATAGCCATCGCGAACGAGCCGCACCAGAAAGTTTCCGTTCACCCCCTCGTCATGATGAAGGGGAACCAGATCCAGATCATAAAAACGAAGAATGGCAGCGACGACAAGAATCGACGCGCCGGCTATCAGCCAGGCGGAGTCGGAGATTTCAGCTCCGGGCGACTGACCTTGAGGCCTCCCTGCCTGGTCCTTTGGGGCGCTTCTTCCCTCAACGCGCCGTTGGCTGCGGTTGCGTGACTTTGTAGAGGCGGTAACCACCTACTTCTCCCACGAGTTCAAATATAGAAAAAAACTGATTGTTAGCCATCATCAGGTTCCGTTCAAGCGGGCTGACGACTGCGTATCCGACTCCGTATTTTTGCAAGATAGCCCTGGCATCAGTCGTACCAGCGTAGACTCGCTTGATCTCGGCCTCACGCGCAAAATAATCAAGTCCATGCGACCAGATATGCCCCGGATAGCCCATCAGAGACCTTCTGCCGGTGAGGAACACCGGATGATTGTGAACTGGCGCATGTATTATCAAAGCCCTTGGTTCCGTTTTTTGCTTGACCAACTCAGCAAACCCGATTCCGGCTGAGTCAAATATCTGATACTTGGCTGGAGTAAACAGGATGGCTGCTACATCCAATGCTCCTGCCGTAGTCACGCAGGCAAACAGGGCCACCGCAAGAATTCTCTTCCATCTACCTTCCCGCCAAAGCCGAGCAAGAAGGAGGGCCACCAACGGGGCTGATGCAAGCCACCAGTAGAATAGCACCTTTATGTTGTCCCAAATCCACGGCGCCAGTTTCACGACATTGGGAATTATGAAGCAGAGAGTGAAAGGCAGAAAAAAGAGTAACAGCTTGCGGGAAACCAGAGGTTGTTTGCCTCGCCAAAACAGCGCCGCGAGAGTCAAAGGAATAAACAGCCCGGAATTCTTGAACCAGAACCAGACAGCGTCGTCTTTACCCCTGTCCCAGCCAAACTGCCACGCAAAGAATTGTTTCGCGTCCACAGCGCTATTGTGAGTTGACCACCACAATTGCGGCAGCGCGATTAATGAAGCCACGAGGCAGAATACTATCCAGACTCGCCAGCGTCGCTGCAGCAAGGCGATGCACCCGCCCACCATCATCACCACCACAAAGGTATGAGCGTGGACCAGGGGCAACAAGCCGGCAACGATACCGGCAGCGATCATTCGCCTGGTGGGGAGGGAAACAGGGGAAAAGGGGATGGGGGAAAGGGAAAGACGGCTGGACTCCGCAACAGGCGCGAGTTCTGCCTCGTTGGACTTCTTTTCTTTCTTCCCTTTCCCCTTTCCCCTTTTCCCCTCTTCCCCCTTGCTCGCTTCTTCGCTGGTCTCTGTTTCGCCTGGCTTGCTATTCGAGAGCCACCATTGCGTGAATACGATCACTGCGAGCGGCAAGCCGAGCAGAAACCCACGCTGCGGAATCAGTAGCGTAGACATAGCGTTTCCCCAGCGCCATGTGGTCTCCGGAATGACGGTGAAGGAAGGGGGTAGACTCCTAAGAAATCCGCCCAGGCTGTCCGGACTGGCTATAACTTTGTCCCACAAAAGCACCCATCCCAACCCTCCATTCAAAAGCACCAGCAAAGGAGTGAGGACCGCAGCGAGACGGTCACGGACCATCACCAGCGCCCAGCGATGTACCAAACCAACAAACGCCATCGCCAATACAAAGTTTTCGATGAACATCGATTGGCGAAGACTGGCGCCGCAACGCACCAGGATCGCAGACACAAAGTCAGTCAGAAAGGGATAGGTAAAAAATACGCCGGCGTAAGTGGGGTCTTCGGGTTGAAAATTATTTCCGTAAGCAAAGCTGGTGATCACACTCAGATGGAAAGGCAGATCCCCGAAGTTATTCAAGAGACCGGTGTAAATCCCTTCGGGTAGTTCAATCATCCCACCTTGAAATGCCAACCATAGGACCACCCCGACGACCAGGTAGAAAGCAATGTAATAGAGCGTTACCCCTCCAGGATTCGACAAGGTCTGGCGAAAACGCCGATATGTAGTCGTCAAGTCCTGCTTAACAAATGCACGACGGTTCGGATTCCTTAAAGCGATTATTGGCAGACTGTGAACTGCCAGCGTCAACAGGATGGTTGAGGGAGTGAGTCCGAGGAACGAAGCGAATAGAAAGCCGACCAATCCCAACGTCGCCATCCCGATGCACGCTCCGGCACAAAGCCGAGCGGCGAAATGGGCGCCTTCGTCATAGCAGTAAGTAGCGAGTGTGGCGCTCGCCGTGACAAGCAGTACCAGCGCAAGCGAAATGATCAAGCAATGGGCGACGGAGGGTTACACATTAACCACAACTCTTCCCGTCTGGTCCTTCTTATTTTGTTTGTCCAACCTGCCGAAGCGATAACGGGGCGAGATTATACGCGAACCGCAGATGAATCGGGCAATCGCATGTGTTGACAGGTGTTCAGAGTCCAACCTTCAGGTTGCTGATTGGCTAGCGCAACGTCGGTAAAGCACCGAGGCGGACCGGGGGTCCCCAGCCGGGCAGCCGGCTGAGGTGGTAACGTTTAGGTTGCTTCTTTCGCAACCACGCAAGCTAAAGCTTGGACTCTATACGCCTGTCCCGATCGTTGAGAGTCCACCCTGAGGTTTACCCATTGGCAAGGGTGCGCTGATGCGCGGAATCTCAAATGCGGGCCCAACGCCGACGTTTGCGCCGCGGAATGTTATCGGTTAGTTTCAAGGCTGAGAGGATTTAATAAAGATATGTTACGAGCAGGTATCGTTGGCTTGCCAAACGTGGGCAAGTCTACGCTTTTTAACGCGCTGACTGCGCAAACCGCCGCACTGGCCGCCAACTATCCGTTTGCCACGATCGAACCAAATGTGGGCGTGGTTCCCGTACCCGACGAACGACTAGAACCGCTGGCGAAACTGGTGAAGACGACGGTTATCGTTCCTGCCACCGTTGAGTTTCTCGACATTGCCGGCCTGGTGCGAGGCGCTTCAAAAGGTGAAGGTCTAGGCAATCAGTTTCTGGCGAACATTCGCGAGACAGACACGGTAGTCCAGGTGGTCCGTTGTTTCGAAGACGAAGGAATTATTCACGTGGAAGGGTCAGTCGATCCGGCACGTGACATTGAGACAATTCAGATTGAGCTCGCCCTGGCTGATTTGGCCACCGCCGAAAGGCGCCGCGACAAAGCCCAAAAGAACCTCAAAGGCGGCGACAAAAACGCGAAAGCAGAGTTAGCGGTCTTAGAGAAACTGCTGCCCGTGCTCGAGCAGGGCCAGTCAGCGCGTACCGTGTCTCTTACTGACGATGAACGAGCAGTCGCCCGCGACTTCTTCCTGCTAACCATGAAGCCGACAATCTACGCGGCAAACGTTGACGAGAACACGCTCGCTGATCCGTCGGACAACGCACACGTAAAAGCGGTGCAAGCCATTGCCGAACGAGAAGCAGCCGAGTGTCTGGTGATCTGTGCTCAGCTTGAAGCAGAGCTGGTCTCATTGCCGCCTGAGGAACGTGACGAGTATTTAAAGAGCCTGGGAGTCGTAGGCAGTGGTGTTGATCGCCTAATCAAAAACGCATATCACCTGCTCGGCCTCATGTCGTTTCTGACCGCTGGGGAAAAGGAGGTGCGCGCCTGGACCATCGCTCAGGGCACGCGGGCCCAAAACGCCGCCGGCACAATTCACTCTGATATCGAACGGGGCTTTATTCGAGCAGAGATTGTTAGCTATGAAGATCTGCTGCGGTCCGGCTCGAATGTTGCCGCCCGCGAACAAGGTTTGACGCGATTAGAAGGTAAGGACTACATCATGCAGGAAGGCGACGTGGTTAATTTCCGTTTCAATGTCTAGCTTGTCTAGTTCTTCGTCTACTTCAACGAGAAAGGGTACACGCCGAAGTCAAAGGCCGAAACTGAACAATGGGCTCAAGTGCTTGAGTTCAAAGAGAAGTTTCCGAAAGAAGGTTTGTGGTGGCCATACAAGGGAAAAACTCAATTCGAAAAGCTGGTCCGCAATCACCTCGTAAATTACATCCGCACCCTTCCTTAAAGCATTGAATGTAGAGAGGCGAGCGTAAGAAGGCGAGGATTCATTCAAAGAGGAAGTCGACCTTAGCGATTTTTGCTTAGACGTTTAAGTTCCTCGCGAGCTTGATCTAAGGATTCCCGCGCTCGGTTTAAAGTTTCATTCCTCTCAGAATCATCAGGCTTCTGCTCGAGTGCCTGCTTGGCTGAATCATATTCGGTGAGCGCGTTTAAGTAGTCTCCGAGCCTGGCAGATTGCTGGCGGGATTCGCGTCTGAGGTACAGCGGTGTTTCGCATAGCGAGCGCGCTAACCGTTCCAATAGGTCAAGTTTCCGCTCCGAAGTCATTTAGCAGCTCTCTGATCAATCACCAGTTAGTCAACTGCAAAGTCAAACGAGTTTACATCGGTTACATGAACCCTTGGGCGCTGACCCTAGTTGCTGCTGGCAGCGCCTCCGTTACGACCTTCTCGAATAATATCAATCAAAGCGTCGAGCCGTTGATCCGTGTGAATCTGGGATTCAGCAAGTCTCGCAAATAGTTCTTCATTCTGGGCAAACCGCGCTTCGTTGCGCATCTGGGCATCCAACAAAATCTCGTATTGTTTTTGGAATTGACTGCGGGCGCGCAGACCTGCCTTGGCGAACAACTTCGCAATGCTTTCCAAGCGATCGAGTCTTTGCTCTGACGTCATTTCTCGCCTCCGAACATCCCTGGGTTGTCACACGCTTTCAGTCGGCTATGAAAGACGTACGACCTGGGTCACTTTGGGAGTCCAAGTTCTAAGTCAATACCGTGCTTTTGGTCAAGACGAGAGGGATTGAATGGGTTGGAGAGCGAATGCAAGGAATGAGGTAAGGGCCTCCGGAGAGGCCCTCTGACGGACTAGCGCAACACGGCGCGGATACCGACAAGTATCAAATAGCCGATTGCGACCACGACCGCCAGCTTGATAACCAACACGGCGATGCCAAAGAGGATCTTGATGATCCCGAGCGTGAGGCCGGCAGCGGTTAAGACGATTGGTACGCCAACCGCAAACACGAAAATTGCCAAAAGGATTATTCCGATAACTCTTAATATGTCAGTTGCTTCTTTCATCTTCGAATCCCCAATTCTTCCCGGCGCGTCGCCGTTAAATTTCCCTTCAACCCGATTATTAAACTCGGCAGGTTATCTGCGCTTCGGCTAGGTATACGACGATCTTGCGCGCGGCGTTCCCACTAAAATCTCGATGGTTTTTTGGCCCTCTCGGCTGAGCAATGGACTGAAGTATTCTTGGTTTTCCTCTGTGCAGCCTCAGTGTTCTCTGTGCCTCTGTGGTAGTCCTGTCTCCGGTCTTTCCACCTACGAAGACACAGAGAACGCAAAGGTCGCACAGAGAAAACCCGAGTGTGGACGCCATCTCGACCGTTGGTGATTCGCACCTGCAAACAGTTTCGGCGATAATCCCATCTACCTTAGCAATGGCGTATTCAACCACAGGAAATCTTTTTGGCAAATCGCCGGCAGAACCGAGGCCTGAGCCGTCGGCCCCACTGGCTGAGCGAATGCGACCTCGTTCCCTGGCAGAGTTTGTCGGCCAGAGTCACCTCGTGGGTGAAGGCAGGATTCTGCGACGCCTACTCGAGGGTGGAGGCAATCTCCCGTCGTTGATTCTTTGGGGAGGACCAGGAACTGGCAAAACGACGCTGGCTCGTTTGTTGGCGGAAAAATCGGATGCGCGTTTCGTGGCGCTCTCAGCCGTTTTTTCCGGAGTGAAAGACCTGCGAGCTGCGATCACCGAGGCCAGGCAGGAACGAAAGTTTGGGACCCGCACGATCCTCTTCATCGATGAGATCCACCGATTCAACAAAGGCCAGCAGGACGCACTGTTGCCGGCCGTAGAAAACGGCACTGTCACACTGATCGGGGCCACCACCGAGAACCCGTCTTTCGAAGTGAACGGCGCGCTACTCTCGCGCGCCCGGGTACTCGTGCTGAATCCGCTGACTCAGGCTGACGTGAAATCGATTCTCGAACGTGCGATCGCAGACGAAGAGCGAGGACTGGCCAGACTCCGCCCCCTGGTTTCCAACGATCTCCTGGAACGACTGGCTAATTCTGCAGCCGGCGATGCGCGCGTCGCGCTCGCCGCTCTCGACGCAGCGGTTGAGTCGACTGCGCCGGATGATAGTGGTTCGCGTCAGATCACAAACGAAACCATTGTTGAAGCCATGGGCAGGGCCCACTACGCTTACGACAGAGGCGGAGAGGACCATTACAATTTGGTTTCGGCGCTGATCAAGTCGTTGCGGAACTCAGATGTCGACGCCGCGCTCTATTGGCTGGCGCGCTTGATCGAAGGCGGCGCCGATCCAATATTCATCGCCCGGCGGCTGTGCATACTCGCTTCCGAAGATATCGGTCTGGCCGATCCCCAGGCGATGGTGCAGGCCGCGGCTGCCGCCGACATCGTAAAACTGATCGGGCTGCCCGAAGGATTGTTTCCACTATCGCAGGCGACCATCTATCTGGCCCGCGCCCCCAAATCAAATGCCATTAAGAGTGCTTACCACGCTGCCCAAGCCGATGCCGCGGAAACTGCGCGAGAGCCGGTGCCGCTACATTTGCGCAACGCCGTCACGCCTTTGATGAAGCAGGTTGGCTATGGCGAAGGTTATCGTTATGTGCACAGCGATCCCTCCGCCAAGGAGGAGATGACTTGTCTTCCTGAGGCGCTCAGGGGACACAAGTATTTTCACGAAGAGGAGTAGGAGATTTTCCGTATATCATTTGGCACTTCTCATTTGCCATCGCCGGAAACCCCTGCGCCAATCGTTTGCCCACGCTCCGTTTAGAAAGACTACTCGTGCCCCCCGTCGGGCAGACAAGTCCGCTGCCTAAACGAAGCGCGCGGTTCCAGCATCGGTTGCGCGTTCCGTCTAAGAAGCGATCTAATCGGGCAAAGACAAATGAGAACTGTCAAATGACATGTGGAAAAAGTTCTTTTGGTATTCTGACTAAGGGTTATGACGAAACGGAAAACGGACAAGGAGTTGGCTTATCTACACGAGCTTTTCGTGGCGACGGACTGGGGCGAACGGTTTGCCGAGTTGATCGACAAACACGTCAAATTACCCAAAGAGGGCCGCGCACTCTACCTGGCATCCGGCACCGGAGGTCATCCGATAGCCCTTCAAGAACGATCCCAGGGCAAACTGAAGTTTCTCGGTATTGATCAAAACGCGGAATCTCTCGAACTCGCTCGCGCGAAAGCTACGGTCTTAAAAGACGCGACGGAGTTTCGCCACGGAACCCTGGAACGACTAACCCTCGCCGACAACACTTTTGATCTGGTACTGGGCGACGCCTCGCTGGTTCAAACGGAGCGCGTCCCTGATTTGACTACGGAGATGTCACGCGTAGCGGCGCCCGGCGCGACCGTCGCGCTCACACTTCCATCGTTCTCCAGTTTTGGCGAGTTCTTTTCTATCTACTGGGAGTCTTTGTACAACTGCAACCTGCTTGATCATGAGACTGAAGTGGAGAGTCTAATCACCACACTGCCATCCGTTTCCGCCGTCGAAGAAATGTTCAGCAACGCTGACCTTGATGAAGTTGAGAGTTGGACCGCGATCGAGGAGTTTAGTTATGACTCAGGCGAAAAGTTCCTGGACGCTCCCCTAATCGCCGACTTCCTTTTGCCAATCTGGTTAGGGACGTTGGCGAAAGCATCCTACGAGCAAGTCGTCAAAGAGATCGGACGATTAATCAACGAGGGAAGAAGTGCGGCTGAGTTTACGCTTTCCGTCAAAGCGACTGTAGTTAAAGGCCGGAAGGCGCTGAACCAGTGAGGCTAGCCCCCGCGCCAAAATTAATAAATCAGGGCAGACTCTAGACTTTATCTTCGACTTTCTTTTGAGATTCTTTTTCGCCCTCATCCAAACCTTCTTTAAAGGCACGCTTGCTTTGCCCCAACGACTTGGCTAGTTGCGGCAGGCGAGTGGCCCCGAACAGCAGAAAAATCACGGCGGCAATGATCAGGAGCTCGGTGGGTCCCAGGGTCCCGATCGCTAACATAGTGTTACTCATAGTTCCTCTTTCCTTAAAAAGCGAGGGGGGACTCCGTTAGTCGTCACTCGCCGTTGTTTGATTCGTAGAAGAGATATTTCCGCCACGTCTGGTCCGCCCTACCCAAATAGCGCATGATTTGGCGGTTCACATGTAGTGAAAAGCCCCGCGGTCGACGCGATAAGTGCATTCCCGATTCATCGGGCGTGCGGTTTCCTTTGCGATGATTACACTTTTTGCAACACGCCACCAAGTTGTCCCAGGCCGACTCGCCTCCGCGCGAACGAGGCAGCACGTGGTCCAGGGTCAGTTCTGAGGGCGGATACTGCTTGCCACAGTACTGGCAAGTTGAATGATCCCGCAGCAAAATATTCTTGCGGGAAAGCGAACGCCGCTCAAAGGGAATATGAATGTATTCCGTTAACCTGATCACGGACGGGGCATGAATGGTCAGCCTGGCAGAGTGCAGCATATGGCCATTGTGTTCTTCGACGCGCGCGACCCCCTTGAAGATCATTACCACTGCGCGCCTCTCGTTGCACACATTAATGGGCTCAAACGAAGCATTCAGTACTAAGACTCGACCGGTCATACTGAGCCTGAATATACGCGAGGCCACAAACAGTGACAAGTTAATGATGACAAATGACAGGCAAAACCGGGTATCCGCAGATTACGCACATTACCCCGACTGAGAACGCCGGCGGTAAATGGCTCGGGAGCCGAACTGCCTTCTGATTTCTGCCTTCTGATTTCTGCCCTCTGTTTTCTGCCCTCTGCCTTCAGTTCCGTGTAATCTGCGAAATCTGCGGATACCGGTCTTGCTACTGGTTAACTTTGCCAAACTGGTCCGTGGCTTCAACCAAGGCGTCAATAATCCCGGGCTCGCTAATGGAATGGCCCGCATCGGCAATGATGCGCAGTTTAGCTTCCGGCCAGGCACGATGCAGGTCCCAGGCGCTCGTCATTGGGCACACAACATCGTAACGGCCCTGCACGATCACACCGGGGATCTGGCGGATCTTGTCGACATTCTCGATTAGATAGCTCTCGGTCGGAAAGAAACAGTTGTTCATGAAGTAGTGGCATTCGATGCGCGCGAACGCGAGCGCAAACGCCGGATCAGCAAATCTCTCGATCGACTTGTAGTCGAAGAGAAGTTTAGAGGTGCTGCCTTCCCAAATACTCCAAGCCCGGGCAGCTTCAACTCTCACTTTTTCATCGTCACTGGTTAGCCTGCGGTAGTAAGCGCTCACCATATCATCGCGCTCGTCCTCAGGAATGACTTTCAAAAACTGCTCCCAAACATCCGCGAAGATCCAGCTCGCGCCTTCCTGATAGAACCACTTAATCTCCTTTGCCCGGCAAAGAAAAATTCCGCGCAAGACCAGTTCGGTCACTCGGCTGGGATGGGTTTCCGCGTAAGCAAGGGATAACGTGCTGCCCCACGAACCGCCAAAAACCTGCCACTGCTCAATCCCCAGATGTTCGCGCAGGCGCTCGATGTCTGCCACCAGGTCCCAGGTCGTATTCTCTTCCAGGCTCGCATGGGGAGTGCTCTTACCGGAGCCGCGTTGATCGAAAAGAACCACTCGATATACTTCCGGGTTGAAGTAACGACGATAGTCATCGACCAAACCCCCACCCGGTCCGCCGTGCAGAAAGACCACGGGTTTGCCATTCGCGTTTCCTACCTGCTCATAGTAAAGCTCGTGAATGGGAGAGACCTTCAGCCGGCCCGTATTGTAAGGCTCGATTGGTTCGTAAAGGGGTTTTGGTTCTGGCATGTGCTTATCATAGCGGCAGTCATCGCGAGCGTCGAATCGCGTCGTCCGAAGAGGGGCAATGAAAGGGTGTGGGTACTGCTCGTTTAGGCGTACCTTTCTCCTGTAGCCAAAAATTTTGCTAGGATGGTTTTTTGTTCGACTTGTGAAGCGCTTGAGTCCTCACCCAGGCAATGCTAGCCTTTGGGCCATGAACACTCTCCATGAGATCGAGGCTGCCGTCGCTGCGCTGACAGAGCCGCAGCAAAAGGAACTGTTACGCCATCTCGAGGAGCGCTTCCGAGACCAGAAAGAATCGACACAACGCCTGCCGCTAGTACCGCCCTCAGGAGACTCTATCACCCAAGAAGACATTGACGATGCCCTCGCCGAGCCTGCCCCGTCTGTTCGTCCTATCGCAGATGTCTTCGAAGGGCTGAGCTCTCAAATCCCGCTGGAAGAATGGGCCGAGCTGCCAACGGACGGAGCGGAGCAGCACGACCACTATCTCTACGGTTCCCCTAAACGAACCAATCCTTAAGGACTCACAGTGCCGGAACTCTTTGCGGACAGTTTTTACTGGATCGCATTGGCGAATCCTGCTGATGCCTGGCATCAAGAAGCAACTAGATTTAGCCAAATGCAACATGTGTTGGTGACCACTGACGAAGTCTTGACCGAATTCCTAAACTATTTTGCTGGGGCCGGTGCACGAAAGCGTGCTGTTATCGCAAGAATGTTTGAAGCAGCGATGAGCCATCGGCAGATCGTAGTGTTACCGCAAACGCGAGACTCGCTATTGCGCGGCTTTGGTCTATACACCGCTCGGGGCGATAAGGGATACAGTCTCACCGACTGCATCTCTATGAAAGCGATGCGCGAAAGGAACATCAGGGAGGTACTGACTCACGATCATCACTTCGAGCAGGAAGGTTTCACTCTTCTATTGTAATTGCAGAAACTGACTTGGAGGATTTGCGGACCTGCAGGCTAGTAGCGAACCGGTCTGGCGATCGTAAGGACGAATACCTCGAGCGCACCAGCGTCCAGTAGAACCTTCGCACAGGAAGAAACCGTCGCACCGGTGGTGAAGACATCGTCAACCAGCAACACGCGCTCGCCGGCAATCAAGGATGGATAAACCACTTGAAAAGCATCCGCGACCGTATCACGCCGGCCTTTCCAGTCCATCCCGGCGCGGTGACGCTTTGAATGGTGGATACGAACCACACTGACCTCATCCAACGGCAGCGATGTGGCCTCGGACAATTCGCGCGCGACCAACGCAGCCTGGTTGAAGCCCCTGGCCTTCTCGCGCTCCGGATGCAGTGGGACGGGAACGATTCGGGTCGCCTCTCTAAGGGGATGCTGCCTTTGGGTCTTGACCATCAGCTGGATCAACCTGCTGCCAATATGTTGTTCGCGTTTCAGGGAGATGACTGATGCACGCAACGCTCCCTCGTAAACTCCGCAAGCCCGGGCGGCGGTAAAGGCATCGTCGTCGCAGCGGCGGCACCGGATCTGTTCTCGTTTTTCCTCGGAGACCGATCCTCTGGCAGGCAGTCCACACTTCCAGCAGAGCGTTTCTGTTCCCGCGAACAGGTGAGTCTGATGCCAGCATTTATCGCAGGCCACGCCGAAAGCCCGCGACTCAACGCTGTCACCGCAAACCGCGCAGCTTTGGGGATAGACCAGCGCCAGCATGGAGTCGTAGAAAAGGTTGGCGGCGTTGGCGAGAGGCATCTGAGACGTTCCAAGTTTGGTCCAAAGGACCGGCAGCTAGTAACCCCGTCCGTGAGGGCGGGGTAGATGTAATAAATAGTTGCCTGAGCGCCGAAGGTGCGTCACGGCTTGTGCCAGCCCTTCGGGCATCTAAGCCAATGGAGGTTCCGTTCCCCCGCCCTCACGGACGTGGCTACTAGCTGCCGGTCCTTCGGACCTGCCTTCGCAAAGACTAACGGCCCCCGCGAGTGTTCAAACTCACAGAGGCCGTCATTATGTCACCAACGATAGCTAACTTCTATTCGTCATCTTCAGGCAACATGCCCCGCTCGTGAAGTTCCTGGCAAGGCACGCAGTGGCGCGCCCAGGGCACCGCCTCGAGTCGCTTTTCCGGCACTGCCAGACCACAACGAATACACTTGCCGTAGCCGCTATCGTCCATACGCACCAGTGCTTCATCGATCAGGTTCAGCATCTGCCGGTCATTATCCGACATGGAGACCAAAAGCTCCTTGGTATAGGCATTGGCTGCCATGTCGGCCGGATCCTGGGTCGCTTCCGAGTCGCGTTCACGGCTGTAGAGTTCGGCTTGTTGCACCTGCCCTACCAAACTCTCACGGCGATCCATTAACTTATCGCGAAAAACTCTTACTCTTCTCTTGTCCATTATGCGTTAATTCCCTCCACCCTACTTGTTAAGAATTATCAAATCCAACCCTGGCTCACTCGTCACTTTTGATACGGCAGCCCGTGAATAATGGTGTAGGCCCGATACAACTGCTCGATCAAAACCACCCGGGCCATCTCATGAGTCAGCGTCAAACGAGAAAGACTCCAGCGCTTACCAATTCGCGCTGCAAGTTCGGGTGAAACTCCATTTGGCCCGCCTACAATAAACGTCACCTCTTTAACACCCGTGTCCCGCCAACGTTCAATCTCTTTCGCAAGTTCCGGCGAAGTCCACTCGATGCCGTCCGGATCCAAAAGTACGTTTATGGCACCCTCACGCAGCCCGTCTGTGATGCGCTTTGAATCCTTATCGATGCCCGCCTTCGTCTCAGCCCCGGGACTCTCCCGCAACTCCGAAATCTCACATTTCACGAAGTGAGACAGCCGCTTGAAATACTCATCAACCAGTGCTCTTAAACGAGCATCTCGCGTCTTTCCGGTCCAAATCACTCGCAGCTTCATAAGCTAAGGATGAAGGATGAAAGCGAGTGGGCGAGTCTCTCATCATTTCCCAAACACCCAGGCGGAGGGCCTCAGCTTTCATCCTTCATCGTTCCGCCTTCATCCTTGCTCCTGGCCTTCATCCGTGGTCCTTTTTTGACGAGCCAGCTTTTCATAAAGGTTCTTCCGGCTGATCCCCAGGATTCGTGCGGCTGCAGTCTTGTTTCCCCTGGTTAACGCCAGCATCTCATTGACGTAGGCGGCCTCAACTTCGGCGAGCGATGGTGGCTGCTCCCGGCGTCTCTGGACGCTCACCGCCGCCCGCATCGATTCAGGAAGATCATCCACATCCAGCCGGTCGCCAGCGGAAACGATCACCGCTCGTTCGATGGTGTTGGCGAGCTCGCGTACGTTTCCGGGAAACTCATACTCACTCAACAACAACAACGCCTCGGGCGACAAAACCCTGACTGCTCGACCGTGCTTGGCCGCATACGACTTCACAAACGTGTGCGCCAGTTCTGGCAGATCCTCAGTGCGTTCGCGCAGTGACGGAACCTTGATATGCACCACGTTCAATCGGTAATACAGATCCTCCCGGAAGTGCTGGCGCTTAACTGCGTCGCTCAGGTCGACATTAGTCAGGGCAATCAAGCGCGCATCCACCTTAATGGTCCGGCGTCCACCCAGCCGCTCAAACTCCCTTGTCTCAATGACGCGCAGAAGCTTGGCCTGCGAATCGTTGGTTAAGTACGCAATCTCATCGAGTACCAGTGTGCCCCGATGTGAAGCTTCAAGCCTGCCGGGCTTTCCCTCGGTGGCGCCGGTAAAGGCCCCGCGCTCGTAGCCAAAAAGCTCGGCTTCCAATAACCCGCTGGGGAGCGTGGCGCAGTCGATCTTCACAAACGACCGGGTGGCGCGTTCTGACTTCGAGTGAACGTAAAAAGCAATTGCGTCTTTGCCAACGCCCGACTCACCCGTTACCAGCACATTCGCATCAGTTGCGGCAACTCGGTCGGCGAGACGAACCGCCTCGCGCATCGCTTCTGAATGCGCCACAATCTCAATCACAATTCTTTTCTCAAAGAACTATCGACCTCACCCCCAAGCTCCTTCGGCAACTCAACTCGCCGGGATTCTCGCCACAGCCTTTCGAGATCGTAGAAGGTGCGCGCCTTCTCATCAAAGACGTGAACCACGAAATCGCCGAAATCGAGCAATATCCACTCGGCGGTTTTGTAACCCTCAACCCGCGCCGCTGCCGAACCAGCCTTCTTCAGCGTGTCAACTATCGCATCTGAAATCGCCTGGACCTGGCGTTCATTGGTACCGCTGGTAATCACGAAGTAGTCAGTGAAGCTGGCAATCTCGCGCAAGTCCAACACGACGCTGTTAATCGCCTTCTTCTCGCTGGCCGAGCTGAGGGCCATCATCATTCTTTCGTCGAGTTGGGCAGGCTGCGGCTCTGTCCCAACGGCCTTGAGCTGGGATCCCGCGGTCGGCGCCGGATGTAATGATTGTTCCTTTACAGTTGAATTATTCATTCGTATTTCTATATAGCCTGTACTTTCTAATGTAATTCGCAACCTCGATTGGAACTAGTCGGTCCAATTTTTCATTGAGGTTATCCCCTGCTGCTTTCCTGGCCTGGGTGGCGGAAACCTCTTGCATCACCGCGTCAGTCACAAATATTTTCCGTACGCCGGGCTCAATTCTTAGTAGTTCGCCCCAACTTGTTTGCCCACGCAAATCAACCACTCGTTCCCGAGCTGCGGCGCCCACATGTTCGGCTGAGAACTCTATCCCCGGCCTCGTGACGACGATAAGATTCGCGAGAGTCACCAGGCGCTCCCACTCTCGCCAGGTGTCAATCTCGGACCACGAGTCGGCGCCCATTACAAAGAACAAGTCAGCAAACGCAGCCGACGAGCGAAAGTGGGCGAGCGTATCAACCGTATACCGCCGCTCCGGCTCATCCATTTCGAAGGTTGAGATTAAGAGCCGCGGGTCTGTTTGAGTCGCCAGCGCCAACATCGCGAACCGATGAAGGGGTGACGAAACTTCACGGTCGAGCTTATGCGGTGCGGCTCGGGCCGGAACAAACAGAAACTCGTCAATCGCAAATAACTGTCCAACTCGTCTGGCGATCTCCAGGTGGCCGACATGAACCGGATCAAACGTTCCACCGTAGATAGCAATACGTTTTCGCTGGTCATCATGTAGTGATGAGTGATGAGTGATGAGTAATGAGTGAAGAGCAAGGGGCTCTTCCTTTCTTCCTTCAAACTCATCACTCATCACTCATCACTCATTACTACAATGCCAATTCAACTACATCGGCCTCGCTCGATTCCGTTATCTCATCAAGTTTTGCCGCAATCGCCGCCACCAACTCAGCCGTCCCTTTGTTGGCCACCGACGAGATTGCATAAAAGGGTATTCCCTCTTTAGCAGCCTCCTGCCTTAATTCTTCCAGACGCAACGGTTCATCCAGGGCATCGATCTTGGTTGCTACTACAATCTGGGGCCGAACCGCGAGTGCAGGGTTATAGGCCTCCAACTCCCGGTTCACGGTCCGGTAATCGTCCACGGGTTCGCGACCTGAAAAAGATGAGACATCTACTAAGTGGAGCAGAAGTTTCGTTCGCTCGATATGACGGAGAAACTGATCACCAAGGCCAGCGCCGCTATGTGCACCTTCAATCAAGCCGGGAATATCTGCCACGACGAAAGTACGAAAATCACCGAGGTCAACGACGCCCAAATGGGGCTCCAACGTGGTAAATGGATAATCTGCAATCTTGGGCTTGGCTGCGGAGATAGTTGATATCAAAGTCGATTTTCCAGCGTTTGGGAACCCAACCAACCCTACATCCGCCAGTAGTTTTAGCTCGAGCTGGAACTCAAACTCTTCGCCGTCGCTGCCGCTTTGGTGATAACGTGGCGCCCGATTAGTCGAAGTCGCAAAGTGCGAATTGCCAAAACCTCCCCGCCCCCCTTTGGCAGCCCGCCAGCGGGCGCCATCATCTGCCAAATCCTGCAAAAGCTCTCCAGTGGTGCTATCAAAGATCTGGGTGCCGACCGGCACTCTGACGGTGCGGTCCTCACCGTCGCGACCCGAACAATTAGATCCTTCGCCGTGCCGTCCGCGATCGGCGATGTGCAAAGGGTTATATCGAAGATGGAGCAAGGTATTAAGCGAGCTGTCGGCCACTACCCAAACATCGCCTCCGCGCCCGCCATCGCCCCCAGAAGGCCCGCCTCGCGGGACAAACTTCTCTCGGCGAAAAGCGGTTACGCCATTTCCTCCATGGCCACCTTGTACTCGAATCCTGGCGCGATCAATAAACATATAAATCGAAAGCGACGCCGGGCGCTAAGTCTTTTGACTTGGCTCAGGCGTCGCATGATAGCGGTGTTGCGTGTGCACGGCCTATGCTGAGGACGCCTGCTCCAGCGGGTAGACGCTGATGAATTTTCCCGTCCGGCCCTTGTCTTCAAACTTCACGACGCCGTCCAACAGCGCAAAGAGTGTATCGTCCTTGCCTCTGCCCACGTTCTTCCCGGGTTTCCATTTCGTTCCCCGTTGTCGCGCAATAATATTGCCGCCCCGAACGTTTTCGCCGCCAAACTTCTTCAGACCCAGTCGCTGCGAATTAGAGTCGCGGCCGTTACGAGATGAGCCAACTCCCTTTTTATGTGCCATTTCTTAACTCCAAAGTGATGAGTCATGAGTGATGAGTTATGAGTGAAGAACGGCTTGTGCCTCATCACTCATTACTCATCACTCATCACTTTTGTTATTAACCTATCGAATCAATAGTGATGGTTGTGTATCCCTGCCGATGCCCTTGCTTGCGCTTGTAATGCTTACGCCGCTTCTTTTTGAACACCACAATCTTGGCGGCCCGCCCATGGTCAACCACAGTTGCGGACACTTTGGCCCCAGCACCATCGCCGCCTTCGCTGTTGCCGGAAGACAATAGCGCATCGAGCTCAATGGACTGCCCGGCCTCTGTCTCAACCGAAGGAATTCGGATTGTGCTGCCTTTTTCGACGACAAACTGTTTGCCGCCCGTCCTGATAACTGCGTATCCCATTTCTTTATCCTCTCAGACGCGCCCACTGTGCTTAGAAAAGTCGATTATTATAGGCATCTAGCTCTCAAACGGCAAACGCTCGCGGCTATCACACCAAAGCGATTTCTTCGGTCTGGCTTTTGGCCGCCTTTATCTTGTTTTGGGCGAGAAATCTCTCCATGAAACTGGTTGAAATATCCCCCGCCCTGAATTCCGGATCGTCCATGATCTTTAAATGCAGTGGAATCGTCGTCTTGATACCCTCAATAACCATCGCTTCCAAAGCACGCTTCATCCGGGCTATTGCCAAATCGCGTGTGCGAGCATGCACGATTACCTTTGCGATCATCGAATCGTAAAACGGAGGCACAGAATACCCTGAATACACATACGTATCGACTCGAACCCCCGGCCCCCCGGGTAGATTGAACGCAGTAATCAATCCCGGTGACGGGGCAAAAGTCTCAGGGTTTTCTGCATTTACGCGGCATTCGATGGCATGTCCGACGATCAACAGGTCGTCCTGAGTGAACGCCAGGGGTTCGCCCTCCGCGATTCTGATCTGGTTACGCACAATATCGGCGAGCGTGACCATCTCGGTAACCGCATGCTCCACCTGAATGCGTGTGTTCATCTCCATGAAATAGAACTTGTTGTCCTTATCAAGGAGAAACTCGACTGTCCCCGCGCTCGCATAGCCCAGCTTTTTGCAGGCGGCGACGGCGGCATCGCCCATCTGATTGCGCAACTCGGGCGAGAGCCCAGGGGAAGGCGCTTCTTCCAACAACTTCTGATGACGGCGCTGGATTGAACATTCGCGTTCGCCCAGATGAATACACTCGCCATATTCATCAGCCACTACCTGAATCTCGATGTGGCGCGGGTCCTGTAGGTAACGCTCGATGTAGACGCTGCCATCCTTGAAGGCTGCAGCGGCCTCCGTGGATGCCGTTTCCAGGGCTCTGCCTAGTTCCTCGGCGGAATGAACTATGCGCATTCCTCTGCCACCGCCGCCCGCGGACGCCTTCACGATCACGGGGAAGCCGATTTCGCGGGCCAGTTTCAAACCCTCTGCTTCGGAGGTCACCGGCTCAGGACTGCCAGGCAGTACCGGCAAACCCGCTTCCGCCATCGCTCGACGAGCTTCAACCTTGTCACCCATCAAACGAATTATGTCGGCCGGTGGTCCGATAAACTTTATGTTGCAGGCAGCACAAATCTCGGCAAAGTAAGACGACTCAGCCAGGAAACCATAGCCGGGATGAATTGCGTCGACATTGAAGATTTCTGCAGCACTGATAATGGCCGGAATGTTCAGGTAACTTTGAGCGGAAGGCGCTGGACCGATACAGGCTGCTTCGTCAGCAAATCGAACGTGAAGCGAATCGCGATCGACGTCGCTATGCACGGCAACCGTGCGAATCCCCATTTCCTTGCAGGTCCAAATAATACGGCAGGCTATCTCGCCACGATTGGCAATCAGAATCTTCTTGAACTTCCTGGGCTCGGGTTTCATCGTTTATCCAAGGTCCAAACTTCAAAGTCCAAAGTCATGTTGTCCTGGATGGACATTGAACTTTGGACTCTGGATTTTGGACTTACTTTTTGATTCCGAATAGCGGTTGTCCGTATTCAACGGCCTGTCCATTTTCAACGTAAATCTCTGCCACTACGCCACTGTCATCGGCCAGGATCTCGTTCATCAACTTCATCGCTTCGATGATGCAGAGAACCGTCTTATCGCGCTCGACCCGGCTGCCGACACCCACAAAGGACTCTGCGGCGGGAGATGCCGCGCGATAAAATGTCCCGACGATCGGGGAGGGGACAATGTGAAGATCGGAAGCCGCCGCCGCTGCCGTTTCAGCCTTGGCTCCCGGGTGCGCCGGTCCCGACGTGCCTTTGGCTTCACCAGCAGATGAATTAATCGCACCCTGGGCAGCGGATCCTGAAAACTCATGAGCCGCGCCCGTTCCGCTGGTCCCGGTTTCATAGGCATCAGCACCACGTCTGAACCGAACCCGGAATCCTTCGCGCTCGAGTTCAAACTCGGTGAATTCGTTTTCACGAATCAACTGAATCAGTTCACGCAACTCATCCATGTTTACAGAGGTTTCGGTGCCCGCCGCGCGATTGCGTCTGCGCCCGCGAGCGCGTCCCGTTTCGATCACGGCTTCAACCTCTGGTTGCGGGTTGTCCTCTACCTTTTGGGTTTGCTGATCGTCCATCTTTTTTGCAGGTTCCATATCGACCAGACTCTTAACGCCCCATCAAAGTGTTGAGCCCCAAAAGACTCGGATTGCGATGCCGATGGTCGTTTGGGGCAATTCCGACCGAGTGTGCAGTATCGGCACTCGGCGTTTTCAAGAATTTGAAATCGAGTCGTTTGCTCTAGCTCTCGTCGGCTGTGCGAGAATCCGGCGCCGGAGCCGTGGTCTCATCTGACGTCTTATCTGGTGTGCTGTCTGACGGTTCATCCAGCTCGGCCACCGGCTCGGAGGCTTTCGCGGTTTCAACCTTCTCTTTTTTTGAAGCGCTGGCTTTTCCGCCGGTCCTGGCTTCTGTTGTCTTCTTCTTTGAGACGGCAGGCTTTCGCTTCTTTGCCGCTTCCAGGGCGGCGCGCTCGCCTTGATTGTCAACCAACTCAATGATCGCTATCTCGGCGTTGTCTCCAGCGCGACGACCAAGTTTATAGATCCTGGTGTAACCACCGGGACGATCCTTATAACGCTCACCAAGTTCGTCAAACAAACGTTTCAGTGCCGCCATACCCGCAGTGCGCGGCGCGCGTATGTGCCCACGCTTTCCTGACAGTGCTGCCGCCTGCATGTTGCCGGCGTGAAAGAAGCCGGCCGCCTGGCGACGCAGGTGTAGCGCCCGCGGGCCGGAATCATCGCCCTCAAGATTGCTGGCTTTGCGCGAAAGTGTAATTGCGCGTTCGACGAAAGGCCTCAGCTCTTTTGCCTTTGGCAGCGTGGTAACAATGCGTTCATCCCGCGCATTAATTAGCGAGACGGCAAGATTGCGAAGCATTGACATGCGATGTTCGCTGGTTCGGCCAAGTTTGCGATGTGCTTTTAAGTGGCGCATGACTCTAAATCCGTTAGTACCCTTTAGTGGTTTCGTGAAGCGCCAGAAGCGCCGAATTCAATTCGGGGGCAGCCTGCCGAAGGGTGGAATTTAATCCTCTTCGCCTTCGTAGTCACTAAGATCAGCGCCGTCACGGCCGCCGGTGCCCGGAATCGGATTTCCCTGCTCGTCAAATTCCATCCCAAAATCGAGGCCCATCCCGTTAAGGATGTCCTTGATTTCGTTTAGCGACTTCTTGCCAAAATTCTTGGTGGCCAACATTTCCCGTTCGCTTCGCTGAACCAGGTCACGAATGGTCCTGATATCCGCATTCTTCAAACAGTTGTAAGAGCGCACCGACAACTCAAGCTCATCCACTGAACGATCCAGCTGATCGTTGCGAGGCAACGGGGGTCGCTCTATTTTTGAATAAGCAAAATCGTCTGTGTCCTCTTCAAAGTTAATGAAGATGGACATATGGTCCTTAATCAGCTTGGCCGCCAGCCCAATCGAATCTTCGGGCTTTACGGAGCCATCCGTCCAAACCTCAATCGTGAGCTTGTCAAACTCTGTGTTTTGACCAAGACGCGCGGCTTCCACGGTGTAATTAACCTTCTTCACCGGCGTGTGGACTGAGTCGATTGGAATGTAGCCCAGCGAGAGGTCTTCGTCGAAGTTGCGATCGGCCGAGACATAACCACGGCCCCGCTTTAACCTCATCTCAACTTTCAGCGAACCACCTTCACCCACAGTGGCGATGTGAACCGATTGGTCCAGCACTTCCACATCTGCGTCAGCTTCAATGTCGGCCGCGGTAACTTCTCCGGCCGACTCTTTGGAAATTCTCAGAGTTTTTGATTCACCGCCGTGCAGCTTAAACGGCACCTGTTTCAAATTCAGAATCACGTCGGTAGCGTCTTCCACGACGCCCTTGATCGAGGAGAACTCGTGTTCGACGCCCTCAATTTTCACTGCGGTAACCGCGGCCCCCTCGATCGAGGAGAGCAAGGCTCGCCGCAGCGAATTGCCGACGGTGGTGCCGAAGCCCCTCTCAAAAGGTTGAGCCGAAAAGCGGCCATAACGTTCAGTGAGGGTCTCAGAATCCGCCGCCAGGCGACGAGGCATTTGAAATCCGGTCCAGAGATTATTTTGGTCCATAGCCATAGCGTTTTAAGGTCCCGATTCTTAAGAAAACTGTTATCCGCGGACTGCGATGCGATCGCAGTCCGCAGGTCTTCGATTACTTACTATAAAGCTCGACGATTAACTGCTCGTTTATCGAGCGATCGATATCTTCGCGAGAGGGCAGACCGCTGATGCGGGCTGACATTGGGCTGCCATCCTGCGAAATCCAGGACGGACGCCCACGACCCGAGGCGGTTTGCCAGGCGCTCTCTATATGCGGATTCTTTTGGCTGCCTTCTTTGATACCGATCAACTCGCCGGCTTTGACTTGATATGACGGAATGTCTACCTTTCGCCCATTTACCAGGACGTGACCGTGATTAACCAATTGACGCGCTTGTCGCCGAGAAGTGGAAAACCCTGCGCGGTAAACTGCGTTATCCAAACGGCGCTCAAGCAGAAACAACAGGTTCTCACCCGTGATTCCCTTCATGCGAGCGGCCCGTTCAAAATAGTTACGGAACTGTCCATCAAGGACGAAGTAGATGCGTTTGACCTTCTGCTTCTCGCGCAATTGCTGGCCGTAACCGACCAACGCCTTGCCGCGGCGCATTGAGTTGCCATGTTGTCCCGGCGGCTGGGTGCCGCGCTTTTCAATGGGACAAGAAGGCTTGTAACACCTATCACCTTTAAGAAAAAGCTTTGCGCCTTCGCGGCGGCACAAACGGCACACCGCATCTCTATACCTAGCCAACTGTTCTGCCTCCAGTCTATTCGACGGAAAAGTTTACAGGCCGATTTCGATTTTAGAATGCTGATTCCGGATTTCGGATTCGAAATCCTGGCTCAGCGATCTATGTCGCACTGGCCCTTCATCCTTTAGGTTATTTAACTTTCCAAAAAACTCAAAAAAACTCACTTGCCGATTGCCCGAGCGATTCCGCAATCCGAAAACTGCATTCAGCAATCGTCAAACTCTGCGCCGTTTCGGCGGCCGGCATCCATTATGTGGAATGGGCGTCGTATCTCGAATTGTGGTCACTCTGATTCCGGCGTTGGCAATCGCTCGGATTGCGGATTCGCGGCCGCCACCCGGACCCTTAACCCGCACCTCGCATTGCTGCATCCCCGCTTCATGGGCCTTTTTCGCAGCTTCATAGGCGGCCTGCTGCGCAGCAAAGGGAGTTCCTTTGCGAGAGCCGCGGAATCCGCGCGCACCTGAGGAGGACTGAGAGATCAGATTACCCTCGAGGTCGGTAATCGAGATCATCGTATTGTTGAAAGAGGCCGCCACATGGGCGATGCCCTGGGGGACATGCTTCTTCTCTTTCTTACGAAAAATTTTCTTCTTGCCAGTAGTCTTTGCCATGATTTGATTTTAGAGTACAGATCTCAGATTCTAGATTTGCTGATTCCTGCCTAATAACGTCCTCGCAAATCCAGATCGAAAATGCTAGTTATTTCTTCCCAGGAGCCTTCTTTTTGGCTATGGTAGCGCGCCTCGGTCCTTTACGCGTGCGAGCATTTGTATGTGTTCGTTGTCCTCGAACCGGAAGTGAACGGCGATGACGCAAACCTCGGTAGCATCCGATATCCATCAATCGCTTGATGTCCATCTGAATTCTCTTTCGCAGGTCGCCCTCAATCTCACCCTGGGCCTCGAGGATCGCCCGAATGCGGCTCAACTCTTCCTCGCTCAGGTCGCTGACGCGAGTACTCAGGTTCACGCCAGCCTCGTTTAGTATCGAACTTGCTCGAGAGCGGCCAATACCATAGATATATGTGAGCCCAACTTCAGCTCGTTTATGTGGTGGAAGATCGACGCCAGCTACTCGTGCCATTTTTGGTAAATACTCTCCAGTTATCCTTGGGCTGCCGTTCCCTTGCCAGCTGGCAATCGCAACTCCAAATCGAAATAGGTTATCCCTGCCGCTGTTTATGTTTGGGGTTGATGCAAATCACCCGCACCACGCCTTTGCGGTGGATGACCTTGCACTTGTCGCACATTTTTTTTACTGAAGCACGGACTTTCATTTAAGCAACCCTCAGATATTCCCGGCCTTAATTCGTCATGGCCTTATTTATATCGGTAAGTAATCCGTCCACGGTTCAAGTCGTAAGGCGATAACTCAACCAACACCCTATCACCTGGAAGAATCCGGATAAAATGCTTGCGCATCTTGCCCGAAATATGCGCCAGTACCTGGTGTTGGTTGTCTTCCAACTCAACCCGAAACATAGCGTTAGGCAAAGTCTCGAGAACCTTTGCCATAACTTCTATAGCCTCTTCCTTTGCCATATCCGCTCAGAACGAATTTTGACTGTACCGACAAACTGCAAATAGTAGCACGCGAACCAGGCTTTGCCAAGCGGGGCTCAGTTTAGAATATGAGCACTAACGAGGCGTGCCCAATTCTGCTCCTGCATCGCCTCCCAGGGCCGCCTCGGGCCGTGCTGAATCAACTTTTGTTAACACTTCCGGGCCTTCCTCGGTAACGGCTATGGTGTGCTCGGCGTGGGCACTGGGCTTTCCGTCCAAAGTAATCACCGTCCAGCCATCCCCTAATACCTTGGTGAAATGAGTTCCCAGGTTAACCATCGGCTCAACTGCAAAAACATACCCAGCCTTTATTTTTGGACCCTGTCCCGGTTTACCGTAATTGGGGATCTGCGGGTCTTCGTGCATCTTGCGTCCGATTCCGTGACCCACATAGTCGCGCACCACAGAGTAGCCATGAGCTTCCGCGTGTTGCTGGACAGCCGCCCCGATGTCTCCCAAATGTTTTCCCGGACGGCATTCGTCAATTGCCCGGTCGAGACATTCCTCAGTAACGCGAACGAGCTCCAGCCATTCGTCGCTGACCTTTCCTACCGGAACCGTAGTCGCCGTGTCACCTACAAACCCAGCCAGCGTGGCGCCACAATCAATCGAGAAGATGTCGCCGTCCTTTAGCTGGTAGTCAGAAGGAAATCCGTGGACTATTTGTTCATTTACCGACGCACAGATGGAATACGGAAAGCCGTGATAACCTTTGAACGTCGGCAAAGCTCCCGCGTCCCGAATCATTTTCTCAGCCGCTCGGTCGATTTCAATCGTACTAATCCCCGGCTCCACCATCTCCCGGAGTTTCTGAAGGACCCGCCCCACCAACTGTCCGGCGGCCCGCATTTTCTCGAGCTCTTTCTTCGACTTGCCGATAATCATAAGGGCTTGAGGAAAACCGGTGACTCAACCGTCGCTGGTCACGATCTTTTCAATATCACGGTAGATCGCCTCAGGCTCTCTGGTACCGTCAACCACATGCAACAGATCGGCGGCTTTATAATAGTCGAGCAAGGGACGAGTTTGCTTTTCATAGGTAGTCAGCCGCGCCTGTACGGTTCCGATGTTATCGTCGGCGCGGTGGTTAAGCTGCGTATCAGGATGGAGGTCGCAAACGGAGTCATCCTTGGGCGGCTTGAAATAAATATTATAGATTTCGCCGCAGACCGGACAATTTCGCCGTCCCACCATCCGCTTTGCCAGCAACTCCTGCGGCATCTGAATTTCAATAGCCTGAATCTTTTTGCCCTGCTCGGCGGCCAGCGTGTCTAACATGGATGCCTGCGCCGTGGTGCGGGGAAACCCGTCAAGAATATAACCGTTGCGGCAGTCTTCCCGCGCCGTTCGCTCGCGCACAACCCGAATCGTTAGATCATCCGGCACCAACTGCCCGGCTTCCATCAAGGCTCTCACTTCATTAGCCAGTGGTGTCTGCGCATCCTTCAACGCGCGAAACATGTCGCCGGTTGAAACCTGCGGCAAATTCAAGCGCTCTTGAAGCAATCGCGCCTGCGTGCCTTTGCCAGCACCAGGCGCCCCCATCAAGACTATGATTTTCGACATGCGACTTGATGCTTATGATTTTCGATTTGAAAGGTTGACCGACCTCAAACAAATCGCAAATCCGAATTCTGAAATCTAAAATCTTGTTAGGCTCGTCGTCCTCGCAGCCGGCCGCCACTCCCGAGGAATCCTTCGTAATTTCGCATTACCAGCTGAGCTTCAATCTGGGCGACTGTATCCATCGCTACGCCTACCAGGATTAACAATGACGTCCCACCGAAGTAGAACTGATAACCCATCCCGGTCGGTATCCAGGTCAATCCGGGCGTACTACTCACGAAGGCGTCCAACCCCCCACCAATCAGCGGCAGTCGGGCCACTTTGAATCCGCTCAACATAAACTGCGGCACGAAGGCGACCAGGGCCAGGTAAATAGCACCCACTACCGTCAACCGAGTAAGGATGCTGTTGAGATATTCCGCCGTCGCTCGACCCGGACGGATGCCCGGCATAAAACCGCCGTGCTTGCGAAGGTTGTCGGCCACTTCCTCAACGTTGAATACGATCGACACGTAAAAGAACGTGAAGAAAATAATCAGTGAAAGAAAAATCAACTCGTAGTAGGGATCGCTGGCGTGAAACGTCTGGAAAAACGTCCAGATCTTTGCCCAGGTCGAATTCAGATTATTGGGATCCGGGGGAAATGCCGCAAACAGACTCTGAGGCATTGAGAGAACTGACGACGCAAAGATAACCGGAATAACGCCACCCATGTTGATCTTAAGGGGCATGGTCGTCTGTTGTCCGCCAACCACCTGCCGACCCACGTGTCGCTTGGCATAGCTCACCGGTATCCTGCGCCGGGCCGCTTCGACAAAAACGATGAAAGCAATGATCACTACCACCGCCGCCACCAGGGCAATCACCCCGATCGTTTCCAGAGTGTCCCCGCCACGAACTCGCTCGAAGACCTGGGTCACACCGTTGGGCAATCCGATCACAATGCCCGCGAAAATGAGCAGAGAAATTCCATTGCCGACGCCACGTTCAGTGATCTGTTCGCCGAGCCACATGACGAAGATAGTTCCAGTAGTCAAAGTCAACACCGTAGTCAACAGGAATCCCCAAGTGGGTGCACCAACTCCGTTTACCTGTAACCAATGGGCCACAAACGAAGTTTGAATGCAGGCCAGCAGGACCGTCAAATACCGGGTCCACTGGTTGATCTTCTGCCGGCCCATCTCGCCCTCTTCCTGCAGCTTCTTTAGCTGCGGGGAGACGACGGTCATTAACTGGAGAATGATTGAGGCGGTGATATAGGGCGTAACCCCAAGAGCAAAAACCGAGATGGTACGGAAGTTTCCACCAGAGAAAAGATCAAGTACGCCGAGCAGGGTGCCCGCTACGTCGTTCCACACCTGGTCAAGCCGATCCCTATTAATTCCCGGCGCCGAAACATGCGCACCAAAACGATAAACGGCTAGAATGCCAAGTGTAAACAAAATGCGCCGGCGAAGATCCGGCACACTAAACATATTCCGAACAGCGGCAAAAAACTTATCCATTGGCTCCTCTTGCGCGCCCTTTATGCGGCCCCCCTACCCCGGGTGGTCCGCGTGGAGTTCCAGCTTAGAACGTTACTTGCCGAGCTCAGTGACAGCCCCACCGGCTTTCTCGATCTTCTCGCGCGCGCTCTTGGTAAACCGGTGCGCCGAAATACGTAACGGCTTGGACAACTCCCCGTTGCCCAGGACTACTACATCGTGCTTCGCCTTCTTAATGATCCCGCGCTCGTGTAGCAACTCCGGAGTCACTTCTTCATCGGAGTTGAAGCCCCGATCGAGCGCTCCCAAACTCACCTCGAGCCAGCGCTTCTTGAAGATATTGGTAAAACCGCGCTTGGGTAGACGTCGATGAAGGGGCATCTGCCCGCCTTCAAACCCAATCTTCGCTGAGTAGCCTGACCGGGATTTCTGTCCTTTTTCGCCACGGGTGGCGGTCTTGCCCTTTCCGGAGCCAGGACCTCGGCCGATGCGCTTCTTCTTATGTACGGAACCCTTTGCGGGTTTCAGATTGTTTAGACTTAATGCCATGGTTTGTTTACTTTCGAGCTTTGTACCTTGAAACCGTGTCCTTTATCGCAAGAGATCAAAGGACAAGCACAAAGTACAAACTTCATTATTCAACTATTCGCAGCAGATGCGGAATCTTGGCCACCGCGCCGCGGGTCGAATCGTTGTCGGGACGTTCAACGATCTGATTCAGTTTTGTCAGACCGAGACTGCGAACCATCTGCTTGTGAGTCTTCGGCGTGGCAATAAAACTTCGGTAGTATTGAATTCGAATCTTGCCCTTGTCCGCCGGCTCAGTTTTGTTTGTTGCTTTCTCCGCCATAACCCCTCAATCGGTAAATGGTAAATCGTGGACTAACGTTGAATCGCCGCCCAAATCACCATTTACCATTAACCATTTACTATTTACCCGCTTTTTTAGATTTCGTGGATCTGCTTGCCTCGCAACCTCGCCAGCTCCATCGGATCCTTCATTCGCAGCAGGGCGTCAAAGGTCGCGCGAACTACATTGTGCGGATTTGTCGATCCCAGCACCTTGGTGCGCACATCGTGTACCCCGACCGCATGCATTACGGCTCGCACCGCCCCTCCCGCAATAACTCCGGTTCCCTGCGACGCTGGTTTGATCAGAACCCGGCCGGCCCCAAATTTTCCGATCAACTGGTGGGGGAGAGTATTTTTGATCAAAGGTACCCGGATTAGGTTTTTCTTGGCTGCTTCGATTGCCTTCTTGATAGCCAGCGGCACTTCGCGCGCCTTACCCGTTCCAAAGCCCACATGCCCGCCTTCGTCGCCAACAACAACCAGCGCGGCAAAGGACATATTCTTACCGCCCTTTACCACTTTGGTAACGCGATTTATGGAGATAACTTGATCTTTCAGGTCCAGGCCAGCTGCCGGGATGCGTTGCTTAGGTTGTCTCATTGCTTCTCTTTTTTCTTACGCGGCTTTTTTTCTTTTGGCTCGTCTGCCACAGTTGGTTGTGCCGCCGCAGCCTCTTGTTCTGCCTGAGCAGCGATTAACTCGTTTTTGTTCAAGCCCGCTTCACGAGCCGCTTCCGTCAGCGCTTTTATCCGGCCATGGTAGAGGTATCCACCACGGTCAAAGACCACGCTTTCAATTCCCTTTTCCAAGGCGCGCTCCGCAATGGCTTTGCCTATGCGCCGCGCAGCATCAATATTGCCACCTGTAGAACCGCGCAACTCCTTCTCAGTGGTTGACGCCGACACGATCGTTTTACCAAGCTGGTCGTCAACTACCTGCGCATAGATGTGATTCAAGCTGCGATACAGCGCTAGCCTTGGCCGCTCGCCACTACCGCTTACCTTGCGACGGATCCGCCTGTGAATCGCCTCGCGAACTGTTGCTCTGCTAGTGTTTGCCATTTCTTTATCCGTGAATGGTGAATGGTGAATGGTGAATAGGAGAACCCACCATTTACCATTTACGATTTACTATTTACCGGTTTTTCCTGGTTTAAGCTTAATCGGCACATCAGCGTAGCGAATGCCCTTTCCCTTGTAGGCATCCGGCTTGCGCAGCTTGTGCATCTCGGCCGCCACCTGGCCGAGCTTTTGCTTGTCAATGCTTGTCAAGGTCAGCGTCGTTTGATACTGCTGAATGCTTCCCTTGGTCGTCATGCGTTCGGCTTTTGCCTCTACCCCATCAGGTAAAGGAAACTCGATTGGATGGGAATAGCCGAGTGAGAAAACTATCTTCTTGCTCTGGACGTCGGCTTTATAACCAACCCCGACCACATCCATCTGTCGGGTGAAGCCTTCAGTGACTCCCACGATGGCATTGTTGGCGAGCGCGCGAGCCAGGCCATGCAAGGGAGCCAGATCGTCAGAGGTACGCTCGGCGCGCAACTCATCACCTTCGAGTTTGAAGCTGATGCCCGCAGGAATCGGAGTCTTCAGATTGCCCTTGGGACCTTTCACCTCGAGCGCTTCGTCGTGAATGGTCACGGAAACGCCTTTCGGTAACGTGATTAGTTTCTTGCCTATGCGCGACATAATTTTATTTCCGACTTTTGCTTTCCAATTGCCAATTTATGTCTGCCCGTCAATCCAGTTGAACCTTCTCAGCTTACGCTGGGGACCAATCGGAAATCGGCAATTGGCAATCGTCAATGTTAATAAATCTGGGCCAACAATTCTCCGCCCATGTTTTCCTTGCGCGCTGCCTTGCCACTCATCAAACCCTTGGAAGTGGAGACAATATTCACACCATAACCATTCAGCACCTTCGGGATTTCGCTGGAGCCTACATACACCCGTCTACCGGGCCGCGACACTCTCTCCAGGTGCGTGATCGAGGACGTGCCCCGGGCATCGTAGCGGAGGAAGATGCGAATAGTGCGCTTCAGGCCCTCGCCTTTGAGGACAAAGTTATTGATGTAACCCTCTTCTTTTAGAATGCGGGCAATCTCAAGCTTAAGTTTCGAGGCCGGGATATCAGCGCGCGAATGCTTGGCCGCAATCGCATTGCGGATTCGCGTCAACATATCGGCTATAGGATCAGTCATACAAACTCCAGATACTAGATGTTAGATGTCAGATGTCAGTCGAACGTCAGAACCAACATCTGACATCTAACATCTAACATCTGGCTTGCTACCAACTAGACTTCATGACGCCAGGTATCTGTCCCTCGAGCGCCAACTGACGAAAACAGATGCGACACAAATTAAACTTACGCAGATAGCCGCGTGCTCGGCCACATCTTTTGCAGCGTGTATATGCACGTACTGCAAATTTCGGTTTCCGTTCCGATTTCGCGATCAATGATTTCTTTGCCATAGTTCCTCAGGGTTCAGAGGTCGGAGATCAGAGGTCAGAGGGTCGTATTTCCGACCTCTGATTTCTGAACTCTGACTTCCGGCTTACTGCCTAAACGGCATTCCCAGTCCCTTCAAAAGCGCTCGTGCCTGCTCATCGTCGCGCGCCGTTGTAATAATAGTGATGTTCATGCCGCGCAACTTATCTACCTTGTTGAAGTCAACCTCAGGGAAAATCAGCTGTTCACGGACCCCGATTGTGTAATTGCCCCGACCATCAAAAGCCTTTGGCGAAACCCCACGAAAATCTCTTACCCGTGGCAGCGCAATTGAAACAAACCGATCCAGGAATTCATACATCCGGTCGCCGCGAAGCGTGACCATCACCCCGATGGGCATTCCCTGGCGCAACTTAAACGAGGCGATCGATTTCTTGGCTTTGGTAATTACCGGCTTCTGGCCGGTAATCGTCCGCAACTCATCAGCCGCCGTGTCGAGTATCTTGGCATTGGCAATTGCTTCGCCCATACCCATATTCAGAACAACTTTCTGAACACGCGGTATCGCCATTGGGTTCGTAATCCCAAACTCCTTGGCAATTGCCGGAGCAACTTCTTTTTGATAACGCTCTTTTAACCTTGCTGCCATCTCAATCCTCGGTAAATGGTAATTGGTAAATGGTGAATGGTAATTAAATGAACCGGCTCTTATTCAACATTGACCATTTACCCGTCTTATTTCTCCAACGAATGCCCGCTGGCCGCTGCCACCCGAGTCTTCGATCCGTCGCTCTCGATCAGATACCTGACTCGTGTAGGCTTACCCGACTGCGGATCGATTAGCTGCACGTTCGAAATACTAATGAACGCTTCCTTTTCGATGATCCCACCGCCACGATTGCTCTGCGGATTTGCCTTTTGATGGCGCTTGATAATTCCCACGCCCTCAATTTTTATCTTGCCGGTGGCCGGTGCCACTTCCAGCACTCGACCGCGCTTGCCTTTATCCCGGCCGGCAATGACCGCGACATTATCGTTCTTCCTTATTTTTGACCGCTTGGTTCTCGCCATAATCCTTTATATAACCTCCGGCGCGAGCGAGACGATTTTCATGAAGTTTTTGTCCCGGAGCTCACGGGCCACCGGACCAAAAACGCGGGTGCCAATCGGCGTGCCGTCTTCTTTGATCAGCACGGCCGCATTCTGGTCGAAACGGATATAGGTGCCATCTTTGCGCCGTACTTCTTTTCGAGTCCGTACGATGACCGCATCCTGAACCGTTCCCTTTTTGATCGTGCCGTCGGGTGATGCCTCTTTGACGGTGACCTTGATCCGATCACCCAGGCTGGCGATCTTTCCGGTCGACCCGCCAATGGGCATAATCATTTCAACCCGTCTGGCTCCTGAATTGTCGGCGACATCCAAAGATGTCTGCATCTGAATCATGACCTTACCTCATTTCGGAATTCTGATTTCGAATCGCGGATTTGAAAAAACATGCTTGCGTCTTCAAATCCGAAATCCGCATTCCGCAATCCGAAATTCTACTTAGCTGCCTTTTGCACAATCTCTATCACACGCCAACGTTTTCTCGCCGACATCGGTCGCGTTTCAACGATGCGCACCTTGTCGCCGATGGTGGCGCCAAGCTCGTCGTGCGCCATGAATTTCGACGTGCGTTTTACATAGCGTCGGTATTTCGTGTGGCGCACCAGGCGATCGACGCGTACCACCACCGTCTTCTGCATCTTGTCGGAAACAACGGCCCCAACTTTCTGCGACCGGTGTGCACGTTTGGTGCCTTGATCCGCAACCTCTGTAGCCGCCGCCTCGACTGCTGCCGGCTCGGTAGCACTCGACGACTCCGGGCCGCCAGTTTCTGCCGCCACATCCGCCGTCTCAGTATTGCTGTCTTCTTGATTCTCTTCTGCCATGCTTTTCACTCTACGCAGACCAGGGGCCTGCGATTTCCCAATTCATTTCCCGCAACCCCAGCATTGCGGTCTATTAACTTAACTCGCCTGCGCCAGACGCTCCTGGGAAAGCGTTTGCAGGCGGGCCAGCGATCGCTTCTCTTCGCGGATACGCTTAACCGCGTCCACTTCACCGAGCGCAAGCTTAAACTTCAAACGAAAGAGCGACTCTTTCAAGCGGGCGGTTTCAGCCCTCAACTCATCGTCTGAAAGCTCACGATATTTATCTAACTCTTCGCGCCGTTTCATATCTAAATCGCGCCCCCTTCTTGATCCGCGCGGGTAACAAACTTCGTTTTGATGGGAAGTTTTGCAGCAGCGAGACGCAGTGCATCTCTTGCCGTCTTCTCATCTACCCCTTCAATTTCGTAAAGAATCCTGCCTGGTTTGACGACAGCCACCCAGTATTCCGGTGCGCCTTTGCCTTTGCCCATGCGGGTTTCGGCCGGCTTCTTGGTAACCGGCTTATCCGGGAACATGCGAATCCAGATTTTGCCACCGCGCTTGATGTGACGGGTCATCGCAATACGCGCTGCTTCAATCTGTCGATCGGTAATCCAGGCCGGCTCCAAACACTTGAGTCCATATTCACCAAAGCTGATCTCGCTGCCACGAGTTGCGACGCCAGACATGCGTCCGCGCATCTGCTTTCGGTGCTTAACTTTCTTCGGCATCAACATAGCTGTTTACCTATTTCCGATTTCAATTGCTGACTCCTTACTCTCAACCAGTCTGGCAAACTCGAAATCCGCAATCCGCAATCCGCAATCCGAAATTCTTATCCGTTTTCCCCGCGCGGTCGCCGGCCGTCAGATCCACCCGCACCCTCGCGCTCTCGCCGAGTTCGGGGGCGACGTTCACGCTCACCCATGCGCGTTTCATTGATCGGATCCGAACCTGTCCCCCGGGCCATGGCCGCTTTCGCGTCCAATATTTCGCCGCGGTAGATCCAAACCTTTACGCCAATTTGGCCAAATGTCGTTTTCGCTTCGGCCAGCCCATAATCTATATCGGCTCGCAGAGTGTGCAGCGGAAGTTGGCCCTGCAAATGCCACTCGCTCCGAGCGATTTCAGCGCCGTTCAGACGGCCGCTTACTTTCACCTTGATTCCCTGAGCCCCAAACCGGAGCGACTCTTCAACCGCCTTGCGCATAGC
>JANNJZ010000141.1:0-1660 GCA_031396065.1 Pyrinomonadaceae bacterium | reverse complement strand
GTAGCGTTCAATGTCTGGGCGCTTCAAATAATCCAGCAAACTTCTACGCTGGGAGACCATTTTTAACAGGCCGCGTCGCGAGTGGTTATCGTTCTTGTGTGTCTTGAAGTGTTCGGTGAGCTCGTTGATTCTCTTGCTGAGTAACGCCACCTGAATCTGAGACGAGCCAGTATCCGCATCATGGCTACGGAAGTCGGTAAGAATCTGCGCTTTTGTTTCTTTGGCTAAGGGCACTGCTAAAATGATCCTCCAGAACAGCAGAAATCCGTCTAACTGACGGGAACCGCTAAGATTAAGTGTCGGAGTAAGTTAACATGAGCTCCGGAGGCTGTCCAGCGGACCTGCCGAGGGCCACCGTCCCACAAGGTCCCAGATACGTGTTTTCCTGCGTGTCTGATACCATCTAGGCCCAAATAGAACAGGTCATGACAAACAAAGAACCGCATACGGTGATCATCGGTGGAGGCTTCGGAGGGCTCTTCACGGCGCTCGACCTGGCCGGTACAGGCGAGGTGACGCTCATTAGCGACGAGGATCATTTTCTCTTCACTCCGATGCTGTATGAGTATTTCAGCGGCGAAGTCGAACAGTGGCACATTGCTCCAAACTATAAGGAATTGCTGGACGAAAGCATCCACTTCATTCGCGACGAGGTTGCGACTGTTGACTTGGAAGCCCGGCTGGTTACCTTAAAGAACAGGGGCGAGAGTCTTTTATACGACGTGTTGGTCATCGCCGTAGGTGGCGTAACCAACTACGCCGGGGTTCCCGGTGCTGCTGAGTTTTCAATCCCATTCCGCAAGATCGCCCACGCCGACGAACTGCGCCTGAGAATGGTTGACGCTCTCGATCATGTTCCGCCTGATCTCCCTCCCCAGGACACCCAGCGAGCTTTGACTTTTGCTGTGGTGGGCGCCGGCGCCAGTGGGATGGAGCTTTCGACCAAGATGGCAGACTTACTGCGCGATGCGTTCAAACGACGCGCATTGCGCGGCGAACCACGGGTGTTGGTAATCGAGATGGGAGACAAGATTCTGCCTGGAATGGGCGGTGAAATTCGTGGACACGTCGAGGACGCCTTGCGCGACTCGCACGTCGAAGTCCACACCCTAACCCGGGTGGTGAAGGTTACCGAGAAGTCGCTAACCTTTGAACACGACGGAGTGAAGACGCAGATTGAAACTGCCGCCGTGGTTTGGGCCGGTGGCGTGCGCATGAATCCCTTAGTTGAAAACCTCAACGTCGAGAAAACCAGTCGCGGATTGATTCTGGTTGAGCCCACTCTCCAAGTCCCTTCACACAGCAATGTCTTCGCCATCGGCGATATTGCGTTCTTCAGCGACGCTACTCCAACGCTCGCGGGGACGGCGCAACTTGCTTTGCAGGAGGCAGGATTGCTCGCGCACAACATCAAGGCGTTCCTCTCCGGAAAGGAACTGGGCACAAAGCACTTTGAGGAACTGGGTGAAGCAGTCAGTTTAGGTACGGAGCGGGCCGCGGTATTGGTTGGGGGAAAGGCTTTCGCCGGACCACTTGCGCGCCAGGCGCGTTTTGCACTTTATACTTCGCGCTTGCCAACCTGGCACCATCGGTTACGAGTGGGGGCAAGCTGGTTCTTTGAGGGAACGGCGCCTCGGCCCCTCTTGCCCTTAGGACTTCA
>JANNJZ010000093.1:0-25611 GCA_031396065.1 Pyrinomonadaceae bacterium | reverse complement strand
GCCTTGAAACAACTATTCGCCACTACATCGACAATCATAACGAAGAGCCAAAGCCGTTCATTTGGACCAAAACCGCCGACGAGATTCTCGATAGCGTCGCGAGATTTTGTCAGCGAACTTTAGGGACACCACACTAGTGTCGTGACTCTGAAGCTGGCTAACAAAAAGGCGACTTGTATTCAGCCTGCGGAGCAGGCGACAGCATAAAGCCTGGGGTGGAGCGCAGCGGAACCCCAGGTTGGAATCAATAAACAATCCTAGCCCGCGGGAGCGGGCGACAGAGCATGCTTATGTAAGCAGGGGCATGCCGAAATACTTCCGGCGGATAATAGCAGCGCAACGTTGACTTTCGTGGCTTGTGTTTCACAAATCGTCGATTTGAAACCACCGCTCTGCCGCCCGCTCCCGCGGGCTGGGCATCTTTGCTGACTCGAACCTGGGGTTCCGCTGCGCTCCACCCCAGGCTTTACGCTGTCGCCGGCTCCGCAGGCTAGGTAATTATTTTTTGTGAACTTTAGAGTCAGGACAGTAGATGTTGCTCAGGAGCAACTGACGTTATTGGAAAACGGGGACTGCCTTGCTGGCCTGGGTTCGACACCGTGGGCGGTTGAACCGGGATTTAGGCGGAATCAGACGGCTCGGACGGAAGCAGGTCGGAGAGCGTGGAGGGGTCGGCCAGGCCGGCAAGGATGGTCTCGATGATCATCGAGTCTTCGGAGTCCAGATCGGCGCACAAGGTGTCGGCGTCTCTTTCGCCCTCGAGGATGCGCCGTAACGCGGCAACGACGTCCGTCGAGTTGTGCTGTTCCATGCGGGACAAGGCTTCTTCCAGTGGCTGGCGGTGTTCGCGATCCTCAACGGCCATGATGGCGCCGAAAATCAGACGCAAGTGCTTCCTGAGTTCGTGCCGGGTGCCGGCGAAATTCATCCGGCTCTGGCGGCCGCGACGGCGGTGGTCACGAGCCTGGGCACGGAGTTCCGCCTGCGTGTGGGAATCGGTCGTGGCTTGCGCCTCCTGAATCGCAATTTTGGCGAGGATTTCGTATATCTTCCAAATCTGCGCCGCGCCAGAGTCGAGCGTCTGTTTGAGGGCCAGCGCCTCCTCCGCCAGTTGCCGCGCCTCGGCCAAGCGCCCAGGCTGCGTTAGCAGAAGGTTAGCAAGATTGCTGAGATCGGGAGCCAAGTCCATCGGGTTTCCCAGATCGCGGTCAACCACAATCCCCTTCCGATACCACATCTCCGCCGCGTCTAGCTTGCCAGCGTTCTTACTGACAACGGCCAACTGGTGCCAAGTCTGCGCCGCACCCTTAAGATTCCCACGCTCTTCCTCGATGCGCGCCGACTCACGGTAATGCCGCTCGGCTTCGTCCCACTGCCGCGCAAGCTGGTAGACAGTCCCCAGTTGATGCCAGGCCACGGCCTCCATCGCCGGTTCCCGCAGTTGGTGGAACAGTGCTAGGCCGGCGCGAAAACGCTCGGCAGCTTCTTCCAATTCGCCTTCACTCATCGTTAGTGTGCCGAGTTGGCCGAGCGTCACGCCCTGGCCCCGCAGGTCGTTAAGTTCTTCGAAAATCTTCAGACCGTCCTGATACGCTTGCCGAGCCTCGGCATATTCGCCTTGCTCCCCGAGAGCATCCGCCAAGTCAATGAGCATGGAGGCTCGAAGGCGTTTCACCCCGTCCGTCAGCTCCAGCTTGTCGCAGACCGCGATGGCGTCGCCGGCACTCTGGGCCGCCAAGTCCGGCCGCCCAGCTGCACTGAAGCACCGGCCCAGTTGGCCGAGGGTTATGGCTCGCTCGTGGCTGGGCGCGTCGCCCAATTGCTGGAGAATGGCGTCGAAGACCTTCGCGGCGTTCGCCACCTGGCCTACCGCGAACAATTGCTCGCCCTGGTTGGATTGCGCCAAATACCACGCCCTCGACCCGGCTTCGCCCGCCGCCGTCTGCGCCCGGGCCGAGAGGTGCTCAGCCTCCTGCTTGAGGCTGAAGATTGTGAGGAACCGATTGACGTTATCGGCGAAGTCGACCGCGTCTGGGTCGCCAGCGTCGAGGGCGGCGTGGACAGCGTGGAGTAGGTTGGGCAGTTCCCGCCAGGCAATGGCCCGCGCCTGGTACGGATTGCGGTTGTCCTTCTCGTAGAGATAGCGGGAGAGGTCGTAGTAGCGCTTCCGGTGGGCGGTGGTCAGGTCGTCGCGCTCAGCCGAATCCAGTTGCGCCCAGAGCATCGGCGACAGCGTCGGGTGAAAACGGATAAACGGTACACTCACGCCCGGAATGTCCTCCCCCTCGATCAGCGCCGCGGCCTCCAACTGCCGGCGCAAGCCGGGCCACAGGTTAGCAGGAGCCGGAGGAAGTTGCGCCAATCGCTCGCGAAGGGCGGCTACCATTTTCAACAGTTCCGTCTCGTTCGGCACCGGCCGGTGCATGGCCTGAAAAACTTCTTCCGCCTTGCCGGCTTCGATTAGGGCGAGCACCGTCTCCCAATGCTCCCTTTCACCTGTATCGCCCAGGCCGGTGATGGCGATCAAATCGTCCTCAAAGGCCCCGCCTTGAAATACTCCCAGCCGCGGCAGCACCTCCCGCGCGGCGGCGTCCAACTGATCGAGTGAAAGTTCGAGCGAGGCAATCAGTCCCGCCGGGGTGTCTTCACCCGCGAGTCCGCCGGGTGTCCCGCCGAGTGTTCGTTGCGGCTTCGCCAGCAACTGATCCAAACGCTCGCCCACCTCCGCCATGCGCCTCGTCTTCAGTTGCTGCGCCAGCACTCGGATCGAGAGCGGATGGAACTTCACTCGATCAAACAAATTAATCAGCGCTTCGCGCGCTGGCGCGGGCACAGTGGGCGCTGGCGGAAACTTCACCAGGACAGCGCACCATTCCAGCGCGTCGTCCGGCTGCTGCTTGCTACCGAGCCCGTCGAGCTGGATGCGCCGGTGTTCGTGCGTCCCTTCGGTCCTGTAAGCGGCGTGTCCGAAGTCGGGGCGGCGGGTGGTGCAGAGCACACGCGAGCCGCCTGCTTCGGACCACGACACTGCGACATCAAGCAGCGCCCGTAGCGTATCCGGCGCCAGGGCTTCCAGGTTGTCGAGGATCACCAGGGTCGGCGTTTCTTTCAGCGCGGCGGTCGCCGCGGCGGCGTCGATGAAGGTCTGGTCAAGTACCTTTCCGATTTCATTCTTTGCCACGGCCACGGCATCCGCTCCCTGCACGCGCGAGTAGTCAACAAATACGGCGGCCTGAAACAGTCCCGCGCGCGTAAGCCAGTGTCCGGCCTCCTGCGCGAGCGCAGTCTTCCCTTGCCCGCCAAAGCCGGTGATCGTGATGCGGTGAGTCGGGCCGGCAAACCATCGCTCGATTTCCCACAGACTGCGCTTCCGACCATAGAACCCGCCTTCCGGCGCCCTCGGCACATTGGTGCGCGGTGACGGTGCTTCCGCGTTCTGACTTCCGGCTTCCGCTTTCGTTAACAGCGGTCCGTCCGAGCCAGCCTGATAGAGCGCCGGCAGAAACCAGTCGTGGAGCTTTAGTGGCACGCGGTCAGGTCCGCGTTGGACTTCGTATTTCTCCGGGTGATTAGCGAGGTAACGGCGCGCGTTGTCGAGCGCCTCGCCGATGCTTTTGTGCCGGGCCAGTTCCTTATAGAACTCGCCGAACAAGGCGCGGGTGGTATGCACCAGCACCGAGTGAGTCATCGCCAGCACCGCGGGAATGCCGGTGGCCGTTAGCCGCGCAGCCACGCTGCCCATCGGGCGTTCCGCTTCGCTGTCCACTTTTGTTTGCTCCCCGCCAACGGCGGCAGACTGGCAGGCGGACAGTATGACCAGCGCAACCTTGTGACGATGGAGATTGGATCCGAGCTTCTCGGCGGAGACGAAGTCAGTCTGGCCATCGGATTTCTCGAACAGGAGATAGCCCATGCCTGCCGGGCAGTCCGGATCCACCGGCACTTCCACTTTTTTCGCACGCAGGATTTCTTCCATCTTCGTCATGCGCGTGGTCTGCGCAGCGGCGGCGCGGTTGGGCAGGTTGCCTTGACGGTCAAAGACACCGTGACCATCGAAGTGGACTATGTCCACGGCGGGCTTGGAAGTATCTTCCAGCCGCTCGATGAGGGCATCGAGAGTGGGTGGGCGAAGAAACTCATGGCTGACTCGACCAGGGGCGTGCTCGTCAATAGCATCCAAAACGGGTAGCGAGTCGGACCGCGGGTCGAGGAATCCCTCATCCAAGGGCCGGCTCACCACGAAGAGGATGTGGAGTGTTTCCTTGGCGACGAGCTTATGGGGTACGCGACCACCCGTCGCCCCCGCCACGCGGCGGCGGATGCTAATGCGCGGCGTCTCCATGAATAGGAAGCCACCACCGGGTGCCGGGTCGTGCAGTAATTCCCACGGCAGCGCGAGAACGGCCGGCCGCTCGCTGGAGATTGTGAGCAGACGCGTGCCGGTTTCGTCGTCCTGAAAGGAATTGAAGCGACGCTCAGCCTCACGCTCGGTGAATACCGCATTGAAGAGTGCCTTGCCCCAGACAGGCAATTGGCCCGCGATCCGCTTCGCCTCATCGTCATCCGGGTCGCCCAACGAATGCGCGCCGTAGGTCTCAACGTACCACTGGATATCGCGCAGGTCTTTTTCGGCGATGGGATTAGTAAAGTTAAGTTGGCCCGAGCCTTCATCTTCAGGGCCGAGGCGGATGATGAAGTGATTCGCGTCCGTGAAGCTGAGGTTCAGTTCAGTGGGCATGGTGAGGGTTAAGGCTCAAGCGTTAGGGTTCGTTTTCTTAGCTGACTCCTCCAGTGCTTTCTTGCGCTCGGCTTCCTCTTCAGCGCTGCCTTCGCACACGGCTTCGATGCCGATGTTACCGACGACGTTGAGCAGAAAGACGCTGGCCGCGACGGCCAGGACGGGAACGTTTGCGGTCGAGATGCCCATCCCGGCCAGCGCGGCGAGGGACATCTTGACAGCATCTTTGCTCTGCAGGTCCCGCCACTTCTGCCATTGCCCATGAAGCAGACCACCCGGCAAACAGAGATCCCGCCGGGCATGGCGCCGGTATTTCTGCCAGAAGGACTCAAAAGGTTCCCCCGCAGCCCGCTCAATGACCGCTTGCTGTTCGGGTGCCGCGGGCAGGTTGATGCTCTCCCCCCTCCGCCACGCCACGGAACTCGACTTGGCTCCGGAGAGCGGAGTGGAGGGCGCTGAGTTGCTCGTCCACTTGACGGGCAAGATCAGCCAGTTCGGCATCGGAAGGATAGTTTAAGTTCATTAGATGAATGTCTTCATATTACAAATCTGGTGGCTTTGGCAAGCCCTCGGAGTTGTCGCGAAACTCATCAGCGGATTGGCAAGGGCGTTCCCCCGGTGAGGTGGTGTCTTTTGCTGATAAAGCAATTGCCGCCATCGCGAGAACCGTATTCCGAAGTTCAATCTCCTCTCGGTGAGAAGATCGTTCAGAGCTTGAGGGTTAGTAGATTCGGAGGCTCTGTATTCGCACTCGTCAACTGGCTCAAAGAAGCTATTCAGTCTCAAGCTGCAATGTTACGGAGCGTTTCTATTTCCCTCAGCCAGGAAATAATCTGGTTCCAACTCGGAATGCTATGGGAAGCCAAACAAGATTGACTGCTCGAAATCTCTCGCAAGTAACTGAAAGCTAAGCACGTTGCGGCGGTTCCAAATTCCTTCCCGTCAAAACTCAAACCCGCCGGAAACATTACCTTTTGGAATCGTTTGTTTTTGCTCCAAATCGCCGTCGATCCAAAAGGTTGTCTCCTTCATGCTTCGCAACGGTCACAGTGTGATGCGTGTGGCCGTTAATTATCTCCTCAACATTCGCGCCAAATGTGGAAATTTCCTCTTCGCAGTAGACTTGAGTAAGCTCGCCACCCTTCGTGTGAATTTCAATCTTGCGATATCGCTTAGAGCGCAAGCTCAAGAAGTGACGATTCCTTCCGACTAACAGCAACTAGAACCTTCTTGTCCAAAAGCTTGCCCAAATCTTTTTGAACCTCAACCAGCGCGCAAAAGTCTCGCGCCGCAAAGCTACAGATCGAACAGACTCGGAGACTCCTCACGCACTATTAACCCAAAGGTTTCGAGTCGGATGCGCATTGCAATTGGTGATACTTCAAAGGCCTTTGCCATAGGGTCTCTTGCAGTTTATTGCTAATGAGCGAGTCCCTGTTCTTGGTGAGAACTACTACACCCCGAAAAACCTAGACTATTGTAATTGAAAGCTGGTAGACTCCGCGCCGTTTTGCTTAGCCAGATTCCAAGGAGAGGGACATGTCTAACTCAATCGAGAAAAAGTCAGTGAAGATGTTTATGCTTTCGTTGATTTCGTTCGGTCTGATGATCGTCGCGGCTGGCAGCGCGTCAGCTCAACAGAACTGTGGTGATCCTAAAGACGATGAGGTAATAGTATATGAGAATGTATTTACCCATGATGGTGGGGGCAAATGTAAGGTAGTAAAAGTGGAGAGTATAGAAATGCCGCCGCAACCGGTATAACCGATAATACCATGAGTTCGATCAAGGTCGGGAAGAGTGTCTATGCAGAGGTCTGCGATCTGAATGATTTCAAAGGTGCCTGCGAAATCTTCGATAAGAATGATGACGATTTAAGAAACAATGCGACGATCAAAAACGATTTAGTTTCTTCAGTAAGAGTCGTCAAAGCCAAAAATGAAGAAGCAAAAGTTTGTTCGCCGTCAACTGATAAAGAAGTAGAGATCAAATGGACAAACCAAACGGGTAGAGCCATTCGCGTCAACTGGATTAACTTTGACTGCAAAGAAGAAACAAGCGACCGGTTGATTGAACCGGGCGGCATCTTCGACGGGATTTCATACGTCGATCATGTCTTCCAGATCCGCGATGAGAAAACAAAAGAAGACCTTGGTAAGCTTGTGGTTACACCTACCAATGGGACCCAGACCCTTAAATAGATAACAAGAGGTTGAAAATTCAACCAACCTACACCGCCAAAGGATTAGAGCCAAACAGGATGTCTCTAGCCTTTGGCGGTGTTTGACTTTATTCCACCTCGGTTATTTTCAATCAGGAACCTGCCCTGATTCTGAGCCCTGATTAGATGAAGGTAATCATGAACCCTCACCCGCACCAAGACAATATCCCCAACAAGTAGCTGGTTCGGGTTGGCAAGGCTCAACCGTGACAAGATCCCCGTCATTCACCCTTGCCCTTCGTGGAATGACCGCGAGGACTCTTATTTTCGCTGTGCTCCGTTGGCCAACTTTTCCGTCTGTTCCGCACGTCGTTCAAAGTCTCAAACACGTACTTATCCAGCACGGCTTGGCGGTAGCTGCGATTAAACCTTTCGATAAAGCCACTCCCGCATCGGTTTGCCCGGGTTGATGAACTCGAGCGTCACCCGTGCTGCTCGGCCCACTCGGTTAGGGCACGTGTTTCAAATGCGCTTTCATCGCGGTGGTACCTCACTTTCATCCGGAATACACGGCAGCCGAGGCGATAGCGTTTCAATCTGCTTTCATCGAACTAAACACCTGGGATCAGGGCTCCGATCTTACGATCTCAAGAATCGATACATTCGACACTCGTCCAGGATCCGCGCGAGCAATCCAGCCATCTCTTCGTTCACCTGAGAATCGCAAGACCGGAGGTCCGACCCCAGTGACATGCGCAACCAACAAATCGGGTGGTAAAGTCGAAGTCAAGAATCTCCTGTGCCGCGACGTCTTGATTGACCGCAAAGGGCTGGTTTAGCATCTCCGGCTGACGTCGCAAGTTAAGTGCGTCACGGTCGTCAATAGAGTGTCGGCTGCGGTTCGGCCTTGTCTATACAGGCCTGAAGATTCCCCCCAGGGTTTCCGTTGTAAGTAATTCGAGACAAACTGTGGGAAGGCAGCTGTGCGGGACTACTTCTTCATTGTTGGATCCGGGCGGTCTGGAACCACACTGTTAAGTGTGATTCTTGACCGACATACACGGCTATGTGTCACGCCGGAGACTGCGTTCTTCGACGAGGTTGCGCCTTCCCTGGTTGGGGCTGACGATGACGGCCTCATAGAGGTCCTTAGCAGTTGGCGACGGCTCCCCGAGCTTGATCTCGAGCCAGAAGTGGTTAGACAAAAGATTGGCGCCCCGCCCTGGGGCACGGCTGATGTCTTAGCGGCCATTCTTGATCTTTACGCTCTGCGCAGGGGCAAAATCCGTTGCGGCGAGAAGACGCCTCAGCACTTGGTGCACGTGCCCGAGATTCTTCGTTGCTTTCCAAAAGCTAAAGTCATTTGCGTCTTGCGCGATGGGCGGGATGTAGCGCTTTCGCTCAGCAAAATGCCTTGGTGGCAAACGCGCGGGTTGACGGCGGCTGCGGAGTGGTGGCAACAATGCGTGCGACTCATGGAGGAATTCGCTTCCGAATATCCCGAGAACTTTCGGTTCCTGCGCTACGAGGAGTTGCTGCTTCATCCCGAAGAGACTTTGTCGCGTATCATGAAGTATTTGGGAGAGAGATTCGAGCCTGCGCAACTGCAAACTGATATTTCCAGTCACGTGGTGCTGTTGCGCTCGGTCGACTGGAAAGGCAAAGCACTTCAGCCTATTGACCCGGGGTGCATAGGACACCGTCGTGCTGAAGCCGGACGCGAGGAACTCGCATTCCTCGAGCGCTTCTTATATAGCGACTTGCGACGCCATGGCTACGAGTTGGAAACGAGCGTGTTAATGAATGCCACCAGCAGCACGAAGTCTGAGAGTGCAATATGCGACCTGGGGTTCCTTGAATTACTTACGGAGCCCTTTCCACATGTAACCCACGACCACTTCATTCAGCCCGACCATTATCGGAGCTTAGCCGAGTCCTTTCCGACTTGCCCATCGAGCATCGGCCCGACTGGCTTTTCGCTCTACTGGGGTGATGATGAATACCAACGCCTGCTTAACGAACGCCGCGAATGGCAGCTCTTATTCAACAGTTTCCATAGTCAGCAGTTCATCGATTGGTGTGCCACCCAATTCGCAGAGGTCTGGCAGCGGGAAGGTTGCACCATCGATGTGTCGCAAGCGAAATACATTGCTTATCGAGAGGACCGCGTAGACAAGGAGCGGGCGACTCTTCGCACAATCGAGCACCAGCCGCATGAGTTGTGGGTGCGAATGGACATTCACCAGGGACGTCTGGGTTACAGTCGTCCCGTACACTTGGATCACGCACGCCGTCTCATGTCCATGCTCGTCTACATGTGCGATCACACTGAGAACGAGATGACTGGCGGCGAACTTTTCCTGCATACCAACGAGAAATCCGATAGCCCTCAAGTAAAGCGGATCACTCCGCAACACAATTTAATGGTCGCGTTTCCGTGCGGTCGACGCTCGCATCATTCAGTTCCACCAATCACAGCGATCGGCGCGCCGCGCAACTATATCCAAGTTCATATTTCCAGTTCGGTTGATATTTGGTCGCCCGTAACCCGCCCGGCATCCAAACCGCTGCGTTCACAAAGATCTCACTCTCATGCTTCAGTAACCGGGAAGAACGATCTTGAGGCCAGCCGCCTGACACTGCTAAGCGCGCTTGCAGGCGAAACCGATATTACTTTGATAAGACCCTATGGCAACATGGGCGACCACCTAATTCACGCGGGCACACGCCGGCTCCTATCAAACATCGCCTACAAGGAAGTGAGCCTCTTGCATCTGGACGGCGTACGCGGACAGGTTGCGGTCATCATGGGTGGCGGCGGATGGTGTAAAGCACATTCGGATCTCCCTCGATACCTGCCGCACATTGAGGCGCAGTTCGAGCGCGTTATCGTATTCCCTTCGTCGTTTGACATAACTGAAGCGAGTGTCAAAGAAGCGTTGAGCAAATCTAAAGCACTTTTCTTCGCCCGCGAGCGAAAGTCTTACGAACAAATCCGTGGACTCTGTCAGGCAGATCTTGCCCATGACTGCGCGCTCTTTTTCGATTTTGGTCAGTACCAACAGACGGGACGCGGATTGCTAACTGCCTATCGCACGGATGCCGAAGCTGTGGGGCACCCACTCCCGCCAGGCAACAACGATATCTCGATGACCTGCGAAAGCCTCGACGAGTTCTTGTCTACGATTGCGCGCTATGAAACCATCGAGACCGATCGGGCTCACGTCATGATTGCCGCCGCGCAGCTGGGCAAGCGCGTCTACTACAATACTTCGAACTACCATAAGGTCCCCGCACTGGCCAAATTCAACCTTGCCGATTATCCACTTACGCGACTGTTTGAGAGCCGCACCGCGGTTATCAGGGAGCAACTTCTGTTGCGAGCTCGCGAGTATGAGGGGAAGCTGCCCGCGAATTTCGTGGAGTCGCACCAGGCGAGAGAGGTCACGGTCGTGATGTTGTCGCACGGCCGCATCAAGCAAACATTGAATGCCATCCGGGCCCTTCAAGAGCACGTCCACATTCCGTTTGAGCTGCTGCTGGTGGACAACGATTCAGACGACCAGGTGCGGAGCGCGCTGGTTGATCTGAGCCAGTCAGACGAGCGCATTCAACTGGAATTGTTGCGGGAAAACCTCGGCTGCACGGGCGGTCGTAATTACGCGGCCAGCCGCGTAACGACGCCTTACGTGTTGCTGATCGACAATGACATGGAAGTAATGCCGGGAGCGCTGGAACACCTGTTGTATCAGCTCGAACAACACCCGAAAGCTGTCGCAGTCATGGGGAATGTTATCTTCCCGGATGGATCGATACATGTGTGCGGCGGCGGCCCGCTAGGTGAACTGCTGGCTAAAAATCGGCGCTTTGATGAGCCGATTGGTGAATCTGGACCCTGTGATTGGGTTACGGGCGGGTTTACGCTTATTCGCGCTGCCGTTTTTGCTGAGCATCCCTTCGATCCAAATATGCGACATTATTTCGAAGACTTTGAGTGGTGCCATCGCATTAATCAGGCCCAAGCCGGAGAGTTCTATCGGGTCGTCGAAGCGCTGGCGATTCATTTCCACGAGAATAAGTCGCCGGACCAATTGCGGCCAAAAGAGGAGAAGCGAAAGCAGGCGATGAAGTATGTTGAAACGTTGGCTTACTTCTACCGCAAACATGGCTTCGTCTATGATGCCCTCTTCTATCATGTTCCCGAGCTTGGAGACGCTACCAACCCATTCAGCGTCGCCTCGGCAAAGATTCTTTTGGAGCTGGTTAACTCCCTTGGCAGCGAATGGGTCCTTAGCAGATGGAACCGTGAGGAGCTGGCTCCTCTGTTCGCCGCGAACTCGTTAAGCCCCGAGCCTGTCAACCAACTGGGCGATCTTCCTTTCAACAAACTGAACGATCTTCAAAGGACAATTCACGCCCGCGACGAAGCCATCTCTTGGCTGCGAGAAAAATGGACTGAATCTCAAGAGACAATTAGCGCTCGCGACGAAGCCATCGCGTGGCTCCGGAGTCGGTTGGAGGAGTAGGACGCTCACGTGCACAACCAAGATGGTCGTGAACAAGACGAGCCGAGGAGACACTCGCGAATCAGGCGCGACCGGATCACTGATTCGGCTCTGAACGATTGGGCGTTCTAATGAAAGAGCCCTCGGCCAAAACTCATCAAGTAACCGAACTGCTCGCCGCCTGGAGCCACGGAGACAAAGAAGCTCTCGACAAGCTAATGCCGCTGGTTTATGACGAGTTGCGACGGCTTGCTCGGCAGCACATGCGGCGAGAACGCGCCGGTCATACACTGCAAACCGCCGCCCTGGTGAATGAAGCCTACCTGCGGCTGGTTGATCAGCGCCGGGCGCAATGGGACGTGGTAGCGTTGGTTGCTTCGATGAAAGCAGCAATCGATTGCGGTATTTGTAGTTCTTCAGACATTTGCTGTCCTTTTGGTTTGCAGGTGTTTGATGTCAGACGGTCGGAATAGTTCCTCCGTCAATGACGTATTCAGTGCCGTTGATATACGAGGCTCTGTCGGACACCAGAAAAGCGACCAGTTCTGCAACTTCTTCCGGTCGCCCCGGTCTTCCCATGGGAATGCCTCCGAGCGAATCCATTAGTCCCTGCCGGGCAGTATCAAGGTCGGTGCCCGCATTTTCGGCCAACCTCTCGACAAGTCTTGCCGCCGCTTGCGTTTCGATATAACCGGGCGCGACGGTATTAACACGCACTCCTTTCGGCGCAACTTCGTTTGAAAGGCCTTTGCTGTAGTTAGTCAACGCCGCTTTTGCCGCAGCATAGGCTAAGGTCGCATCGTGAAGCGGGAGCGTTCGCTGAATGGACGAAATGTGGATGATGACACCTGACTTCCGTTCGAGCATCTGCGGAAGAAACGCCCGATCCAGTCGCACAGCGGCGAATAGATTGTCATTAAATGCCTGCTGCCAGTCAGCATCGCTCAGGACCAGTGCGCCTCCGCTGGACGCAGATGACCCGCCGACATTGTTAATCAGAATGTCCACACCACCGAGACGTGCGACCACTTCTTTGACAACTTTATCAACGCCCTCGGGTGTGCTGATGTCAGACTGGACGAAGAGTTCTGGTGCTTGAAGGTCCTCAGGAATTGAACGGGCGGTCGTAATAACTGTTGCACCGGCTTGCCTCAAGCGTTTGACGATAGCTTCGCCCATACCTTTGGTTCCACCTGTCACCAAAGCTCTCTTGTCAGATAGCTCATTCGAATCAATTTGGATTTTCGTACTTGTTGTCATGGTTCTTGTTGTCGGATGCGCCAACATTTTCCTCCCTTGTCAGTTTGAATTGTCCGCTAGAAGAGATTGGCTCACAATACGGAAAATGAACTCGATAGGGGAGAAATTTATCCCTATGCGAGCTTGATAGAATAAAGTCCTGGATTCAGGATATAGCGATATGTACAAAAGAAAGATTCCGATAGAACTGAATTGCGGGCTTGATCTGGTCAGGGAAGTCTTATACGGGAAGTGGAAGATTCATCTCATCTATTTTATTTCCCAAGGCATAAAGCGTCCTGGTGAGCTGCAGAGAAAAATTCCGGGAGCTACCCGAAGAGTCTTGAACGCCGGGCGTTTGCATAGTTGAGGTTTTCAGTTCTGAAGGCTTGCAGCGCTTTCTCTGCGCCGGCTTTCGTTGTCGTTTTCCATCTTGCGGTTAGTGACTTCCGGTACTCTTCGAGAGTGCCAACTCTTTTGCAATCATGATGACTCGCTGTCGATCACGTAATTTTGACAAGAAATAATCTGCTCCCAAATCAAGGCATTTCTTCTGGTACTGCGAATCTGTCTGATTGGTAAATACGATGACCACAGTTGACGAATTGAGGAGCTTGATTTCTTGCAGCACGTCGATGCCGCGGCCGCCCGGCATCTGAATATCGAGCACGACCAGATCTGGTTCCAGCGAACGAACTGCCGTCAATGCCTCTTTGACGTTGTCGGCCTGGATCACCAGCTCAATTTCAGGAATGCCTGATAACAACTCCACTAACCGCTCTCGCAAGCGGGCAGAGTCATCCGCAACAAGGACTTTCATCCACCCCGCCTTCACTCAGAAGCTACTCGGTATCAACCACGATAAGTGTAGAGGTGGTTTCTAATTTCAAAAGTCAGGCGAATTCTGATTCTGTTGTGAGGCATTCCCGGCTATGGCTATCGGTGTTTCCCCTACACCACCTGCTAAACTTAGTAACGTTCGTCAACATTCCACTAAGCCCATCCTAACCGAGTAGCGCGCCAACCCGGCGACATCGTGAATGTTCAACCGTTCCATAAGCTGGGAGCGGTGTGACTCTACCGTCTTTACGCTGATCTGAAGCCTCAGCGCGATCCCTTTGGTTGTGCGCCCTTCGGCAATCAGCCGCAGCACCTCAAGTTGTCGGGGAGTTAGGTCTTTTAGTGGTGTGCTTCCCTGGGCGACGTCCACAGCGTGGTTTAGAAATAGTCTCCTCGACAGGTCCGGGGAAACGTATTTTTCCTTCCGCGCGACAGTTTTGGCGGCCCGTATTAGCTCCGTGCACGGCGCCGTCTTTGACAGGTAGCCCATCGCGCCCAGGCTAAAGGCCCGCAATGCATACAGTTCCGATTCGTGCAACGTCAAAACGATCGTGCTTACCTCTGGGAACTTCCTGCCCACCTGATCCAGGACATCGAAGCCGCTTAGTCCCGGCATACCAATATCGAGGAAGACAATATCCGGCAGCTGTTCTTCGATTAGCCGCACAGCCTCCATGCCGTCCCCGGCTTCAGCGATCACCTGAACTTCATCATCAGCTTCCAGCAGAGCCCGAATACCCGAGCGAGCTATCGGATGATCGTCAGCAATGAGAACGCGCAGCGGCTTCATACCGACTTATTACCTGCACTGCGATCTCTTAACCAGACCGTGATCTGCATGATCCCCTCCTGATGACTTCGGCGCACGGACTTCGCAGTCTCTCTTTTTCCTGCGGTGACCGGTCCGTCATTTCATGTGTGGACGTTACAAGGAGATTGAACGGGAAGGTATCAGCCGAATTAGGAATATTGCGTCAGGTGTTCGCTATTCAGGACCTAGGTGTTTGCCTGACAGCGATGGTCGCGAAAAGTGAGCATCAAGTGCGGGTGTTCTGTCAAAAAAGTCGCACCAGACGAGTACTGTGTTGTTGCTCGGTCCCCAATTCCCTAAAGGATGGTTGTAGAACCAGGGCCGCAAGGGAATAAGGGCAACTAAAATTTCACACTTCCCAGCGTGTGACTGTCCGCCCATCACGTCACGAGCCCATTGCGAATCGCGTAGTGAGTCAACTCCGCATTCGAATTCATTCCCATCTTATCGAGGATGCGGCGAAACCGGCGTGTCTCGAAAGAACGGCCAGGTCACTTGCATCATAATCGCTATGACCGCCGGGGCGATCAAAGCTCCAAGATAACGATATTTGAGAGGCCTGCTTCCTTTTACACTTTGCATTCAAACTCCAGGCAAAGCCAACAAGCTAATCCGGCCGGCTAAAGAGCGATCGTCGAATTATGCGTCATTCACGGCGCTACTCGGACGATAGCCAACAGTTGCTCTTCTCTCGGGCTCTTGACAATAACACCTGACGAAGTAGAGGTGGGAAGTCATGCAACTGGGCGACAATTACACTCTATATAGACCTTGCGCGGCTCGGTTGTCGAGGAATTGGAGAGGTGTTCAAGTAACAGCGCCTGGCGTGTCGAGATGACGGAAAGACTGCCTGAGGGTTGTATCAAATAGCCGGGCAATCTATTCAGTAGCGGAAAAGGTAGCTTACTTTCGCGAAGAATTGGCGGTCGGTGGGGGTGGTCGGCGAACCGATCCTTCTGAACACACCGGGATTGATCAGCAGGTTCTCGTAGCGGTCCGTGTATCCGATGTAAAACGCAGTTCCGGGATTTACCAGATAAGTCAAAAGGATGTCCGGAGTGATTCGCTTCGTGCGCTCCAAAGCGACCAGCGATTCATTTGGCAGGACTGCGTCGTAATCCAAAATGAAGCGCAACGAAAGTTTTCGGCTGAACTGATAATTGAACTTCGATCTCAGGATGTGATTATTGAAGATGTTCGTCCCGGCATTGGCCAGCACGATTGAATTGTTGCGGGTGGCGAGGTGTCCATAAATGTAGCTTTGATAAAAGCTGGCACGTGAAGTAGGACGCAACGTAATCTCTACGTTGCTGCCTCTGCTGTTCGCTTCAAAAGGAAGTAGTCCCAACGCCGGTGAATAATTCACTGCCGATCCCGAGTTGTACGATGCTGAGAATCCAACCCACTCAAGCGGATCACTGACGAGACTCACATTCGTCGAATGCGTTCGGTAGCCATGCCCTTCGAATAGCTCATAGGCCTCGGAGCGCTGGATATCGATGAAAGTCTGCCGTTTCATCTGAACGCCAAAGCTGGCGTCTGCGTACCAATCCTGCAAACGACCCTGACGATCCCAACTGAACAGCGCATAACCCGCCGGTCCAAAGCTCACCACGCGCCGCGATTCAGGCCGCCGGCGATAGTTTGCATATTGCTCAATCTGCCTGATGTCAACTCGCGGAACGAAACCAACGTCGGCGCGGAAACCCGGACTGCGATCAGTGTAGGTGAGTCCGTAATTGAAATTAAGGCCACTGCCGGCGAGTTCCGCGACGTATGCTGAGCCGCTGGTCTGCGAGCGATTGAGTCCAAGCGTGTTGCTCCGGGCTGCTTGCGCGGAGAGGGTCCAATTGGGATTGAGTTGCAGGCGTCCATCGACCGCGAACACCCGATTTGAGTTGTTGCGATAATCACGGCTGGTTGCGATAAAACCCACAGAGGATTGCTCACCAAACTCTCTCTGGACGCGGGCCACACCGATTACGGCTCGCGATGATCTCGGGCCTTCTTGATCAAGCCTTCCGGCCGCTCGATCATCAATTAGCAATCCTCCAAGCGCCCAACGCCCGAGCTTTCCGGTTAACCTGGTTCCGAATTGCGGCTCAGCAATTCGTCGAGAGAAAAAGAGCTGTTGCGGAGTTTGAAAAAAGCCGGCGTTCTCGATGAAGAACGGGCGTTTTTCGGGAAAGAAGACTTCGAAGCGCTGATTGATGAGAACCTGCGGCTCGTCAGATTCCACCTGACTAAAATCGGGGTTGACAGTGAAATCCAGGGTCAGCGCATCCCGGAAGACGACTTTTGCGTCCACGCCACCGCGAACTTCTTTGTCGGTCACGTACGGCCCCGGCATCGCGGGATCGGAATTTGGCGTCCGCGAAACCGTGAAGGCGCCATAAGGCCTGAGTTCGATATTCCTTCCGGGCGAAATTTGTTGGAGACCGTGCGCCGTCGCCATCTGCTGAACGAATCCCTGCACTCGTTCGGTTATGTACGGCCAGTAGGTCTGTTCGTTGTTGCGAATGATCGAGCGGCCGAGCGCGATGCCCCATGTTTGAAGTTGCTCGCCCGAGAAGCGGAGACTTTTGAAAGGGATCGCAATCAGGACGATATACCCGTCAGAGGTGAGACGGCCCTCGGACTTCCACACTGTGTCAAACGAATAGTCGGTGCCCAGCCCTTCGGTGATGATTCCGTCGAGCTGCACGCCAAGCGGATTCACGACGAAAGTGTACGCCCGGCGGCGATCATGAAAGGTGTCCAGTGTGATGCTGACTGCGTCGTCGTTCGCGATGTCCTCGCGTCGCGAGACGTGGGCCCTAATTTCCGCCGGCTCGTCGCGACAGTCAAACACGACGTAAAGATTCAGGTCGTCGTAAGACAGATACGCCTTCGTCAACCTGCTCGCGGGCTGACCATCGCCGGGGTGAAGCTGCCGAAAATCAGAAACAACGACTTCGGCTTCGCGGCGGCCCACGCGAAAGTCTGCCAGGTTCGGTGGTTTGGAAACTTTTGGGATTCGCAGCGTCTTTGCGGAAGCTGGGCCCAGAACATTGGTGACACTGGCAACGTTTACGGGTACAGCGACGGGACCGCTTGGCGTGATTTCATTAACACCTGGCGCGGAAAACTTTGTCGCCGGTTGAGACGGCGCTTTCACCGTCACGATTCGCCCCTGAGTGGCGGGCACGGCGTTCTGGTTTCCAACCACCAGCGGCGGAGAATTCTGCCGGATCGATTGCCCACCTTGTGGCGCGAAGAAAACAAGTATGAATGTGGAGTGTTGTTGAATCTTCGGCATCGCATTTCGATCGAGTTCAAAAGCGATAACCAGATCCGAGCCGCGCTGCGCGAAATCAATTGATTTGATATATGAAGCGCCTAGCTTGGGCCACGGTTGCGGCAATGTGGTTCGCGGTAGGACCAAAAAGAACTTGCGGGCTTCGAAATACGTCGCATAGTCGGGAACTGGTGAGTCCAGCACCAGAAGCACGCGCGAAGCATCCCAGGTGAGATTGTTCGCGGTGATCGATTGAATCAGTCGAGGTTTGACCTGCGCGTTGGCGGAGGCATCCAGGAGCGCGCATACACTGAGCACCCAAAGAATCGCGCATGCGATGCCTTTGCGTACTGGATAACTTCGGGTCTCCCTCTGCATAGCCGGGGGTGCTGACATTTTTCCGAGCGGTCGAGTGGTGGAGTTAAATTGCCAGCCTTGCACGTTCTCTCATTCAAAAACTTTGTCTGGTCACTTGCCGACTAAACAGCAGGTCGCCGCCAGACTAGAGTCCTGACTCTGAAGTTCGGTTAATAATTCAGAGTGCCGAAGTGGAATGCTCCTAGGTCCGAAGGACCGACAATCAATAGCCACGTCCGTGAGGGCGTGGAGAGCAACCTCCGTAGCGCCTGAGGCCCGGAGGGCCGGCACTGGTTGAGCTGGGAAGTAATTTATTCCGCACCTTCGGCGCTCATCGTCTTAGATATTCGTGATCCCCGCCCTCACGGACCGGGGTCCCCGGGGGGGCAGCCCCGCTGGGGTGGCAAACGTGGCTATTGATTGTCGGTCCTTCGGACCTAGGAGCATTCCACTTCGGCAATCTGAATTATTCACCGAACTTCAGAGTCAGGACACTAGAGATGCCCGCAACCGGAAGTTCATCGTCTTTTAGGTTTCACACTGGATGTTCGGGCCAGCACGCTAATCTCCCAACCGCAGCGCTTGCCTTGCTAATGTTGGTTGCCGCCGCGCTTGGTTGTCAGTCGCCGAACGCAGCCATTGATCCAATTCTTAACGCTAAAACAGAACGAGAAGCCAGCACCCAACTTAGGATTCATGGGCCAATCCGCGAAAACGAAGTTCAATACATCTACAAGGAGACCAGCAGCGCGGAAGAACACAGGCGTCGCAACGCCGCCGGACTGTTAACCACGACGCTCAAAGGCAACGCCGATGAGTTGCGGCACCAGGCCCTGTTGGAAACGAAGGACGTCGTCGTTTGGGCGATCCTCCTGAAGGGGCTGTTAGACAAGGAACCGGATCTGGCCGGCAAACGCCCGGACATGATTAAGGAAGCACTTGCCGCAGAGGATCCGGACACGCTGGCGGTCGGTTTGCGCGCCGGCGTCCTGGCAAACTATCCCGGCATTAGGGAATTGGCGCGCAAGCATATCAATCACACTTCCGACAAGGTGCGGGCGGCCGCGGTGAGCGGATTGACGCCTGCCGACGTGCAGGAATTGTTGCCAAAGCTCAAGGAGATGATCCTCAAGGAGGATGACCAGGCTACATTCACGACCCTTGGGAAACTGCTGGTTCACAATGGGGATGCGGGGGCAGCCAACGCCCTCATTAGCGCTTTGGCCGCCGCGAAAGAGCAACGGAACAGTCTCGATACATCGTTCTTTAATAACCTCGCGGTGTTCACACCACCCGATCCGGTGATTACTAAGTTTCTGTTTGTCCTGGTCCGTTCGAAGAGTCCGATTCGCGATGATGGATTCAGCGTCTTCAGCCGCTGGGTATGGTCGACCGAACACGAGCCGCAGCCAGAGTTTGTGCAGATTTGCATCGAGGAGATTGAAAAAGGGAACCTCAGCACCGACCCACGCCGCCGACCGGAAGTAGGTGATGCGCAAGAGGAATGCGAACTGATGCTGAGCTACATGAACAACGGCAACAATCCGATCCACGATTTCGCAGGGCGCATCCGCGGCTCAAATGCCGTGGCGTTTGCGAAGAAGTGGCTGAAGGATCATGGTAATTAACCTCGGCAGGCAGGTCTCGCCTGCATTAAGGTGTGGGATGTTCTTAAGAAGGTCAAAAGTTGAATCTGAACAGGAGGACAGCTGAATATGAAGATGAACAACCGACGTCACTCTAGTGCGGTCATGGCCTTGCTCTTATTGATCGCGACCGTTTTGGCATGCAGCAAAACCGTTATCGATGAAACAGAGCAGGCCAACAAGCTTGTGGGTGAAGGCAACTCGGCGGTCCAGGAGGCCAGGAAATATGTGGCAGAAGCTGGAGAAAAGCAGAGCAAGATGCTGAAGACAAATGTATCCAAACTGAAGGAGGCCCGCGCGACCGCCGCAGAAGCCATAGCTGCCTACGACAATGCGAAAGAGAAATGCCAGGAAGCGTCTAAGAAGTATGAAGAAGCCAGCAAGCTAAAGATCAAGGACAGGTTCAGGGAATATCTGACGCTCAAGGTGAGGGAATACGACAAGCGCGCGGAATTGGTCGAGACCGCGAAAGGCACTCCGCAAGCTTTGATTGACGCCAAGAATCGCGTGAGTTTTGCAAGCGTGGCGAACGCAAATAATGAGAGGGTCGACCGGTTAACTAAAGAGGCCGATGACTTGGCAGCTCAGGCTGACAAGCTCCAAAAGGACAATCCCGATTCAATCAAGTGAGCAAGATGACTAGCCCAGCTAACCAAAGTCTCCTTTCTGTATGTTTCGCTCTAGCTCTGCTGCTGACGTGTATCCTTGGGTGCAAATCACCGGTTTGGAAAGCCAGGGTGTTGGCCGAGAAACAGGACCATCCCTCCAAGATCGTTTCCGACGGTTCATCCGTTTTCTTCACCATTGCCTCAACAGTCGCTGCTCAGCAAGCTGGCACAAACAACGTCAACCGCATCTCGCTCAAAGACGGAAGCCTGTCAGTGCTGGTCAAGGGCGGCGAGCACTTTATCAGCTCAACCCTGGCGGTCGATGAAAAGTTTTTGTACTGGTCTGACCCGGGCCACATCTATCGCGTGCCGAAAGCAGGTGGCGAAAGTGAGACCATCGTTTCAGACTCGCCTGGCATGCCTGATCAAATGGTCGTCGATGACGAGAATATTTACTGGTTGCTCTGGGGCGGTCGGGGCTCACATAACATGCCCGTAATGTCTGCACCCAAGCAGGGTGGCGCCGCCAAACAACTCGCGACCGGGCAAGAGGGGTACAGCGGCCTTTGTGTCGACCGCGATTTTGTTTATTGGAACGCGGCCACCGGCATTAGGAAAGTTCCTAAGACAGGAGGCCCGGATTCGTTCTTCTATCATAATCCCAACAAGGGGGCGATGTTTGGGTTGGTCCAGGACGACGGGAATTTTTTCTACATGCAGATGGACAATAGCGACAACTGGGTGTTAATGAAGATCTCAAAGCAAGGCGGCGAGCCCACCAAGCTGGCGCCGAGTATCAGTGAGGTGATGGAGTTTGTCGCCGGGGACGGTTACATCTACTACTTCGACCGCGAGTCGGGCAACGACTATGCACTGCGGAAGGTCTCGACGAGCGGTGGAGAGCCCGTAACTCTCGATCGGGGCGGGGATAGTTGGAACAAATACCTGGCCGTCGATAAGACACAGGTGTACTTCACCACAATATCGAAAGTCTATGCGTTGCCGAAGTAAGGTGAACAACTAGCGAGGCTCCGCCTCAGACCGACCAGACGTGTGTTTGTATTGTCGCCGGGGATGATTGTGTCTCTAAGCTTGGTTCTGCGGCTTTGCCGCCTTCCGTGCGGTGAGGCTCCGCCTCACCGGCACCTCTATTTATTTTGAGGCTATGCCTCCGCGCGACATCAGAGGCGGAGCCTCAAGAATTAATCCGCTATCGGAAAGGCCGAGCCTTTCCGCACGGAAGGCGGCAGAGCCGCAAAGGCTATCACCGCACCTCGGCTAAGTCTCTGGTTTACTCCCACCAAAAAAACCTTGAATCATTCACATCAAGTTTTACCCGACAAGTAAACCAGTTTTCCCGACAGCCTCTCCCGGGTTGTTGATAAATGATCTCTTCTGGCCGAAGTATGGGAATCAATTGTCTGGGACAGGAACTGTCACTATAGTAGCGGATATGAACATCAAGATTGTGATCGAGCCGGGCGAGGATGGTTATGTGGTAGCCCATGTGCCGGCACTCAAGAGTTGTTGGTCGCAAGGCAAGACTCGCGAAGAGGCCTTGGCAAATATTCGGGAAGCAATTGACCTTTATCTGGAGCCTGAGCCCGAGGAGCTACGCGATCGCGAAGTAGTGGAACTAAGCGTATGAAGCTCCCGTTGCTGTCTGGCCAAGAGGTGCTCGCGGCCCTTTCGCGCCTCGGGTTTGTTGAGATGCACCGCAAAGGAAGCCACGTTAAGATGAAGCACGCTGACGGGCCGAGTGATCGTTTTTCCTTTCCATGATGAGGTTGACCGTTACACGCTAAGAGGCGCACTCCGCGATGCCGACGTGGACGCTGAAGAATTCCTTAAGCAGGTCTGATTCCACCCTTCCCCTCTCTGACCGTTTACTGGACGCGGTTAACCTCACCTCGTTGCTTTCGGGGTTGTCGGCTATCCAATACCAACTGTTATCGGCGGTGGCGAACAGACCCCGGCTTCCGAAGCAGGCTCAACTTATCGGCCAGCCGCCGTGGTCTTCGATCGCGGTACGTTCCCAAGCGTTCGCCGTGACAACGCCCCCCGATATCTGCTCGTCCTATATACGCTTCTGATCAGGAAAGCAGATTCGGTGAATGCTATACTTAGGACTTCGCAGCGGGACATTACTAGCGAATGTTTCTAAGTTTGTTACAAGCTTTTCAATGTGGGTTTCCCTGTCTGCGGAACAACGGGCGCAAGGCAAGATTTAACCATTCTACAAGACTAATCCGGTAGCGAATCAGCATGAGCCAGGTTGTCATCGAGAATCCAATCCTCAACTCGCCTTTCGACGAGCCGTCTCTTCATTTTCAATTCTCAGACGAGGGCATCACCAATGAGATCGTGGAAGGGCGACGAACAAGTTCGTACTTCGTTCCAATAGCTAAGGCTAAGAAAAAAGGCTCCAAGCAACTTCAGTTCGAAACAGAGTGGACACAGGATCGCATCGAAGAGAATAAGCTGGTCAATGACATCCGCCGCCGCGTGGCTCTCTGGCGAACCGGTGGCTACCTCGGTGTCACACCAACTACAGCGAGGTTGATCAGTTACTGGACTGATCCCAGCCGCGAGCGGAAGCTATTCTTCTGTCAAAACGAAGCTCTCGAAACAGCCATCTACATCACTGAGGTTGCCAGGAAATATGGCGACGCCTGGATCGAAAACGATATACGCAAAGCCAACGATTCATCGAACCCCGGCTTGCCGCGCACTGCCTTCAAGATGGCCACCGGTTCGGGCAAGACCGTGGTCATGGCCATGCTCATTGCCTGGCAGACACTTAACAAGCGTGCGAATCCTCAAGATGCCCGCTTCGCCGACACCTTTCTGATTGTGACCCCCGGCATTACCATTCGCGATCGCTTGCGCGTGTTGATGCCTAACGACCCGGAAAACTACTATCGCCAGCGCGACATCTTGCCGGCCGAGTCACGTGAGCAACTCGGTCAGGCGAAGATCATCATCACGAACTATCACGCCTTCCAACTGCGCGAGAAGGTTGCGGCCGGCAAACTCACGAAGTCGATTCTCGCCGGCGGACAGACAAGCCCCTTCACTGAGACTCCTGATCAGATGGTACGGCGAGTTTGTCGCGAGTTTGGTAACAAGAAAAACATCATTGTGCTTAACGACGAAGCCCATCACTGTTACCGGCGCAAGCCCGAAGCAGAAGATGAGAAACTCACCGGGGATGATCGCGTCGAAGCTAAGGATCGGAACGAGGAGGCTCGCATCTGGATCTCGGGGGTTGAGGCGGTGAAAGCCAAGATTGGTGTCAAGGCGATCTACGATCTCTCGGCCACGCCGTTTTTCTTGCGAGGCTCGGGTTATCCCGAAGGCACACTCTTTCCGTGGGTAGTCTCCGACTTCTCATTGATTGACGCCATCGAGGCGGGCATCGTCAAAGTCCCCCGCGTGCCGGTCGCCGACGATTCGATGACCGGCGAACAGCCCACCTATCGCGATTTATGGTTCCGCATTCGTGAGCATCTGCCAAGGAAGGGCCGCAAGACCGAGGCAGTTACCGGCGAACCGAAACTCCCGGTCGAACTGCAAGGCGCACTGCTAAGCCTATATGGCAACTACGAAAGGTATTACCGCCTCTGGGAACAAAACACCGACGCCCGGGCTCGCGGCATTACCCCTCCTGTCTTCATTGTCGTTTGCAACAACACCAACGTTTCGAAGCTTGTCTTTGATTTTATTTCCGGCTGGGAAAAACAGATCGCCGAACAGCCCGTGGTCCAGGCCGGACAGCTTCCGATCTTCCGCAACGACGATGGGAACGGCGGGTGGCTGCATCGCCCCAATACAATCCTGGTAGACAGCCGTCAGCTTGAATCAGGCGACTCAATGAGCGATGACTTCAAGAAGATTGCCTCCCGGGAAATCGACGAGTTCAAGATCGAATACCGGGCTCGCTTTCCCGGACGCGATGCCGAAGACCTGACTGATGAAGACCTGCTTCGCGAGGTGATGAACACCGTGGGTAAGGCGGGTAAACTCGGTGAACATGTGAAATGCGTGGTCAGTGTTTCAATGCTTACAGAAGGCTGGGATGCGAACACGGTAACGCACGTGCTCGGTGTGCGCGCGTTCGGGACGCAGCTGCTGTGCGAACAAGTGGTCGGTCGCGCTTTGCGTCGCATGAGTTACGCCGCCAACGAGAAGGGCCATTTCAATCCTGAATACGCCGAAGTCTACGGTGTGCCTTTTTCGTTTATCCCGTGCAGTGGCGCGACGACAGATCCTCCCCCAGGCCCGCTGCCAACCCGTGTCCGCGCCATGGAAAGCCGCCTTGCCTGTGAGATCACATTCCCGCGTCTGAACGGCTATCGTTACGATATTGCGGGCGAGCGGCTCTCGGCGACCTTTACCGACGAATCCAAACTCGCGCTCTCTACCGCTGACATTCCCACGAAGACGGAGAACGCGCCCATCGTGGGTGAATCCAGCATTCATACCCTCGACGAGCTGAAGCGCCGCCGTCCCAACGAGGTCGCCTTTCTGCTCGCCAGGCTGACGCTGGAGAAATACTTCCGCGATGATGACGGTAACGACAAGCCGTGGCTCTTTCCGCAGCTGCTCACGATCGCTAAACGCTGGCTGAACGAGTGCGTCACGCTCAAGGACAATACCTTTCCGCAATTACTATTGCTGATTGAATTCGCGCATGACGCAGCCGACCGCATTTACAAAGGAATTGTCGCTTCCACCGATGGCAGCGCGGCGCTCAAGCCCATCTTGCGACCATACGACACGCTCGGCTCAACCCGATATGTGGACTTCGACACCACTCGATCCGTCTTCGCGACCCGCCCCGACAAGTGTCAGGTCTCCCACGTTGTTGCCGATACCGACTCGTGGGAACAGAAGATGGCCGAGTCACTTGAAGAAATGCCTGAGGTCGTTCGCTACGCTAAGAATCACAATCTCGGCTTCACCATCCCCTATACGCTGAACGGCGAAGAAAGGAACTACATCCCTGACTTCATCGCCTGCATCCAGGATGGGCACGGCCCGGCCGATCTCTTGAATCTGTTGATTGAGGTTACTGGCGAAAAGAAAAAGGACAAGGCTGCCAAGGTGGCCACGGCGCGGACGCTATGGGCACCCGCCGTCAATAATCACGGCGGCTTCGGACGCTGGGCGGTCATTGAGGTCGACGATCCGTGGGACTCACAAAACCAGGTCCGCAAGTTTCTCAGCGGGTCTTTGTAAATTCGATTTTTCTTTTTCAGCGCCAAAGGCGCGAAATGTAAAAGCCTGGGCCAACGGCCCAGGTCTTCCACACCGAAGATGATAAGCACTGAAGGTGCGAAATTGGTCGACGCCGGGTCCCTAACGCTGAAAGCGTTCGCTAATTCCAGCCCAGGGTTGGGCTTTGGCAACCCTGGGAACATTTCATT
>JANNJZ010000050.1:0-2841 GCA_031396065.1 Pyrinomonadaceae bacterium | reverse complement strand
TCCGGAGATATGAGCGCATTCAAGGTCAACGTCGTCGCTCGCAATCCGAAAAGCGAGGAACTCAGCACGCAGCCTGTGTCGGCTTTGGTGGACACTGGATCAGAACTGACGTGGCTTCCCGCGGATGTCTTGAAGTCAGTGGGTATCACGCCGCGTCGAAAGCGGATGTTCGCCACTGCCACGCAGCAGAAGATTGAGCGCGACGTAGGTTATGCCATTCTTAGCGCTGAAGGCTACGAAACAAACGATGAAGTGGTCTTTGCCGAGCCAGGCGACATGACATTGCTCGGCGTGAGAACCTTGGAAGGCTTTGGCGTGATGGTAGATAATATTGCTCATCGCTTTGTAGCCACAACAACTTTGGTGGCGAGGATCCCAAAAACAAACAGTGTCGAAACTCTTCTTCCCGAAACTCCTCGTTGACATTGATCACCACGGCGCTTAATATTTTTCCGTAACACTAATCACATTTTCGAGGACAGTATTTTTAGACGCCGTCTGCGTGAGCATTTTCCCCATCGGGGTCGACTCGGCTTTCGATAATCAGATGCTGCTTCAAACTACGTCAGCGATCGTCGAAACAGCGACGAGCCCACATGTAGGAGCGCCGATCACGGCTTACTGGCCGGTGATGATCTTCTTCGTGGTGGCCGTGGCGTTTCCGGTGTTGCCAGTTGTTTTGGGAAGGTTTCTACGCCCGGCAAAATACGGCAAAGGGAAGATGCGACCGTACGAGTGTGGTATCGACCCGACCACCGACGCGCATTCGCGGTTTACGGTTCGTTACTACATCGTGGCGATGTTGTTTCTGATTTTCGACGTAGAGACGATATTTCTTTTGCCCTGGGCAATCATTTTCATGGGGAACGATTTTTCGTTTACCAAGTTTGCCCTGGTTGAGATGTTCGTCTTCATCGCTATTCTGGTAGTTGGTTACTATTACGCGTGGCGCAAGGGCGCGCTGGAATGGGCCTAAAGACGGTAAATGGTGAATGGTAAATAGTGAGTGGATGTTTAGCCACGGTTGCGCCCGACCATTAAAAGCCACTTGCCTTAACTATTTACCATTCACCATTTACTATTTACCAACCTATGGCTGAACACGATCAAGGATTTGTCCTAACCAGATTTGATACGCTGATGAACTCGGTGCGGCGGACGGTTGGCGCCAAGGCGCTGGACATGACTGCGCCCGTCGTTAATTGGGCGCGGAAGTCTGCGCTATGGCCGATGACCTTTGGACTTGCGTGTTGCGCGATCGAGATGATTGCCACCGGCGCCGGACGCTTTGATATCGACCGCTTCGGAGCGGGAGTGTTCAGGCCGAGTCCACGCCAGAGCGATCTGATCATCATAGCCGGTACTGTGACGCTGAAGATGGGTCCGGTGGTGCGCAGAGTTTATGAACAGATGCCCGAGCCGAAGTGGGCCATCGCGATGGGCGCCTGTGCCTCGACCGGTGGGCCATTTGATTCTTACTCCACGATGCAAGGCGTTGATCGTTGCATCCCGGTTGACGTTTACATCCCCGGCTGTCCGCCCCGTCCCGAGGCGCTGCTTTACGGATTGATGCGCTTGCAAGACATCATCATGCGCGAGGCCCCTTCCGCGTATATCTTTGAATCAGATGGCACGGTTCGTCGTCACCAGGAGCTCGGAGATGGTGACGAAATTGAAACCGGGTCTGCACCGGAGCCGATGGCCGCTGGCGTCGTTTGATTGTTTGGCCCCCCTCGCACACTGAGCTACTGTGATAAGCTGGTGGCTAACCCCCCAATCTCCTAGAGAAGCCCCCTGATTTAGATTAGCGAAATAGTCCAGTCCTGGCGCGCGATGGGTAGTCGTCAGTAAATGGTTTAGTCAACGTCGCACCGGTGGGCGGTGCCCACCTCTAACGAACGGATGATTAAAACAAACGAATGGATGATTAAAACAAACGAACGGATGATTATTCGCCGGAATGGCGAGTGGAGGTTCACCAAAAATGAAGTCAGGTGTTTTGAAGCGATTTGTTTCTCTGGCAGTCTTGTTAGTAATGCTCGTGTTGCCGCTAATGGTTCAGGGGCAAACCAAGCCGAAGCTCAGACGCGGTGTGCGCAAAACGACGCCGGCTGGGCCTATAGTTCCGATTGGCACCAACCTGAAGATTCGGCTTGAAGATACATTGTCGAGCAAGGAATCTCGGGTCGGCGATCGATTTACGGCGACCGTGCTCGATCCGGTTCGCTTTAACGAAGCGACCGTTACGGGCCACATTAGCTCGATTCGAGAGTCGGGAAAGGTCAAGGGCCGTACCAGTATGAACCTGGCCTTTGATTCGATTCGCCTGAGCGAAGGTCGCAGCGGCACGCTGCATGGCTACGTCACGCGGGTTTACGGCGGAGGTTCGGAAAGAGCAGACAACGAAGGCGGTGTCGAGTCTGGCAGCCGCACGAACCAGACGGTCAAGCGCGGAGCAATCGGCGCCGGCGCCGGTGCGGTGCTGGGTGCGATTATTGGTGGGGGAAAAGGCGCGGGGATCGGTTTGATACTCGGCGGCGCCGGGGGCGCGGGTTCGCTCGCGGTGCAGGGCAGCAAAGAGTTGAAGCTCGAGTCGGGAACCGAGATGGTCGTGCGCGTCACGCGTTGATGAGTAACTGACCAGGAGCTATCGAAACAAAGTAGCTCTCGGCTAAGAATGAGGCGCAAGGAAGCTGTCGCGGCGACTCTTCCTTGCGCCTTTCTGTGCCACCAGGCCGAACAGCACTGGCATTTCCGATTTTGCTATTCTGTTGTGCCTTTAATGTGAAGCTCTTATGTTCAATAATATCTTCCAGCTCCAGGTTCCCTGAGAAAGAGCCG
>JANNJZ010000047.1:0-2742 GCA_031396065.1 Pyrinomonadaceae bacterium | reverse complement strand
GGCGAGGGCGCCCGCGGTCCCAGTGAAGAGCTTTGTGTCGTGCCTGACTAATCTAAAACATGGATCTAAACGACAAAGTTGCAATCGTAACCGGCGGTACGAAGGGAATCGGGCGTGGCATCGCCGACGCCCTGGTTCGCGAGGGGGTGAATGTTTGCATCAGCGCTCGCAGCCGTAGCGAAATTGACAGAACTGTTGGCGAACTGCTCGCGCTCGACAAGGGGGTGCGGGTGGCGGGAATTGTGGCCGACGTACGCAACTACGCCCAGGTGAAATCTCTGTTCGAGCTAACGGCTATCGAGTTTGGTGGACTCGATATTCTGGTGAATAACGCCGGGATGGGAATGTTTCAAACGGTTGCAGCGACCACGCCGGAGGATTTCCGCGCGGTCCTGGAAACGAATCTCTTTGGTGTTTTCTATTGCTGCCATGAAGCCATCCCCTTGATGAAGCAGCGTGGCGATGGTTACATCATCAACATATCTTCGCTGGCAGGCACCAACGCACATCCGAAGATGGCCGCGTATAACGCATCAAAGTTTGGCCTCAACGGATTCAGCGAAGCGCTGATGCAGGAAGTTCGACACGACGGTATTAAGGTTAGTTACATCATGCCCGGTTCGGTGAATACGGAATTCGGCGGCGATACCCCAACTCCTGATCAAGACTGGCAACTGCAACCTGAAGACATCGCGCGCGTCGTTATCGATCTACTTCATCACGACGATCGTGCCCTGGTCAGCCGAGTGGAAATCAGACCCAGCAAACCTCCAAAGAAGTAAATGCGAGCCGTGGTTCAGCGCGTAACGCGCGCCAAAGTAGCAGTCGAGGATTCCATCGTCGGCGAGATCCAACAGGGTCTCGTCGTTTTGCTGGGCGTAGCGCGCGAAGATGCTGAAGCCGATGCGGAGTACCTGGCGGCGAAAATCCCGGCCCTGCGTATCTTCGACGACGAGCAGGGAAAAATGAATCTGTCGCTGAAAGATGTTGGCGGTGGGATGCTGGTGATTTCGCAGTTTACTCTTTACGGCGATGTGCGCCGCGGGCTCCGGCCCTCGTGGATTGACGCCGCTGCGCCGGAAAAGGCCGAGCCGCTATATGAGTTTTTCATCGAACAGGTTCGCAGACTGGTTGGCATTGTGGAGACCGGAAAATTCGGTGGTGATATGCAGGTAGAACTGGTTAACGATGGACCGGTAACTCTGGTACTCGATAGTCTGAAAAAGAATTGAACCTGGTGATCAGCTTTGTAGGGTTGGCACTCCGTGGCCACCCCATCTTTCGCCAGAGATACGTCTCGCGGGTTGAATGGAATCGAGAGAGTTCGGCCACGGTGTGCCCTATTCCTAGTGGCTGATGAATGATTTAGAGGCGCCACTTGCTTTAACCCGCGGAGCGGATGTTAGCGTAAAGCCTGGGGTGAAGCGCAGCGGAACCCCAGGAATCGTAGAGCTGAAGACAGTCCAGCCCGCGGAGCGGGCGACAGTCCTGAAGTAGGGTGACTGTAGCCCGCTCCGCGGGCTGACAATATCTCTTGGAACTTAACCTGGGGTTCCGCTGCGCTTCACCCCAGGCTTTACGCTGCCGCCCGCTCCGCGGGCTAAGACTCATTTAATTTGTCTTCGAGAGCGATGAACTAAATCCTCCACGATTTAGAGCCGAATTGACAATTGACCCTGGTGCCGCGCTGGTACCTGGGAGCGTTGGATTGCATTTCACAAAACGGAAAGCTCAGATCATATCGTCCGTGGTCTTTGAGCTTTCGTCCAGCTCGTACCGATCGCGATCGCGTCGTTCAATCTTGTCGATAAATTCGAGTTCCTCGTTGTCCTCAAAATTTACGCCCATGGCATTCGCGTTTTCCTCGACCATGGATTGATCAGGAGTGGGATTATCGCCGCCGACAGATTCTGAACCGCTGTCATTAACATCTTCCCATGAAGCGTCGAGGTCGCCCCCCGCGTCCTTCGGCGAAGAAGCTGTGTTGTTCCGGAGTCGTTGCGCAAGTAACTCCGGATCCTTTGGCGCTCGGGCAATCTCTTCTTCCATGAACTCTTCAATTTCAGGGTTGGGAACATAGTCGGGATCATTGCTTAAATACTCGAATCCATCGGTCGGTTTCTTTGTCATGTCAATACTCCTGAACCAGATTCCAAGCGCCGCGCCATACTCGAGCAGCCAGCGACCAGGGTCTCTGCCTTGAACGTTGTAGCAAACTGTGGGGGAAGGGGAACTATAACAAAAGGTGTGAGCACTAACCAGTTTCCTTGTTGGTTGTGGACTCTGCCACTTCTATCAAGGCAGGAAAATTGTCACCATGAATATTGGAAACGGCTGTTTAGAGAGCACCCTTGTGTGCCCTTACAGGAATAATTTGATTATCTTCTGTGGCACCGCGAGGCGGCACACAAGTGTGCTCTCTAAACGGAACGAGCGACCTAAACTTAACAAACGCTGCCACAGCTAGCTTCACAGCCCACCTCGCGGAGCAGCCGGTTTATCACCCTGCTTGACGACTAAGCAGCGTGGACTTACACTGAGTTTGCTAATAAACATTCAAACTTCTGCGTGATTCCGGCTGCGACATCTGACGTTGGCTGATCACGAACAGGCCCCAGTTTCTATGCCACAAGGTCCCTTTAATTCCGTCCAAACATTCAACGCACCTTCCGGCCAGTCCGGCCGATACTATTCGCTCCCGCAGCTCGAAAAAGAAGGCGTGGGTCCTATCTCAAAGCTCCC
>JANNJZ010000033.1:0-3794 GCA_031396065.1 Pyrinomonadaceae bacterium | reverse complement strand
CCTGGACGATGTCAGCTTGCTGGGATTCTCGCTCGGTGGCGAACTGGTCATTCGCGCGGCAGCGTATGAGCCACGGGTCCGCCGCGTCATTGCTGATGACGTGCTAACAGACTTTTCGGAAGTTGTGCTGCGGCAGGTCAGTCCCGTCGTACGTGTCATGCTCACAGCACTTCTCAAGGTTAATGCAGCTCGCGCGGTAAATACGCTCGTGAGGCGCGCGATGAAGCGAAGCCTGGTGATCGAATGGGGTGTGCAGCAAGGCATGCATGTCACCGGGAGTCGATCCCCTTACGAGTTTTTGCAGAAGGTGCGGTGGCTGAGAACCACTGCCGTCTCGGCGCGTGTTACGCAGGACGTGCTGTTGCTGGCAGGAGAGCAAGATCATTATGTTCCTCTGCACCAATTCTATGATCAGATCAAGACCCTCCGAAATGTACGTTCTCTGACGGCGCGCTTGTTTACGGAGGCTGAGCAAGCCCAGAATCATTGCCAAATCGGTAATCTTGCTCTGTCGTTGGAGGTGATCGTGGGCTGGTTGGACGCGATGATGCTCGCCCAAGTTACTGCGGCACCGGCAGTGCCGACGCTTGAAGAATTCGTGGCGCACCGGACGAAGAGGTTGAAAACAGAAGAGGAGCCATAAAAAACAAACTGATGAAACCTTGGTGGAAAAATCACTACTTGGTTTGAACGAGAGAGCAATGAAAGTGAGCCCGTTTGCAGGAAAGCCGCCCGAACCAGCGATGCTGGTCAACGTTTCGAAACTCGTCACAGCCTATTACACTGACGTTCCTGATCCCGCCCTGCCTGAGCAACGGGTAGTGTTCGGCACCTCAGGGCATCGCGGTTCCGCATTCGAAAAGGCATTCAACGAATGGCATATCCTCGCCATCAGTCAGGCCATTTGCTTGTACCGAAAGGAACAGAAGATCGATGGCCCGCTGTTTCTTGGAATCGACACGCATGCGCTCTCCGTACCGGCTCTTGCCAGCGCGCTTGAGGTGCTGGCGGCCAACGGTGTGGAACTCATGATCGCGGAGGATGACGAATACACTCCCACGCCTGCCATTTCCCACGCGATCCTCACCTTCAACCGCGGACGCAGGACTGGACTTGCTGACGGTATCGCCATCACACCGTCCCACAATCCCCCACATGATGGCGGGTTCAAATACAATCCCCCAAACGGCGGACCGGCGGAACGCGCCGTCACCAATTGGATCGAGAGGAAGGCAAATGAGTTTCTCGAGAAAGGCCTTACCGGGGTGAAGAGGATTCCCTTCGAAAAGGCACTTCGAGCTTCCACGACGCACCGGCACGACTATCTCAATGCTTACATTGCTGATCTGGCGAACGTACTCGACATGGAGGCCATTCGCGGGGCGAAGATCAACATGGGGGTTGATCCGCTCGGCGGCGCAGGAATCCATTACTGGGGGCCGATTGCCGAACGCTACGGCTTGAACCTCACTGTCGTCAACAAGGCCGTAGACCCGACCTTCCGTTTTATGACTGCGGATTGGGACGGCCAGATCCGCATGGACCCTTCCTCACCCTATGCGATGCACAGGCTGATCGACATCAAGGATCGCTTCGATATCGCCTTCGCCTGTGACACGGACCATGACCGGCACGGGATTGTCACCCGAAGCGCGGGTTTACTTCCGCCCAACCACTACCTATCGGTCGCCATCTACTACCTCTTCCAACACCGACCGAAGTGGCGCAAGGCAGCGGCGGTCGGCAAGACAGCGGTGAGTAGTCAAATGATCGATCGCGTCACAGCGAAGCTTGGCCGCAAGCTTTACGAGGTTCCGGTCGGCTTCAAGTGGTTCGTTGATGGATTGCTCGACGGCTCGCTTGGCTTTGGTGGAGAGGAGAGCGCCGGTGCGTCTTTCGTTCGTCTGGATGGCAGCGTCTGGACTACGGACAAAGATGGAATTGTCCCGGCTCTGCTCGCGGCAGAGATCACCGCGCGCACGGGCCGCGATCCTGGGGAGATCTACCGCGAGCTTACGAGTGAGTTCGGCGATCCGATTTATGAGCGCATTGATGCGCCCGCGACGCCCTCGCAGAAAGCGATCCTGCTACAACTCTCGCCTGATCAAATCAAAAGCTCCGAGTTGGCGGGAGAGAAGATCACCACGAAACTCACGACCGCGGCGGGCAACGGGGCTGCGATTGGCGGTCTGAAGGTAACGACCGAGAACGGCTGGTTCGCTGCGCGACCGTCGGGCACAGAGAACGTGTACAAGATTTACGCCGAAAGCTTCCGCGACGCCCCTCATCTGCGGCAGCTTCAAGACGAGGCGCAGTCGCTGGTTGCCGACATGTTGACCGCACAGGAAACGAAAAAAGCCGGAATGAGCCCATGAGCAGCGAGAAACTAACGGTCGATGCCGAGCTGGAAAAGCTTCAGCACGAATCATTCAAGTACTTTTTGCATGAGACGAATCCAGTCAACGGGCTAGTCATCGACAAGACCGAAGCCGATTGGCCTGCCAGTATTGCCGCCACCGGCCTCGCGTTGGCATGTTATCCGGTGGCTGTCGAGCGCGGATTTATGCAGCGCGCCGCGGCGGTGGAACGAGCTCTAACGACGCTGCGTTTTTTCTGGAACAGCCCGCAAGGCCCCGCGCCGGACGCGACCGGCTACCATGGCTTCTATTATCATTTTCTTGATATGCAGACCGGGCGGCGCGCCTGGCAATGCGAACTGTCAACGATAGACAGTGCTTTTCTGCTGGCGGGTGCGCTAACGGCCGGACTTTATTTTGCCGCTGATACGCCGGACGAGCAGGAAATCCGCATGCTTGCCGACGCGCTCTACCGCCGTGCGGATTGGCAGTGGGCGCAAGACGGCGGCGCAACGGTCACGCATGGCTGGAAGCCCGAAAGCGGATTTCTCAAATACCGTTGGGAAGGCTACGACGAGGCGTTGCTCTTGTACATTCTCGGACTGGGCTCGCCGACGCATCCACTGCCCGAGGATAGCTACGCCGCGTGGACTTCCACTTACCGGTGGGAACACTGCTACGGATATGACTATCTATATGCTGGGCCATTGTTCACGCACCAGCTCTCGCATGTCTGGATCGACTTTCGCGGTATTCAGGATGCCTTCATGCGCGGCAAGGGCATCGACTATTTCGAGAACAGCCGCCGCGCGACTTACGTGCAACGTCAGTACGCGATCTCCAACCCGCTCAAGTTTCCGCACTATGGCAAGCACTGCTGGGGACTGTCCGCGAGCGAAGGTCCCGGTCCGGACACCATCAACCTAGCCGGCATCGAGCGCCAGTTCTTCGATTACGTGGGGCGCGGCGTGCCGTACGGACCCGACGACGGCACCATCGCGCCGTGGGCCGTGGCGGCCTCGCTACCATTCGCTCCCGAGATTGTGCTGCCAGTGCTCGATTACTGTATTCATGAAATCAAATTAACGGAGTCCAACCCCTACGGCTTCAAAGCGTCCTTCAATCCGACCTACCCTGCTGCATCCGGCAATCCCCATGGCTGGGTATCGCTGTACCATTTCGGGCTCAATGAAGGGCCGACTATTCTGATGATCGAAAATTATCGTACCGGCTTATTGTGGCGGTTGATGCGAAGGTGCCCATACATTGTCGGCGGCTTGCGGCGAGCGGGTTTTGCTGGAGGTTGGGTTAAGACGTCTGTCGAGGATAACAAATCTAAACCAGTAACGATGAACGCATGAAACAGGTCTCTGGCAGACCTTAGAAGGATTATGACGGAAGATGACTACCGTTGAAATGAAAGAAACACCACCGCTG
>JANNJZ010000018.1:0-5397 GCA_031396065.1 Pyrinomonadaceae bacterium | reverse complement strand
GGCGGTGCCCACCTCTAAACGAACGTATCGGAAGCACTCCTTAAGTGCCATTCCCACACCAGCCCGTCCTCGGGGTGTTCGCGCGTTCCCACCAACTGAAATTCAAGCTTCTTCAGAATGGAGGTCGAGGCATTCACTTCAGGCAAAGTTTGCGCCGCTATCGTCAAGGCTGCCGTCTCGTTAGTCGCTATGCGAATGAGCTCTGACGCCATTCGCGTGGCAACACCACGTGACTCATGACCGGGAAGTGTGAAGTATGCAATCTCAACTCTCTCGTCCAGCGGAGGCGACTTAAAGCCGCAAGTGCCGACGCAGATGCCGTCTTCAATTGCGAGATAGCCAATCCAGGGCAGTTGGTACCCAACTTGTCGATACAATTTAGTGGTTGCCTCTACCACCTCCGCTACGATCTGGGGCAGTGATGGGACCGGCTGGGCCAGCTCGCCACTCTCGGTGATTGCGATAAGTTCCACGTGTATATCCTCGCGCTCTTTCGGTAGCGCAAACTGTTAGCTTGCGGCGTCGATTGCCTGCTGTCAGTTGACTCCTCGGACACCGTCGCAAACTAACAGTTTGCTTTACGCCTGTCAGCGCGTCGCGCGGGCAGACTTCGACTGCAGCGGCATGGCCTCTAGCCAAACCGCCCGACCCAGTATTCTTCGCCGCCTTTGAGGTTCGACCTATGGCGCGTGATGGACCGCCAGGCAGATGGCCTTGCATGTCGCTCCTGGCGTGGGCCCATCCTGCCAAACCCAGGCCACCGGAACAAAGGAGCTTTCCGGCGGATTCACCGACTGGAACGACACTTTCAAATCGTCTTCCACCTGGATCATCCCTTCAGGAAGGAGTTGGAATGCGCCGGTTATCTCGTCATGCATATGCGGCATGTAGACACCAAGATGATACTCAGACAATTTACGCATCAGCTCCTGGACCTCAGGCAATTGGATTGCTTGTCGGGCAATGGCCAGCTGTTCCGGCAATGGCGGCAATGCGCTGTTAGGGGTTGCATTCTGGTTCTCGTTCATAATTCTCACCTCCTCATGTTTTTTTTCGTAGTAAATGTTGGCATTCAGGTTGCCACTCGAGCTCCCGTTACCTGAACTCTTATCCTCCGAGCTGAGAGACGATCAATCGCGGCACTCGGAATGACTGATTAAGTTGAGCCACGACTGGAAACCATGTGAGGTGATTTTCTGCCTTGCCTCGGAACAACGCAAGGGTGGCGACTCATTCACGCTGCGTTGGCAAACCAAAATGCGCGGCGACCCTTCACCCCAGTTGAGAGGGCAAGGCGAATTGCGACAAGGTCATTCCAGACTTCCAGTCAAAAGAACAACGAGCCGCGCGCCGGTGCAACGATTTGCGGACTGTCACCCGCTAAGTGAGAGTTGCCTTTGTTCCAAGCGTTTGTTTCAGGAGCACTCTCAGACGCTCAATATCTTCCGGGTGTTTGAAGCATCGTTTCGGAACTGTATGAAATAGCGACTTGTGAAAGAAGAGATGAAAAGAATGCTTTGATTCGGCGGCGCGCAATATAGTGGCCCAGTCGGTATCGGCAGAAGATTTGAGGTCGCTGACCTTGTAGCCGCTCGGCGAAAATGAGTATTGGATTTTCGTTTGGAAGGCTTGCAGATTCCCGAACCCACGTTTCGTTTGAAACCAGATTAAGACCGGGTAAAAAACTGGGAATAGGATTAAGACTAATAAGGCCGTTGCTGCGGGTGGGTTCTGAATGATTTTGGAGAGTTCGACCCGCGATAGCAGGAGTAGTCCGGCGACCGCGAACAATACCAGCAGAAGACGAGTTGACCACTTCCCCAGGCGAAACCACAAATAAGCGCGCTGAAGGTCCAATTCCTTCAAGTCAACATCAACCACCAGCAGTTCGTTTGATTCTGTCATCGTCTTAGGAGCACCTGGCGCGAGGCGAGGTCTCTCGTCCCGGGCGTTATGAATCCGCAGGCGGGTATCGAGCGTCGACGTACACCCACGCCTGTACCCCCGATTCAAGAACTACTGCCACGCGGCGGACCGCCGCCACCTCGTACTCGTCAGCACTCTGAATTTCATCCAGGGTGACAGCAAACGCCTTTCCTGAGACAAGCTCTGAATCGCGTCCGGTGAAGCTCGCCATGGTGTGCTCTGCCTTGCCACTGATGGCAACTACCTTCGGGTCTTCGATCATTAAACTGACCAGTTCGAACCCTCGCAACGAATCAGCAGTACCAATCAGTCGCCGACCAAACGTAGCCATCTGGACTGGCTCGAGTTGGAGCGTGCCGTATGAGAAGAGGAGCTCGGAGTACACTTCGTTAACTGCCATATGTTCTCCGTTTGATAAGGGCCGAAGGTGGCGATTACGCGACCCCGATCCTCTATCTCATTCCGCGCATTACTTCCGCCAGCACTATGGCGCCAAAAGCAGTGGCAACCAGAATTATCACACCGATGATCGAAAAGCTGACAACGGCGATCGCCGAAGCCGCCAGGCTGCCTAGCGATCTTCTCTCAACCAGACGCTTCGCCACAAAGCCACTCACGAAACCGAGCACGACTGCGCTGCCAAGGCCGACGACAATGTAGAGGAGCAGGCTCGGGGTCGCCTGATCCTCGCTGTACCCATTCATTCCCAGCAACAAAACCAGGAAACCGGCTGCGGCGAGTGCAAGTTGAATCACGCCGTTTAGTAGGAAAACGATTATTCTCATTAATGTATCGCCGTGACCGCTAAAAGCCAGGATCCTCGCCCGCGCTGCACCGGACGTTCTCAAATATCATCGAAAGGAAGAGCGTTCATACTTCACTAAACTCAGGCAGGTATTTTACCAAGCCGCGCTGTCTATCCAGTGCGCCTGGTTTCAGCTCCACCACCATGAACACTTCGTCTGGAACAGGATACTCTGATCGGAGTACCTTCTGCTTAGCTGGGACAAACCCGAAGCGAGGATAGTATTCAGGATGCCCGAGCACCACCACCACGTCGCCGCCAATCCGCTGACATTCCTTCAAGCCTGCCCGCGTCAATTGAGAACCAATCCCTTGCTTTTGGTATTCGGGTAAAACCGCTAGTGGTCCGAGTCCTAACGCGATTGAGCCAGGGCTACTGATCTCGATTGAGACCGGGCTGAAGAAGATGTGCCCGACTACTCTCCCATTCTGATCCGCCACGAGCGAGATGTTTGGATCGGCAACTGCTCGTAGCTTGCCAACCAGGACCGCCTCATCTGAGCGCCCAAAAGCTAGTTCATTGACCTGATGGACCGCCGGGAAATCATCGGGTGTTTCAGCACGAACGATAATCATGGGCGCTCATAACTCCTCTACCAGGTCAGAAAAATGATCGATGACAGCTCCCTGGGTTTCCGCGCGCCACTGTAGTCGCAGCAACTCTGCTCGCCCTTCCCGTTCTACGTGCAACGTCAATCCGTCTTCGTAAGGCAGAAAATCCTTTGCCAAGAAACGCCAGCTCTCGCCAACCGGGTGAGATATGCCGTCGTAGTCTATAAACGCGGTCACCACACGGTACCACTTGCCCGGTGTGAGATCCGCCGCCGTAAACTTTCGCTGTGGTTCATCTGAAGACATGACTTTGCTTAGCGACAAATTGCCCGGGCGTGGCGATTACCAATAACTTCAATACTCTTCAGAGCGAGCAGTTAGAGCTCCCTGGCTTACGTTCGTTTAGAGGTGGGCACCGCCCACCGGTGCGCCGTGGAAGCAACCATTCGGATACATAACTAAGCTGCGATATTTACTTTGAATGGTCTCATCTATGTCGTCCCGGTAGACTGCGCCCACCTCTAAACGAACGTCTGATTATTTGGATTTGATGAAATTGGATGCGTCACAATTCTTTAATTCTTTCGGGCACTCACCTACTTGCATCCAGTCATAGAAAAGAGACGGGTCACCTTTGATTGCAAAGAAGACAGCCTTAATGGATGGGAATTGTTTCAGCGTACTCTCTACCTGTCCAGAGAAATTCGAGCCACCGCAACTGGTTGTGAAATTGCCCATCGCTGGTGTCAAGGTCGGATCGCTCAAGTTAACGTAAGCGCGTTTATTCCTTACATTCACGCTCAGGAAAAATGATTTTGTGTCTTCTGAAAAATCAGAATAAAAGCCCTTGGCTTTCTCCTGGCTGGTCGGACCGGCAAACAACTGGTCAAGTGCAGCTCTGGCAACGGTGCTAGTCTTTGGAATCTTCCGCGTGACCGGAAACACTTTCACCCCGCAGTCGCCCTTGTCGAACTTCGTGTTCGGAAAGTAAAGCTTGATCGTCATAGTGGGCTGTGATTGCCCGTAAGCAACCGTGGCCATGAACAAAAGCAGCACTAACGTTTTCATCTGGCACTCCTCAGAAGAAATTCAACGCATCCTTGCAGGCGGCAGGAATTCCAGGGCGGCACTCCGTGGCCGCCCCCTCTTAACGCGCCACAACTTTCGGAGGATATCGCAACCTCAACGAGGGGTGGCCACGGAGTGCCACCCCTACAAACTAGTTTTCACACACGCTTTCCCATCGTGGTGGTACTGACTTCACTATCGGACTTCTCAATTAGCCCTTCCGGCTTCCAATCGTGCGTCATGGTGGTCGCCGGTTGCGATGAGTCATGAAGGCCGGGCTCATCATGTTCTACCGACACCCGACCGACTACTGGTAAAGCTCGCCGTTGTGCTTGATCCATCCCGGCGGGTGACGTTTGTTCGGGTCGCGGTGGGTCCAGTGAACCACGCCGCCCTCGGGGTTCCATTCGTACTCGCCGCTGAACGACAAAATATCGCCTTCGCGAAGGCCGACGACTCTCGGCGCCAGATCAATGTTGTGCGCGATGAGCACCGTCTGTCCCGAGGGGAGCGTCACAATGAAGCGCTGATGCCGGCCGCCATCATGGTCGTCCGAGAGCACCCGACGAACGACGCCTTGCCCTTCCACCTGCACGCTGCTCAGGTGTTGCTCGAAAGCGCGAGTGAGTGCCTCGTTGTCACCCGGAAATATGCGGGTCGACGGCGAGACGTCGGCCGACGAACAGCCGGCACTGACTGCGCAGGCGAGACCTAGGATGAAATGCACAAACCGCATCATGACTATTTTAGGGAAGTCGTTGAGCTGTCGAAGGCCGGCCTTCAGCTGCGGCGCGCGAGCAGCCTCCGAGCTGAGTGGTAATGCGCAACGCAGGAAGGGGGCAGCAGCCTAACGTTGCGTTCAACTGTGGCGCATGATCGGCTTTTCATTCAACAGGAGCAAGACTGTTTGAGTACATGTTTTTCTACGATCGTTTAGAGGTGGGCACCGCCCACCGGGACGACGTGGATGAAACGAGCCGGGTAAATTATTGAGCGTGATTATTTGCGTGAATGGTTTCATCCACGGCACACCGGTGGGCGGTGCCC
>JANNJZ010000009.1:0-82321 GCA_031396065.1 Pyrinomonadaceae bacterium | reverse complement strand
CGATCAGGAGCGGCAGCGGCTTGGTAAGGAAAAGGATAAACTTGCGGCAGAGTCATCAAAGCTCGAGGCACAGCTCGCCAATCCTCAGTTTGCCGAACGTGCTCCCATTGAAAAGGTGAATGAGATTCGCGCGCGCATTGCGGATATCGCACAACGCACGGCCCAGTTGGACCAAACGATCGAGAACATGCAGTGAATTCGACAAGAGTTTGATTCGATTGACTGACAGCCTATGGTAAGCGAGTAGGAGGATCATTATGTTTGATCGCATTTCCATTGACCCGGGTGTTTGTCACGGGCAGGCGTGCATCAAGGGCACACGAATACCCGTTCATCAAATTGTAGGCATGCTGGCGAATAGCGACACATTCGAGAGCTTGCTCGAAGCCTACCCGAGCATAACCGGCAAAGATATTCGTGCTTGCCTGGAATACGCGGCTTTCCTGACCGAAGAGCAGGTAACTCCGATTGAAGTGTCGAGCGGCGTATGAAGATATGTGTAGATGAAAACATTCCACTCATCACAGTTTCGGAATTAAGGAGCCTTCAACATGACGTTTTGGACATTCGGGAAGCGCCGGATCGAGGGATGCCGGACGACCTTGTCTGGGGACTTGTAACGAAAGAAGGAAGACTGCTGATCACGACCGACAAAGGCTTCGGACAGCACCGAAGCGAATTACACAATGGACTGCTAATTGTGCGTTTGCGTCAGCCAAATGAGCAAAGGATTCACGAACGAGGTATGCAGGCGATTGATGCCTTCTCGGAAGCTGAATGGCGCGGTTTGACAGTGGTGATGCGAGATGCTGTTCGGAGCATTTCGAGAACCGGCTAAAAGAACCTAGTCACTCTGAGGAACAAGCCGCTTGCCCAACCGTTTAAGCTAAGCAGCGTCTCAGCACTTGAATGCATCTCCTAAGCAAGCGTATCTTTGAGTAATTCGGGCAAGTGCAGATTTGAGGGAGTGTTATGCAGATTAGATTTCTTCGGCAAAGCGCGTTGTTAGTAAGCCTTATCTTACTCGTCAGTATCTTCGTGGTAGATGCTTCCGGGCAGACTCGCAGGAAGCGTCGTTCGCGTCGAGTAACGCCGCGGCCGGTTATCACTAATCCGGTCATCGCACCGCCTGGAGAAGAGCAGACTCCCGGCACAGCCACCGAACGGATCATCAGCACCGCCGACGAAACGCCAGCCGAAACAGACCAGACCGCGGAAACCCAACCAAAGAAAAGCCAGCCTGCCACAAAAAAGACTTCAGACGAGTCGAAAATGCAGGATACGATCAACACACTCTCCAACCAGGTGGACAAGCTGACTGATAAGTTGAGTCAGATGCAGGAGAATGATCGCTCGCTAATAGATATGGAGCGGCTCACACGCGCTGAGCAGCGCACGGAAAGTTTGCGAACGCAGCAAGTTGATGTCGAAGGCAAGCTGGCCGATCTGCAGTCAAAGCTCGAGTTGATTGAGTATTCGCTCAAGCCTGAGAATATCGAGCGATCAGCTGGATTTGGCACTGTCCATCCCGAGGAGGCGCGTGAGACACGCCGGCGCCAATTGGAGGCTGAGAAGGGGCGAACGCAGGCCCAGATCAGAATACTCGAGACCAGCCGCACCCGTCTTGAAACTGCGGTAGCAACCGCGGATGCGGAAGTCGATGCTTTGCGCCAAAAAATGGAGGCGCAGCGGGCGCAACAGACTTTGGGCTCCCCGCCAACGGAAACCCGGTCCCCAAATGATCGGAACCGGCCATAGTCGATATTCAAGTCTGCGTTGGGCTATCACCTAAACGGTTCAGAGTCCAACCCAAGTCTGTTTTTGCCAAAAGACCAAAAACCACAGTTTGAACTCTGAACTGCTTGATGGCGCGCAATCATTTGAAACAGTAACCCCCGATCGAAACATGGGCACGATTGCACAGAGAGATCTCTACCGCCTTATTTCAGAGGCGAATGAGCGTGGGGAACGAGTAGTTGTGGCCACGGTTGCGGGAACCCGTGGCTCGACGCCGCAGCAGCGTGGCGCCAAGATGCTTTTCTTTGAGAATGGTGAGGCGGCTGGAACTGTAGGGGGCGGTTGTATCGAGGCAGAGGTTTGGTCCGAGGCGCGCGAAGCGATTCGCTCGGGTAAATCCGGCCTGCACCACTTTTCGCTAACCGCCGAAGAAGCCAGCGAAGAAGGAATGGTTTGCGGCGGTACGATGGATATTTTCATCGATGTGTGGCGTCGCGGCTGATGGCAACTGACGCGTTAACGCGGGTGAAAGCGACTTCGAGTCAGCGTCCCGCAGGACGTTAACTGAGTTAGATTCCAAACGTCAGAGACCGAGGCTCAAGATGAAACCCCCACCACCAGGCTGGCCCATGATTGCCAGCGCAATCTATTACAAGGACGCGGCGGCGGCGATTGACTGGCTGGGCCGCGCTTTCGGGTTCGAAGTGCGTGTAAAAATTGAGGGCGAGGGCGGGAGCATCGAACACTCTGAGCTAACCTACGGTGAAGGACTCATCATGGTGGGGCAGGCCGGGTTGAGCCATAAACCGTCTTTCCGTAAGTCACCCCTATCGCTCGACGGTGCTAACACGCAGAACATGATGGTCTTTGTTGACGATGCGGATGCCCACTGTGAACACGCCCGCGCCACCGGCGCCAGAATAGTTAGTGAACCGACCACCACCGACTATGGCGAGGAATGGTGGACGGATCGGGGTTATGAATGCGAAGACATGGAGGGTCACCACTGGTGGTTTGTTCAGCGAATTCGTGATCAGAAACCGCAAGAGTGAACATCCAAACGGCTTGAACTCATATGGAACATGGCACAGATGCCTGAATCGTTCATCGAAAACTACAAAGCGAAGCATAAGCATCCGCTGAACAAGCTGACGCATAGCGTCGGGATTCCAATGATTGTGGCCTCGCTGCCATTGTTTTTCCTCAACTGGCGTTGGGCGCTGGCCTTGTTTGTGGTTGGTTGGATTCTTCAGTTCATTGGTCACGCTGTGGAGGGAAATCAACCCGCCTTCTTCAAGAACCCGATGTACTTGCTGGTCGGACCCTGGTGGTTGGTGCGTCGTGCTGCCGAAGCACTGGGATTCGCCAAGGCGTCCCCTTCCAAGTGAAAGTCGGTTCTTGCCCTCGCTCGTTGTCCCTAACAAATGCCAGCAAACGATTACTCAGAAAACAAAGCCGCATCGTATTCGATAGCTGAAGAAGTTTCGCGAACGCTCCAGGAGGGCTTGGTCGCTGTCCTGGCTACGCTGATCAAAGCAGCAAACCGGCCCGATCAGGTGGGTGCAAAACTGCTTGTTGAAATATCAGGACCACGCGATACGACAATCGGAAGCCTGGGCGACGAAACGCTTGACCGGGGCGTTAAGGAGCAAGCGGCTGGGTTCCACCAATCAGGAGCCGACACCCGCATCTTCCAGGTAAAGGAGTTTGCCCCGGCGCTGACGGAGTGGGGTGAGGCGCAGATTCTTTTCGAGCGCATACAGCAAGAGCCTCGTCTGGTGATCTGTGGCGCCGGACACGTCGGAGCATCACTGGCAAGGCTTTCAGCGTTGATGGGTTACCGCGCGACGTTAATCGATGATCGCGGCGAGTTTGTCAGAAACGAGCTTTTCGCTGATGAGCGCATTGACTTGATCGCCACAGAAAACTGGTCTGAAGCCGTGCGCGATGCTGTAGGTGATGGACGCGGCGTCTACGTGGCAGTGGTGACACGCGGACACAGTGAAGACGAACAATGTATGCGCGCAATAATCGACACGGGGGCTGACTACATCGGGCTCATCGGCAGCAAGCGCCGGACAAAGATTGTGTTGCAGCGCCTTCGCGACAACGGAGCGGCAGCAGAGAGACTCGGAAAGGTTCATGCTCCGATTGGATTGGATATTGGGGCTGTTACGCCGGAAGAAGTTGCCTTGGCGATCATGGCTGAGATGGTTGCGGTGCGACGCGGCGGTGGCGGCGGTTCGCTTTCAGCGTGGCGACGCGGTAACGAGTCAACATGAACGGGTGTTAAGAGTGTTCTCATCGAACTCCATCACATCAGCAAGTTTGGATTGTCGATTCACCGTGCAGCCAGAGTCGCGCAAGACCCTAAGATCACAAACTAGTCCTCGCGGAATCACAACGTCCTTCCGCCTCAAGCCTAGACATACCTCTCAGGTATGTGTTCTTCTCATCCTCCCCTTGCCAGAAGATCGTAACACCCCACCAACGCTCCCCATCATTCATGCGTAACTAAAATTAAAGCACCTGGCGGTGACTCTCGCAAAGTTCCCAATGGTGAGTCCTGGCCAGTTTGTTAACGCGAAGTCGGGACCTTGCAGGACCGAGAGGGGTCGCGTAAGGATTAGATTCGGTTGAACGAATAATGGCTCTTGCGGCTTCGCCGCCTTCCTTGCGGTAAGGCTTCGCCTTACCGGGACGGTCGGAATTCTTCAGAGGCTGGGCCTCTGCACGTTGACCGAGGCATAGCCTCAAAATTCAAACAAGGCGCCACGGTAAGGCAGAGCCTTACCGCACGGAAGGCGGCAGAGCCGCACTCGAAGAAAGCGGAAGTAGCGTCTGATCAGCGACACAAGTTCAAAGTTGATCTGCGGATCCGGCGCTACCGCGCTCGGTTCTGTAAAAGCATTGGGTCCCCAGTCAACTCAAACTCCCACCCCACATGCTTGCGCAATTCTCCTAGCCTTGGAGCTTTCAACATTTGGATGTTAAGAGTTCTTAAGGATGAAAATCGAAGTTGACGGATCCGAACTGGGAGCAAGACCGGCACAATCCAGGAGAGGAATGTTTCGAGCGTTGTCGCATCGCAACTTCCGCTTGTTCTGGATGGGAGCTTTTCTCTCGAATGTGGGGACCTGGATGCAGGCAGTGGCCCAGGGCTGGCTGGTGCTCCAGTTAACAAACTCGGCATTCTGGCTGGGGCTTGACGCTTTCATGGCGTCTGCGCCGGCCTTCTTTCTGACACTTCTGGGCGGAGTTTTCGCGGACCTCGTCGATCGCCGGCGTTTATTGATCTACACCCAAGTCGTCGCCGGCCTGGCGGCTCTCGGACTAGCGATCCTGGTTTCTACCGGAGTGGTGAACCGCTGGATTGTGCTGGGCTTCTCATTCATTACCGGATGTTGTATGGCGCTTGCCAGTCCTTCCTACCTCGCGATGACTTATGACCTGGTGGGCCGGGAAGATCTGGCAAATGCGGTCGCGCTGAATTCAACCCAGTTTCAACTCTCAAGAGTAGTGGGCCCGGCATTAGCCGGCTTTGGCTTCAGGTTGTTCGGACTGGCCGGGTGCTTTTACGTGAACAGCATAAGTTTTATCGCCGTGGTTGTGAGCCTCGGCATGGTGCGTTTGGAACCCGGCATAACCCGCGCGACACCCGCCCACTCAGCAGGAGATCGCCGCGCCCTCTGGCGCGATCTTTTGGAAGGGTTTCGCTATGTGAGAAACCGTCCGCGGGTATTCTCGCTCCTCATGATCTCGGCCGTGAACAGCCTGTTTGGGGCGCCTTATTTCGCGCTCATTCCAATCTATGCGCGTGACGTCTTTCACCTGGGAGCCACGGGTCTGGCATGGTTAATGGGCATGGCTGGTGCCGGTGCTTTCTGCGGCGCCGCGTTCTTAACGATCCTCGGAGACTATCGCAGAAAAGGTTGGTTGGTGCTTGGAGGGAGCGTTTCCTTTGGAATGAGCGTTATCGCCTTTGCCCTGTCCACGCGACTGACTCTCTCCTACCTGTTTCTCTTTTGCCTGGGTTTCGCGATTGTGACCTCCGTGGCGGCAGCCAACACACTCCTTCAGAAACTGGTAACTGACCAAATGCGGGGACGAGTTATGAGTATGTTCCTGCTTTCTTTTATGGGCACAATGCCCATCGGCAACATCCTGGCCGGCTGGGCCTCTCACCGCTTCGGGGTCCCCAATACCCTGGCAACCGGAGGGCTCATCATCGTGATCTTCGCGATTACCATGATGATTTTCAACCGCCGATTGCGCGACCTTTATTAGCCAGGCAGGCAACTCACTAAGCCAATATCGGTTCCTAGAGACGGACCGCACCACCTAAACCCACGTTTCGATTTGACCGTTACCCTTGCGGCTATCCCGGGATGCGCAAGAAGGCGTGAAGTGGCCCGTTCTAACCACGTCAGTTTGGGTAAACTCTTGGGATGATATCGGTGAGGAGATTCATGAAGAACTTAAAACTTCGAGTGTTGCTTCGATTTGTTGCAATGTTAGGCGCAGCTTTGGTTTTGACAGCGGTCAGCGCAGCAGCCCAGGGTGTAATCGTGCCCGGTCCGTGTCGCCGGTGCCCCACGCCGCCACGCCCCATACCGCTACCCCGTTCTCTTCCGATCAAGTCCATCAAGATCGACACGAAGATATTGTCGCAGGTTGCCACAACGCACGTTGAACAGGTTTTTAGAAACGACACGGATGCGACTCTGGAAGGAACTTATCTCTTTCCGATTCCTGATGAGGCGGCGATTGCAGAGTTTGCAATCTGGGACGGTGATCGCCGTCTGGTGGGCGAGGTGCGCTCGCGAGAAGAGGCCAGGCGCATCTACGACGAGATAGTAAGGCGACAACGTGATCCGGGACTGCTGGAATACGCAGGAAAGAATCTCTTTCAAGCAAGCATCTACCCGATTCCGCCACATTCGGATAAGAAACTCGAACTCACTTATTCCCAGGTTCTCCGCGCGGAGTCAGGCACGGTTGCTTACTCTTACCCGCTGGGAACCGGCCGGCAAGCAACGCAAATTGGCAGCGTCGCAGGTCGCATTGAACTCGAGAATAAGGAGCCGATCAGAAACATCTACTCTCCGACTCACGCCATTGAGGTGAAACGAAATGGTGAGCGTCGTTCAGTAGTCAGCTTCGAGACAGGGAACCAGCCCCAGGACTTCCAGCTCTTTTACGGGATTTCGCGCGAGGACTTCGGGGTCACCCTCCTGACTCATCGAGAACCTGGCAAAGATGGTTACTACCTTCTCATGATCTCACCAAAGGATGATTGGTCTGAGCAGGAGTATGCGGCTAAGGACATCGTCTTCGTGCTGGACACATCGGGGTCGATGGCTGACGCCGGGAAGATGGAAAAGGCGCGGGCTGCCTTGTTATTCGGGATCAGGATTTTGAGACCGCAGGATCGCTTCAACGTTGTTTCCTTTGCCGGCGAAGAGCGGCTGATGGAACCCCGGATGATTTCAGCGGACGAAGCAGGGCGCAAGCGCGGCGAGACCTTTGCCCAGTCGCTGCGGCCCATGGGCGGTACGAACATTAACCAATCACTGCTGGCAGCTATGCGGCAGTTTGAAAACAGCAGTCGTCCCAGGATGTTAATCTTCATGACGGATGGTTTGCCGACGGTCGGCGAAACAAACGCCACCAGGATTGTGGACAACGCGCGTGCAGCAAAAGTAGCGGGTTTGCGTCTGTTCACGTTTGGCGTTGGTTATGACGTTAACACTACCTTGCTCGATAAGTTGGCGGCTGAAAACGGCGGCGTGGCAGATTATGTAGAACCAAAAGAGGACCTCGAGGTCAAAGTCTCCAACTTCTTCGCGAAAGTTAACTATCCGGTGCTTACTGAGCTAAAACTCGACATGGCCGGAGTTGAGACCGATCTGGTTTACCCTCGCGCACTTCCTGACATATTCCGAGGTGCGCAGGTTACGTTTATTGGTCGCTATCGAAATCCCGTCGACATGGATTTTGTCCGTTTGCAACTAGGCGGTAAGTCGGCTGGGGCAAGCAAGAACTTCCTGTTCAACAATCTTCGATTTCCGTTGCGAGAAGAGGATAACGATTTTCTGCCGCGTCTCTGGGCAACGCGCCGCGTTGGCTGGTTGATGGAGCAGGTTCGGTCAAACGGCGAACAGAAGGAGTTGCGTGACGAGATTGTTGACCTGGGAACGCGCTATGGCATTGTCACGCCTTACACTTCTTATCTCGCGCTCGAACCGGGCGCAGACGCGGAGTCCGTGACTGTCAGTCGGAACAATCAGGGGTTTATCGCTGGCAGGCCGCCTACAGCAAACATGTCGCCTGGTACTGCTGCCCCGATGAAAGCTGCTGACGCTAGTGTGGGCACAGGTATGATTGGCGTCCAACAGAGCAAGCGTGCGCGCGAACAACAGGAAGTATTGAGGGTAGAGAAAGACAGTCCATCATCGGCGATCAGAACTGCCGGCGGAAAGACGTTCTACCTGCGCGATGGGTTCTGGACTGACTCGGAGTTCAAGGCTGGTTCGACTCTGCCAGTCACAGAAGTTAAATTCGGCAGCGACGCCTATTTTGACTTACTCAAACAGAAGCCTCGCCTGGGTGAGTTCTTCTCACTGGGAGAGAAGGTGATAGTAGTCCTTGAAGGCAGAATCTACCGGGTAGTTGAGTAGTGCCAATAGTCCAGTCTTCGTGAATACCTGAGGGCCACCCGCTGCATGGTAGGCGGGTGGCCTTTAGCGTTTGCGAACGTAGTTGAAACTTGTCTTGAGATATGCACTTAAGGTACAAATTCCTCACAGTCTAAATTCGAGGATTCAAGAGATGTGTTCCGGGGTGCGCAGGTGATCCGAAATTTTTGCCAACCTGGCCGGGAGTTGCCAATAAGAATGAGATTTAACGACCAGAATAGGGAAATGACCGGGAGCGCACGCATCCTGCGTGGTGCTTCGGAGCCATTACGTTTCATTTTGGCCGGGTTTTTTCTGGTGACCACGGCGCTACCAGCATGGAGTCAGCAGGGTTGGATGCCAACCCGCGTAGGTCCTCCGGGTCAGGATCTGAATACTGTTTTCTTTCTCGATAGCAAGCGAGGATGGGTCGGTGGCGACAAAGGTTTCCTTAGCCGCACCGACGACGGCGGTCACAGTTGGGTTCAGCAGACGGTCGAGACTACCGACCCGATCAATGACATCTATTTTCGAGACAAAGAGGATGGATTTCTCATTGCTGGGAATGCGATCTTTGTCACACGCGACAACGGGACAAGGTGGAGCGACGCGCGGCGCTTTTTACCAGCCGAGTTTGACGGAGCTGATGTAGAACTCTACAGCGTGCGATTCCCAACCAAGAAGAAGGGGTGGGTGGTGGGTTCTGTTAGCAAGGACGACCGCGTAGTTGACAGCATTCTGTTGACTACGGAAAACGCGGGCGAAACGTGGCAGCGGCAGCGAGCGCCAAGTCGCCTGGAACTCATTCATGTGGATTTTGCGAATGATAAGCGTGGCTGGATCGTCGGCACAGGGGGAACTATCCTCGCTACGACTGATGGCGGCCAAACCTGGATCAAACAAGAGTCCGGAACGACCGGCACTATTTACCATGTGGACTTCCGCAGTGAGAAGAAGGGGCTGGCCGTCGGCGACCGGGGCTTGGTGCTCCGCACTACCGATGGTGGCGAGACGTGGACGCGGGTTGAGGTAGCCATCAAATCCACCCTGTTGAATGTCCAATTCTTCGACGATGACACTGGTTGGGCGGTCGGTCGCAGTGGCACAATTGTGCGAACTGGGAATGGCGGCGCAACTTGGATCTCTCAGGAGTCAGGCACCAAACAGAATCTCTACGGACTCTATATTGTTAAGAAAATTGGTTGGGCAGTCGGCGGGGAAGGAATGCTGTTGCGATATGAGCAGTAAGAGTTGAAGTAGCCCGGTGAGTCGGGTTAATATGGGGGCAACCGAAAGCCTTCAACCGGACATCTTAGTCGGTAAGGTGATACGGATGGTCGTAAGTTATAACGATCACCATAACACTCGGTTCCTCCTGTGATTGCCCGGCATGTTTGGACATGCCGGGCGTTTTTTTGTGCGGTGCCTTCCAAAGATACAGAAATCAAGGACGACTAATAGATCTCTTCTTTAGGCGGGTGCCTGGTTTGAATCCGCTAGCGATGCTTTCTTGCCGGTGAAGGAAAGGTCGGGGGAGTTTTCCAGGCTGATAGTTCCCTCCATTTGCTCGTTCTTAACCTCTCCGGCAATCCGGGCCGACATTTTGTGGCCCGCAACGTCAAAGGAAATGGCTCCCGCGAATGATCCGCCGTCAAATGTTGCTGAAGCTAGTTCTCCATCTCCCATTTCTGACTCAACTTTCCCGGAGAACCCGCCTTCACCATGTGAAACCGTCAACTTAGCGGGGATGTCTTGACCAAAAGGCGTGTCGATTTGCAAATCCCACTGCCCTGTTAATGCCGACACAGCCTCCACTGAATCAGCCGAGGCCGCTGGTTTTATAGTCTTTCTTTTCCCGGCGGTGTTGTAAAACTCGATTTGCTGAGCGTAGGGTTTGACTTGCTCTTCCAATTCCGAGGCGTCACCAACAATGACGATTGCGGCTTCGTCAGGCCTTACGTTCTTCTTTGCCACCTCCTGAATCTCTTCGATGGTGACTTCCTGTATCTTGTTTCGGTAAATGTCGAGATAGTTATCGGGCAGGTCAAACATTTTGATCTGCACGAGTTGATCAATCAATCCCTCTTGCGTTTCCAGCCTGATTGGAAACACTCCCGTAAGGTATGCCTTTGCATCAGCAATCTCTTTCTCGGAAACCGGTTCGTTGCGAATTCGATTCAATTCGTAAAAGAATTCCTTGAGCGAGTCACCAGTCACGGGAGTTCGCACTTCGGCAGTCGCCCGAAACGTGCCGGCGGTTCGGCGGGCATCGAGACTTGAATAGGCGCCATAGGTATAGCCCTTCTCCTCCCGCAGGTTCATAAACAATCGGGACGAAGCATTAGCGCCGAGGATAGTGTGCATGACCAACATCGGGAAATAACCCGGACTGGTTCTGGTGATGCTACCGTTGGCGATGACTATATTTGCCTGGGCCGAGCCTGGTCTATCCACCACGTATGCCGTAGCGGATGTCCGAGGTGGAGGGGCGGGGAAGTCGTCTCCTTTGAGGTCGCCCGCTTGCCAGTCACCGAATAAGCCCTCGATGCGCGTGAGGATCGCCTCCCGCTGAACGTCGCCGGCAACAACGAAGACGGCGTTGTTTGCCACAAATGTTGTTCGGTGAAACTCAACCAGGCGTTCGCGCGTGGTTGCATCGATTGACTCAGGAGTGGGCGCGGTCACTGAATAGGGATGATCGCCAAACATCACGCGCGCTACCATCTCGCTGGCCAGGAAAGAAGGCTGTGCCCTTTGTTGTTTGAGACTTTCCTTGGTGTTTTGTTTAGTAAGTTCAACCTCATTCTCGGGAAACACTGGACGCAACGCCACGTCAGCCATCAACTCGAGAATTTCATCACTGAAGGTTGCGAGCGATGATGCTGCGACCGTGGTGTAATCGGAACTTGCTCCGGCTTGAAGGGTGGCGCCCAATCGCGCCACCTCGTCCGCGATTTCGCGGCTAGTCCGCGTCTCAGTGCCTTCGGTTAGCAAACCGGTCATCATGTCCATGAGACCGGGAAGTTCCCGAGGGTCGTGCGCATTGCCTGTGCGGAGCGACAACCGGTAACTGACTAGGGGCAGTCTTGGATCTTCAACCACCACCACGACAAGTCCGTTCGGCATCGTTGTTTCGAATGCAACCGGGAGCTTTATCGGACGGGTAGGAAGCGGCGGGGGTGGTGTGCTCAGAAGGTTTTGGTTTTCAGTCATTAGCTATGTATGCAAAGGGCCTGACCCGGTTTCAGTTTGTTGCGGTGGATCCGCGGCTTGTCCTGTTCGCTCCGCCTGGCCGCCATTACTACTTCCCACTACTGCGGCCGCTTCAGCGGCAGGCTGAGTTGCTGGCTTTTCCGGAACCTGCGGCAGGGGAGCGGTAGGTTGTTGCGGTTCGCCGGGTGGTTGGGTTGATGCCGGAGCAGAAACCGCCTCTTCCTCGGTCAGTTCCGCCGCGGGTACGATGTCAAGAACGACCCGGTTTTCCACGTCCAGAAAGCGCTCGACTGCACTCCTGATCTCCTCAGGTGTGACCGCCAAATAATGATCAAGTTCGGAATCCATAAGTGTTGGATCCCCATCGTAAAGCGTGTATTCGGCTATTCGCTGGGCCCGATACATTGTTGACTGTCTACCGCGAACGACATCGTTACACAGGGAGTTTCGCAGTTTCTCCATCTCCGCAGCCGACGGGCCGGAAGTTCGTAACGCCCTGATCTCTTCAAAAATTTGTTCGCGAATTGAAGCCACCTCTTCTCCGGGCTTCGGCAAAGCAAAGATGTAGCAGGCGGAAGGACCGCGTCTTTCATCTATGCCGCCTTGGATCGACACCACAGATTCGTCTCCCTTAACCAGCTTTTGATAGAGACGAGAGCTATCCCCTTCGAAAAGAAGCTCTGCTGCTAAGGAAAGCGCATAGAAGTCGGGGGTTCTACGACGCGGAATCTTCCAACCAAGTACAAACGCGGGCGCGGGCGCGAGCTTGTCGTGGTAGACCTCCTGAGTTTGCGCGACATCTTCCGGTTCACCCGTGTCGACGGGAGGGGGCGGCGGCTGGCTGGGAATACCTTCAAAATATTTTCGCACCAGGGCGGCAGCTTCGTCAGTTTCTAAATCCCCCACAATCGTTAGCACCGCATTGTTCGGCGCATAGTAAATTCGAAAAAACTCCTGAATGTCTTCGATGGTGGCGGCATCAAGATCCTCCATCGAGCCGATGGTCGAATGAGCATTAGCAGGATTCTTGAAAATCAACTCATTGATTCGCAAAAAGGCATTGACGTAGGGTTGATTGTCATACCTTAGGCGCTTCTCTTCCTGGACGGCATTACGCTGGTTGTCGAGGTTTTCCTGAGTCACTTTCAATGAGCGCATGCGATCACTTTCAAGCCAAAGCGCAAGGGGCAGATGACTTGCGGGCAGCGTCTCGTAATAGTTCGTACGCTCGGTCGAGGTCGTGCCGTTCATCGTACCACCGGCATTGAAGATGTATTGGAAGTGAGCTGCCTTCGCCACATTTTCGGAGCCCTGAAACATCATGTGCTCGAAAAGGTGGGCGAAGCCGGTCCTGCCCTCCTTTTCATTGCGTGAACCGACGTCGTAATAAAGAGCGACTGAGACCACGGGTACCGCATGGTCCTCGCAGAGCACCACGCGCAGACCATTTGCAAGACTAAATTGTGTGATTGGGGTTTTTGAGAGCTGAAATCTTTCGGCCACTTTTATCTCGATTCGTCCAAACTTCTTTGAGCGTGCTTCCCCTGGTGGAGATCGCACGCTCAGATGTGGGTAACGCTTATGGGTAACCAGGGGACTTATGTCGCTCAGGCCGATTTCTCGTTGACCATGCCGCGCAACTCGGCGCGCAGCCGTTCGATTTCCGCGAGCTTCTGCTGGACTCGTTCAAACAGCGCTGATTGCGTTTTTATCCCTTCGTCGACTAGGAAACTCGCCGCCTCCGCTCGATTGCGAAAGATTCCGGCTTGCACCAGCTGATCAATTTTTTCCTGCGCTTCTGGTGAGACTTTGACGGCTACCACGTATTCATCCTTGGCCGACATTGCGCGCTCGATTGTGCGACTAATGTCGCGTCCAATAGCGCTTAGCGACTCAGGAATGCGCGACGCAATATCTCGCACTGACGAAGCGGCTCGTGTACCAGCTTCCGAATCGCCTTCAGTTTCGCCTTCACTCAACATCAAGTCGTCCACCGTCTCTGACGGCTGTGATTCTTCCTTCTTAACGGAACCGCTCGGATCTGAATTGCTCATACTTTGAAACTCCTTAGGTCGGCATTCAACAAACTAGCCTCTAAGTACGTTTTTGATCTATGCAAAGTTCATTCTACGGATGGCTTGGAAGGGCAGTCAAGCGAGCGTCTGTGGACCATGACGCCGGCGCGGGCTAATTACCAGCTAACAATCTGACTGCGGTGCCGCGCAACTGTTTTCATAAAGAGTCAAACTGAGATTCTGAATCCTTGCCGGGTGGTTGGCCATTGGTTAGTATTGCAAACCGCCGCGCGGCGGACGGGTGCCGCAGCCCGATTTCTAGCGGGGCATGTGACTTTCTAATTCAAGGTTATACAAGAGGCTTGGCAGTGAAAAAGACATTCTCGCTCGCACTACTCACGCTTTTCTCAATTGGGTTAAATGTTCACCCGGTCGTTTTTGCGCAACAGAAAACGCCTTCACAGTCGAAGACCGGAACTACTTCACCGGGAAAGCCCACGAACGCCCCGGTCGTAGTTACTCGTCGTACTCCTCGCACCAGTAACGCCGTGATTCCGCTTATTGAGAGTGACTTCGGCGAGGCCGTCAGAGTCATCCAGGAGCATTATGTCGAGGGTAAAAAGCTCGATTACAACGCGGCCTTCAAGTCGTCGATGATTGGTATGCTGCGCTCGCTCGATCCGCATTCGAACTACTACGACCGGGACGAGTATGAAGAACTCAAAACCGACCAGCGTTCCGAGTACTTCGGAATTGGCGCTTCTATCCAAAACTACGTCATTGGGGAGCAGCCGGACACGTTTATTACTGCTACCTTTCAAGGCTCGCCCGCTTCGCGAGCAGGGCTTCGTTTTGGTGATCGAATTTTGGCGGTCGATGGCCTGACGATGATCGGCAAAGGGTCACTAGAAGTTCGTGACAAAATTCGTGGCCCACGCGGGTCGATCGTCAAGATAAGTGTCGAACGCGCCGCTGATAAGCGAGTTGAGACTGTCGAGATCACTCGCGACGCCGTACCGCAGCCCTCAGTCCCCGATGCGTACCTGATCAAGCCCGGCGTCGGTTACGTGGATATGACGAGAGGATTCAACTACTCGACCACTGATGAACTTAGGGACAAACTGGAAACGCTGCATGCCAAGGGAGCAACTTCGCTGGTGTTGGATTTGCGAAATAATACCGGTGGCTTTCTGGATCAAGCTATCAGAGTTGCGGAGGTCTTTCTGCCTGCCCCGCAGTTGATTCTTACTCAGAAAGGTCGCAATGGTTTGCGCGACCAGACCCAGTCGTCGAAAAACAAGTCGGCCGATCCAATTCCACTGGTAATCCTTATCAACGAAAACACCGCCTCAGCTTCTGAGATCGTCGCTGGGGCTATGCAGGACCACGACCGGGCTTTGATTGTTGGGGAAACCAGTTTTGGTAAGGGACTGGTGCAAAGCATTATCCCGCTCGACTCTGGCGGCGCCCTGACCTTAACTTCAGCGAAGTATTACACACCGGCTGGCCGTTTGATTCAACGCGACTATTCAGGTGGAGGCTTCTACGACTACTACACTCACGGTGGTTCAAAACGCCTTGACCTGAAACCAGGAGGAACAAAGCCGGCTGGACCAGAGAAAAAGACTGACACGGGGCGTTCTGTTTATGAAGGAGGAGGCATCTCTCCGGATGAACCTGTAGACGCGAGAACGATTACCACAGCACAACGTCGCTTGCTAAACCCCATCTTTGCATTCGCACGGGAACTGGTGAATGGCCGCGTCGCTGGAATAGCTGAATACAAAGTGCCGGGCAGCATAGACTTTGATCATGAGTTGCGACCAGACGAGTTTTCAGTTACGGGCCCAGTGTTCGAAGCGTTTAAGGAAGCTGTGGGAGGGAACCCCAAGTTTATGAGTCTACTCCCAACTATAGACCGTAACCGATCGTTCATCGAAATACAGTTGCGATTCAATATGATTACGGCGGCCTATGGTCGAATCATGGGCGAAAGAGTATTTGTTCTGAGCGACGACCAACAGGTGGCAAAGGCAATTGACAGTTTGCCTCGCGCTCGGGACCTTGCCATGTCTGCGACGAAACAGCCGGCTCGCCCTTAGACCAAGACACAAGTTGGCGGCTAATCAGGGCTGGCTGTTTCATGCGGCTGGCCTTCTTGCTGTTTCCGCTGTTTCAACTATAAGACAGAATCTTGCCTCTAAAACCAGGCTGTGATATTGTTTGAGCCTGGAAAAGAGAGGACTATATGCCGAGAACTACGAAGTCGTTGATCAATACTGCAGAACTTGGGCGTGCGATTCGGCGTCGGCGGGAGGAACTGGAACTGAGTTTGCGCGACGTAGCGGACCAGACCAGCGTTTCCGCCTCGACCTTGTCCCGAATAGAGAACGGAACCGGTAAGCCTGACGCAGACAACATCTCGCGCTTAACGACGTGGTTGGATGTCCCGCTCGAAAGAATTCTTGGCTGCGGCGGCCAGGAACGCGAGGACGCAAAAGCCGTGGTCTATTTTCCACATGAGTCGACTCCGGAGATCGTTGAGGCGCATCTGCGTGCCGATCGGAATCTCACCGCCGAAACTGCTGATGCCTTGTCGGAATTATTTCGGGTCGCCTACTCGCAGTTTAGTCGCACAGACTCGGCAAAATCTCGAAAGCGACGCTGAACCCTAACCTCATTCTCAAGTTATAATCAGGTACATGGTCGTTAGCGAACTGCCACCAGGGGAGAAATGGCGGCAATATGAGCTTCATGCTTTGGGCTTTCGCGATTTTGCGCGAGTAGGCCCCACAGCGCCGCTGAATCCTTTTCATTTGGCGAAATTCGCCAACCTTGTAGTGATCGACTTTGCTCAAATCAAGGGTCTGACTGAAAAGAACCGCCAACACTTGTTGGGGGCGGCATCGGAAGAATGGTCCGGAGGTGCTTGCTCACGCCCACTGCCGGACGGTCGTCGGATCGTGATACTCAATCCTAACCATGGTCGGATGCGAACTCATGCGACGCTGATGGAGGAGATTTCTCATGTCTTCCTGGGTCATCAACCAACCAAGTTGAAAATAGTCCGAGAAGATGCCCTGGGCCGAACCGTCTCTCGAGACTATCGAAAGGCCGATGAAGAAGCCGCCTACGGGACCGGTGCCGCTGCACTTGTTCCTTTTTCCGCGTTGCGGAGATTCGTTTTAGAAGGTCAAACATCGGCACAGATTGCCAGGCACTTTCGTGTCAGCCGTGAACTAGTCGAGTATCGGTTGAAGGTCACGCGCCTTTGGATCACGTACAAAGCCGCGCATTTTCGTTGAGGCCCAGGATTGATAGTGGGATTTTTGGACCAGTTCAACGAGGGTTACTGCTTCATGGTTTGGCCGCTAACCCTTATAATCATGCTTTGGGTTTCGTAACGCCAAGACTGTCCTAATTTCAATTTTCTTTCTATGAGCCAGGAGATAAAAGAGCGGCCAAAGATCGGTCTGACAACGACAGACAAGCTGCGCATGCTGCTCGACATCACCAAGAGAATCAGCCGCTCCCTTGACCTGCAAGAAGTTCTCAATCTCGTGATGGATACCCTGGATTCCCTTATTCCGTATGATGCGGCTGGTATCTTCGTGGTGAAGCCAGGCGGTGAGGCGTCGGACGAGGGAGAGCCGTCAAGCGTGTTTCAGGCGGAAGCTGTCCGCGGCTACGATATTGAAGAGCTGACGAATCTACACCTGAAGCTTGGTGAAGGTCTGATCGGACAGGTGGCGCTCACTGCTGAGCCCATCACCTCTCCTGACGTCCGCACGAATCCAGCTTACATAAACGCACGCAGTGAGACGCGGTCGGAAATGGTGGCACCCATCATTGCCAACACTGAAGTCATTGGTGTTTTTGATATCGAGAGCGATGAGCTAAACGCCTATTCCGAGGATGACCTGGAAGTGCTGATGCTGCTGTCCTCGCAAGTCGCAATCATTATCGAGAAGGTGATGCTTCATGAGCAGTTAATCGAAAAGAAGCGTCTCGAGGGACAACTCGAAGTGGCTCGACAGGTTCAGCTGGAGCTGCTTCCGGCTAAGGATCCGCAGTTGGAGGGGTTTGACATTAGCGCGTACAACTATCCTACCGAGGAAGTTTCAGGCGACTACTATGATTGGGTAAGGATTTTTGACGATCAAATTGGATTGGTGATTGCCGATGTCTCCGGTAAGGGCGTGCCGGCTGCGTTATTGATGGCATTCCTGCGTGCGAGCCTGCGCGCTGCAACTCACATCGGCTACTCTCCGCATATCTCAATGGCGAAGGTGAACTATCTGCTCTGGGAATCCATTGAGCGAAACCAGTTCATAACGGCCTTCTACGGTATTCTCGATGTCACGAACAAGACCCTTACATACACTAATGCCGGCCACAATCCGCCAATTCTGCTCGACAAGGATGGAAATTATCGATTCATAGATAAGGGCAGCCTTCCGCTCGGGATGTTCAGGGATACTCGCTATCACGAGTATTATCTGACTACTGAGCCAGGAGAGATTCTGGTGCTTTATACTGACGGGGTGACTGAGGCGCATAATTCACATGGCGATGAATTTGGGCGAGTTCGTCTTGCGGATGCGGTCAAAGCGAATAGGCACCTTAGTGCGCGCGAACTGATCTCGGCAGTGCAAAAGGTGGTGATCGACTGGACTGACGGACTGGGCGCGACTGACGACGTGACTTTCTTTGTAATCAAGGCACTCTAAAGCGAAAGGGAGACAGCCGCGGCAGCTTGTCTCCCCATTCTTTCCTGGCTTTTCACGGAACTAGCAGCCTAGTGAGCCGTGATCGAACTATGAGCAGGTCGCCACCAGGCGCCAGGGGCGCACGGTAGTCTCCGAAATGAAAGTCCGCCTCGGCTTCAGAGAAGGCATATACGTCGAAGCCAAACGCGTCGAGATAGTCTGCCAGATCATCAGGTGAAAGGAGATATACGGCGGGCGCGAAACCCGCTTCAGCACGAATTTCCAGCAGGCGCTCGAGCACTTCGAATGGTGCAAAACACCTTATCGGATCTCTGTAAGTTGCCATTTTCCCCCCAGCGCCTCCTTCCGAAATTGTCAGGTCCATTTTCTAATTCGCTCGACCTGTACTTCGATGTACGTGAGCATCATCGCGTTCGTTCAATACAAGATCTTTGTTTAGAAATTCATCACCAACATTTGACGCGGCTAAGAGGAAAAGGTTCCAAATAGAAACATGAGCAACCCCATTATCACCAATCCGACTCCGAGCGCGCCTCCGCCTCTCAACTTTATGGCAATGCTCCGGCAAATGCTGAAGGCGTCCGACAAGGTCAGCGATCTAATATTTTCGCCCGGCCGACCCCCACAAATCGAACTTGCGGGCAATCTGGTGCCCGTCTTAATTCCCGGATTGGAAAAGCTTATTCCTCCTCATACCGCAAGCATCGCAAAACTAATCATTGGTAACCATGAAAGTGCTAACGAAAGCATAGAGAAGACCGGCTCGGCCGATCTGTCTTTCAGTGCTCCGGGTGAGGCGCGGTTTCGCGTCAATATTTTTAAGCAGCGAGGCACGTATGCCATTGTCATGCGCGTAATCCCTACCAATCCTCCAAACTTCGACGACTTTAACCTGCCCGTTCAATTGAAAGAGATCGTTGACATCAAGAACGGGCTGGTGCTGGTCACCGGGCCGACCGGGAGCGGCAAGAGCTCCACGCTGGCGGCGATTATCGACCTCATTAATGAGACGAAATATTTCCATATCGTTACCATAGAAGACCCGATCGAGTTTCTGCATGCTCATAAGAAATCCACGATTCATCAACGCGAACTACACTCCGATACTCCGAATTTTGCGATCGCTTTGCGCGCCGCTCTCCGGCAGGCTCCAAAAGTGATCTTAGTGGGCGAAATGCGTGACAAGGAAACGATCGAAGTCGCTCTTGAAGCTGCCGAGACCGGCCACCTGGTGTTGTCGACCCTGCATACGATTGACGCAGCGAAGACGATAGACCGCATCATTGGCGTGTTCCCCAAGAACGAAGAGCGAGTGATTAGAACCCGAATATCCCAGTCTTTTCGTTACATTATTTCCCAGCGCCTGATTCCCAGACCGGACGGCAAAGGTCGAGTGGCGGCAATTGAAATTCTTAAGTCAACCATGCGCACCCGTGAATACATCGAAAAGGGAGAGTCGGAGGGCAAATCTCTAATCGACGCAATGGAGCAGGGTGATCAGGATGGAATGCAAACGTTCGACGGCGTTATCGAGAAAATGGTGCGTGATGGGATATTGACTCAGGAAGGGGCAATGCCTTACGCAACAAACTCCAATAACTTGCTCTTGCGCCTTGGAGACCTGGGAGGATCACCGGTCTCGACCGCGCCGACTGCCACTAAAGAAGAGAATTCCATGCTCGATATGATTGAAAGATAAACTTAAAGCCCTATAATTAGATTGAAACATCCCGGCAGATCTCCCCTGAAATCGGTGATACCTGGCTTTCCAGCTTCGTCCTATGTTCTTACAAGCTAAAAGTGTATTTGTCGCGCTCCTGCTTGCTGTGCTCGCGGTTCTTTCATGCTTCGGCCAGAACAGGCCGAGTAACTCGTTTGAAGGTATTCAAATAGAGCTGCCTGCAAATAGTCGTATCCGCGTTGAAAACCAATTTGGCGAAGTTGCGGCTGAGGTGTGGAAGGAAAGGTATGTTTCTGTTTCCGCGACCATTGAGGGGACGATCCCATTCGCCCGATCACCGGTTGTGATCGACAACAGCACCGCATTGCTTGGGATAAGGATTATTCGCAGACCGACAGATCCCGTCGCGGCGGTTAGAGTCACTATCAAGGTACCGGAACGTGCTCACCTGGAAGTTGTTACTGGCAAAGGCCGGGTATCTTTGCGAGGCACGCCTGCCTGGGCATCGCTAAAGGCTGCTAGTGGAGAGCTAGGGGTAGAGTTTCTGGGTCACCCGGATGCCGACATCCTCGCCAAATCGGTTACCGGTGTAGTGAAATCAGAACTTCCGCAGCTCTTAAGTACTAGCGGTCATGTTTTGCAGGCTCGTCTTGGCAACGGTACTCAAACCTTAAGGCTCAATACCCAAAGCGGGAACATCTCGATTTTCCCTGGCACCGTTGCGACTCCTTTCGAGACTGCGGCGAACAAACGCAAAGCAGATGAACCATTAGACGAAACGGCCGTGGTTCCGATCAAGGCGGCCGGCATACCCGCGCCGAAACTTGAGACCCAGGAGATAAGTGAAGGCGACGTAATCCGAGTCGATTCGCAACTAGTAACGCTTAATCTCAGTGTGATTGACCGGAACACCAGTCGAGGTCTAGCCGGTCTCACTAAGTCTGACTTCCGACTTTTTGAAAACGGCGCTGAGCAGGAGATCCTACAGTTTGAATCGGCTTCAGCGCCATTTGATCTATTGTTGTTAATTGATCTTTCAGGCTCCACCCGCGACAAGGTTAAGTTGATCCGCTCTGCTGCTTTGCGCTTCATTGATGCTGCCCGGTCTTTTGATCGAATCGGAGTGATCACCTTCGCCGCCGCCCCCTCTGTGGTCTCACCCTTAACATTGAACCGACAGAGTTTGCGCCAGAGGGTAAGCGCTATGGATACACTAGCGGGCGACACGAAGGTTTACGATGCCACAGACTTTGCGGTGAAGGAATTGTTGGAGGACGCGAAGAACGCCCGTCGCACGGCTATTATCCTGATGAGCGACGGTCTCGACGGGAACATTGATGGGGTTCAGGGTGAAGGATCGAAACTTAGGTACAAGGACTTGTTAAGCCGGGTACAGGAGTTTGACGGAGTGCTCTATACATTATGGTTGAATACCGAGTACGAATCCTTGAGTCCATTGGATACGCAGCCTGAGGCGTTTGACGCTGGGCATGATCGCATGAAGGAATTGGCAGATACCGGAGGCGGCGTTTTCTACGAGGTGGATCGACTGGAAGATTTGGCCGGCGCTTATGAGCGGGTGGTTGCGGATCTCGGAACTGTTTATGGCCTTGCCTATCGGCCTCTGGATAAGGTCCGCGATGGGAAATGGCGAGCGATTCGAGTGAATGTTGATCGACCGGCGGCCATCCCTCGCGGCAAGCGCGGGTACTATGCAAACTAAGCGCGTTCGCTCGGCAACCGTCTGCGAGACCTCGGAACTGGTATCTGATGGACGCCTGGATTAGGTCGCTCCCGAAATACTTGTAAATGTCTCAAAGAGGATTATACTGAGGCCCTCTCCTAGAAACGGTTACGCTTGAATTCGGTACCTAACCAAAGGATAACTCCATGAGAAGTGCTCGCATGATCTGGATCCCGACGCTGTTTGTTATCGCCATGGTCGTTTCCCTTCCTTTAGCGACCAGGGCCCAGACCTCACGAAATAAGTTTGTAATCTCGGCAAAAGCGGGAGGAGTTAACGCCGTGACCGGCCGAGCCACGATGCGGGCCCATGGGGAATCAGAATGGCAGCAACTCACTATTAAAGAAGACCTGGATGCGGGCGATATTGTTAAAACGGGTAGTGATGGCCGGGTGGAGATGCTCCTCAACCCTGGTTCCTATTTGCGAATCGGAGAGAATTCCGAGGTTGAGCTATCTGACAACTCACTCCAAAACCTCGAAGTTCGCGTAATGAGGGGAACTGCCATAGTGGAAGCAACCGGATTTGATGGGGCGGAACTGCTCATTAATATCACAACTCCACACACGCGAATGGCAATCGTGCGCAAAGGGTTATACAGAGTGAGCGTGGTACCGGGAGATGCGACCGAACTTGTGGTGAGAAAGGGCCGGGTAATGCTTGATGGCTCTCACACTAAGGTTGACGGTGGAAACAAGGTCAAGGTGTTCAGTAATACTTCCGTTTCAGTAGCCAAGCTTCGAGACGCCGATAAACAACCAGATAATTTGGACGCCTGGAGTAAGGATCGCTCCAAAACCATGGCCCAGGCAAATCGTGGGTTTAATCGACGCGACATAAGCATGGCGATGCTCGGCTTCAATAGCGGTTGGGGCCGCCTGTCGCCTTCCCTGTCTGGCATTTGGATGTATAGCGCAGGGTATGGATGCTATACCTTCTTCCCCTTCTATACCGGGTGGGGCTCGCCTTATGGCGGTTCCTACTACAACAGCATGTACGGAGGCAATTGCTGCGGTCGATACGGCTTTGGCGGCTATAACAATCCTAGTAACGTGCCAGGCGGGTATACGCCGCCGCATAACACCGGAGCGGGTTCAAATGGTAACCCAAACAACCCGCCATCTTCACCGCAGCCTCCATCATCGCCACGCACATTCGAACCGCGTGAGCGGCCGACTTTTAGCCCCGGGGAACAACAACCCCGCCTTCCGATCACAAGTGAACGGCAGGTGGCCCCAGACCAGGATCTAAACCCGAGGCCTTAAGCCCTGCTTAGCGAACTTTCTGGCCGATTAGGGTGTTTAGTGCGTTATTGACTACGGCAATCACTTCGGCGCGCGTGAGTCCGGCAAGAATGAGGTCTGTCAATGCCGGCATCAGCTTGGCTTGCAGTCTTTCCTCGCTGGCCTGAGCGATCCCTTGAGAGATAACCACGGCACCGGCTCCGTGCCTGACCCTGATTAACCCCGCCTTTTGAAGTTCCCTGTACGCAAAAGCAATCGTGTTGAGATTTACCCCCAGGTCCGCAGCCACCTGGCGGACCGGGGGCAGGGAAGAGCCCTCCGGCAGTTCGCCCGCCGCAATCAGGGCCTTAATTTCATCCACAACCTGCTGATAAATAGGCCGTCGGTCCGTCTCGTCGATAGTAATAAACATATTGTCTGTTGCACGTATACAATAGACAATCGCTGTTTGTCTAGCAGTTTTCCGCGTGCGCTCCCAAAATTTAGCCCGAGGAGTTCATAAACACGATCGTTTGGAGAGCACACTTGTGTGCCCCTGGCAGGAACAGCGCAACTGTCGGTTGAGGGTAACGCGAGGCAGGCGCACAGGTGCGCTCTCTAAACAGGGGTAAAAATGCCATTAATAAGATGATTGTTTAGAGAGAGCTGGAAGGTTAGCTGTGGGTGAGTTTATTAGCCAGCGCGAGAGCGGAGTTGCTGATACCAGCTATTCCGCCCGGGGAAGTTGTGTCACTAATGATGAAGAGGTTTGGAAAACAAGTTAGATACTTCGGCTGATGGCCCCAGAAAGCGTCCGGTGTAGGAACCACTCCTCCCACCATCCCCAGTTTTCGTCGGGTCTGATCGTAATAAGTTCGTGGGGTGGCAGTGTCGATTACTTCGATGCGGCTCCCCAACTCTGGCATGGTGGAGTGCAGTCGTTGCCAACAGGCCTCGAGCAGGAGCTGATCTTTTTGCTCGAGTTCGGTTTCGTCTGTGTGGAACGTAAACCAGTCATCCACGTCCGTGAAGGAATGAACGGTCACCGCTCGTTTCCCCTCGGGTGCTCTCAAGTCCCACGAGGGCGCCGGCGCAAAGAATAACTGGTTGTTTTCGGGATCGTAGTCCTGCCCGTCCTGCCAGTCGGTCAGCGCGAGGAGGCGGTTCGGGGCGACCGACCTTTCGCTTTCCTCCTCCATGCCCAGATAGAGAAGATAAGCTCCCCAACTACGAAGCGACTGCAGTTCTTTTCGGACCTCAATTGGCGTGCGATTCAGGCCCACCAGCTTGCCGTAGGTGTCCCACAGTGTCAGATTGCTGATGACTGCTTTGGCAGCAGTTACAGTCTCTCCGCTCAGGAGATCAACACCCTGGGGGTTCCCGGTAGAGTCGTACTTCAGCCGTAGCACAGGCGTGTTCAAGCGAATCCTGGCCCCGCTTTTTTTAATGGAGTCTGCCAAGCTGTCTGCCAGCGCCCCAGCGCCCCCACGAATTTCAAACAAGCCACCTCGTGGTGCGGTGAGCGCCAAAGCCGCGTAAAGGTAGGAAACTTCGTGCGTCCCAGACTGGGCCAGGGCGTGGAGTTGCACATCCAGGAAACGACGGAAGCGGAGGGAAACTCCATCCAGATGCTGAAGGGCGGTATGCTTACTGGAGGCTAGAATTCGCGCACCGATCCTTCCCTCGGCAAGCAACGCGTACGCTTGGCGAGATCTTGAGGCGGTCAGGAAATCGGGCGTCCGTCGGAGCAGCCGCTGTAACGTCGCACTCACTGATCCGAGCTCACGATAAAACGAAATTGCCTTGTCGGCACACTCCGGAAAAACTGTGCGCAGGTTGTCTTCAAATGCCACATTGTCAGCCGTCAGTGAGATTTCTGTTTTGTCAGGAAGACGAACCAGATAGCCGGGGTCTAAGGGACGAACCTCGGGCGGCTCAACTGGGAGTTCGGAGAATAGTCGATCGTGAATCTCACCGGGTTGCCAGGACGAATAGAGGCCGTAGCCTGGCTCGAAACTGTAGCCAAATTTCTCAAAGCTGGTGACGCAGCCCCCGACTCTCGGTTCTCTCTCGAGGACACAGACGTCAACCCCCTTGGCCGCGAGCAAGGCAGCGACTGTCAACCCGCCGATGCCGCCACCTACTACAACGACTTCGCAATCCATCTTGTCAGCTAACGGAGTTCACCAGCGACCACAGAAATGCGGCGGCCGGGGCTGCTCGCTCGGCGCTGGGGATAAGAGGTTTGATATGAGGCTCGATGATTAGGATTATTGCTTGAATCCCATTAAAGACGAGATGAATGACAATACACGGGAGCAACCTGCCGGAGTAAGCCCGGACGATTGTCAGGGCGATGCTAAGTAGCGCCACAGCTGCGATCACCCCGCTGTTGGGCCAGTATTGAGGAACGTGAATGATGGTAAACAGCGCGAGGACAATGACGACGGCCCCCGGCACACCAGTCAAACGTTGGAGGGGTGCATAAAGCACTCCTCGGTAGACAAACTCTTCCACAAAAGGAGCTGTGCAAACTGCGAGAAACGAAATTAGATACCGAGCTGTAATCGAACTGTTTACGATCTGCTCTAGTTGCGTCGGTTTCTCAGCGCCAAAAAGCCACGCGATAAGGCCTCCAACTACGAACAGGACAACTCCGAACATTACGCTTAGCCACCAGGGAAACTTCTGTGGCCAACCCCAGCCAATCGCAACCCAAAAAGATTTCTTGCCAAACCTGGTGACCACAGCCCAGACCAGAATCAGGGTAATCAGATGACTTGGGAAAAGTGAAACTACCTGAAGGATCACAGCAGTCTTGTCGGTAAGAGCAAACTGGGTCAAAGCCTCCGCATAATCTGGCATTCCGCTGTGGAACCCTTTGGCCCACGCATAAGGTAGAAGAAAGACCACCGGCATCAGGACAATCAACAGGATGCTTGCCAACCAAACGAGAAGAGCGCCGCCCAATCCCCACGGGGGATTATCCGGATCAGGTGACTGATCGCCAGCTGGTTCGCGGGATGAGTAGCTCGGGTCTGATTGTTCCAAGTTGGAAAGTGCGAACGTTTCGTCTGAATTCGGCACGGTGACAGGCAGTGTATGAAGTTGTTCTGAAGGGGTCAATCGGAAAGCCAACCTAGCCGCAGATTCACGCGGATAAAACGCGCTCAAGCGGCGGATATTTCCTTCAGGGCGCCGACGAAGATGTCGATATGTTGTCGCTCCAAACATAGCGGAGGCAAGAGTCTCAAAACTTTTGGATCGCTTGAGGTTCCGGTAATTATTCGGCGTTCGAGCAGGGCCTGGTGAATTGGCGCGGCTTTCTCCGCAAACTCCAGGCCCAGCAGGAAACCTCGTCCGTGCACTCCAACGACTGCCGGCACTTCAGACAAACGCTCACGCAGATGCGCTTCAACCTTTTTCACATTCTCGAGCATTTCGTCATCCTCAATCGCTTCCAGAGTCGCACTTATCGCGGCCATGGCGACCATACCGCCGCCAAAAGTGGTTCCCAGATCGTTCTCTTTAATATGCGATGCTATGCGCTCATTGACCAGACATGCGCCCACCGGAATCCCACTGCCCAGCGCTTTGGCTAGCGTGACGATATCTGGTACCGCGCCAGCTGCCGCTTCGCTGCCGGCAAAGAACCAATCGCCGGTGCGACCCACGCCGGTCTGCACTTCGTCGTAAATCAAAACGATACCGCGTGCATCGCACAGCTCCCGCAACTCAAGGAAGAAGCGCGGCTCAGCAGTCCGCACTCCGGCCATCGACTGGATTGGTTCGAGCATTATTCCGGCAACGCCTTCATCCGCCAGCGCCCGCACGGATTCGATGTCGCCAAACCTGGCCTCGAGGTGACCCGGTACATTGGGTTTCCCAAGCTCGCGATACTTGCCAAGAAAGGTGGCGCTAATGGAGTCGGCCGTGCGGCCATGAAATCCGCCGGAAAAGGTGATGATGTTTTCGCGGCCGGTCGCCATCCGCGCCATGCGCATGGCATTCTCATTTGCCTCTGTGCCCGAATTACAGAAGAAGGCTTTCGTCAATTCATTTGGTGCAACTGAAACCAACTTCTCAGCGGCGCGCGCACGAGCGTCCGAGTAAACGAGGTTGGAATAGAACAAAAGCTTCCCGGCTTGCTCGCGAATTGCTGCAACCACGTGCGGGTGTGAATGGCCGGTTCCGGCGACCGCGTGACCGCCATAAAGATCCAGATACTTCTCACCGTCGCTTGAGTAGAGCCATACACCTTCGCCGCGGTCAGCTACGATAGGCATCTTCTTGTAGGTTGCCAGTTGGTAGCGCTCTTCACGCGCTACCACGTTTTCCAATGAGGAGTGTGTATCTGTCGTCATATCGAATTACCCGCCCAAATCGCTAACCGCCCAAGACGCCAAGAAAAGGCAAAACCTTAAAACTTGCTTCGTTTAGAAAGTGGACTTGTCCGACCCCGCGGGGGCAACAGCCACCCCAGCCGGGCTGCCCGGCCGGGGACCCCGGCAAGTGCCCTTTCTAAACGGAGGGGGGTTAAGAACGAGTCTAGGGATTCGTTCCCACCAACATCAAGCCGGTCTTTTCATCCAGGCCGAACATCAGATTCATATTCTGCACGGCCTGGCCGGCGGCGCCTTTAACCAGATTGTCGATCGCCGAAAACACCACCACTTGCCGGCCGCGGACCGCAAAACCGAGGTCGCAAAAATTTGTGGTCTTCACCCAGTTAATGTCCGGAGAACCTTTCACCAGTCGCACAAAAAACGAGTCGCAGTAGAACTCTGAAAACACGGAATGCAGTTGTTCCTGGCTCACTTCGCCCTGGGCTTCGACATAGATCGAAGCGAAGATGCCTCGCGCTACCGGCAGCGAGTGGGTCATGAAAACCAGCTCGCTGGTCCAATCGCCGACGCTTCGCAGTTCCTGCTCAATCTCCGGCACGTGTTGATGCGTGAAAGGCTTGTAAGCATAAAACGAATTCATGCGTTGCGGGTGGTGTGTATTGGCCGCAGCTTTGGCGCCCGAGCCTGACGAACCGGTCTTCGCATCCACGATGACTCGTCCGCTGATCAGTCCGTTAGCGACTAAAGGCGCCAGACCCAATAACGTGGAGGTGGCAAAACAGCCCGGATTCGCGATCAGCCTGGCGCTCCTGATTGCCTCTCGATTTGTTTCCGTAAGACCATAAACAAAGTCAGTCTGCGACGACATCGCGGTATGTGCCCGGCCATAGTGCTGCTCGAAAGCGTCCTGGTCACGAAGACGAAAGTCTCCAGACAAATCGATTACCTTTACGTTTTGCGGCAACTGGGGAACGATGTCCATCGCCTGTCCGTGAGGCAGGGCCAGGAACACGCAATCCAAATCGGCGAGCGCCGCCTGGTCGTCCGGTGCAGGCACAAATACAAGATCCGTGAGGCCATGGAGATTTCGATGAACCGCGCTCGCCGCTTTACCGGCTTGTTCATTGGCAGTGACAAACGCGATTTCGGCGTTCGGGTGGAATAGGAGAATACGGAGAAGCTCCGAGCCGCCATAGCCGGAGCCGCCGAAGATCCCGATGCGAATTTTGTCAGCAGCCATAGTGCCGTCAACTCTCCCCTTGCGCTTGGTTGCTTGACCTGCGAGTCAAGCAGGACGTATCAATATCAAATGCGAAACACTTTCATGGTTTTCCTGGTTCTGGCCATTGCCTTCATAGCCATTGGAATCCGCGGTCCGCGGGCTTTTATCTACGTAGGCATTGCGTTCCTCGTTATTGGCCTGCTCCGCTCTCGCCGGCGCAACTCGTAACCTGGGACCGCAGGCGGCTCGCCTGCATGAGCGCCGTCAGGCGCAGACGACCTCCACACCACCGGGCGTGAACCGAAGAGCTGCTTAACTTAACAACTCAATGATTACCCAACAGGTTGGTCACGCCACTAAGAGCGGCTGTCGCCGCCGATGCAGGCGAGCCGCCTGCGCTCCCAGCTAGGCAGTGACTTTTGCCGCCTCAAGCTTCGAGTTGATGCGTTCGAAAAGCAGCGCGCCGTCGCGTCGGGCATTAGCGGCGGGAACGCCAAATTCGCGCTCGATGTAATCCTGGCCCATCTGAGAGTCGGTGACCGAGCCGGCGATCAAATCCACGGCGATTCCGCGCCGGCGAAATAGTTCAATGCCTCCCCACGTTCCCACATAGTCCGAAGCGCAAAAAATGATTGCAGCCGTGGCCGCGCGCAGTTCGGCATCGTCGAAAACCGACTCCACCGAATAGCCGCCCAGAATTCCGTCTCCCAATTCGATCACAATCAAATCGGGCGAACTTTGGTTAAGCCTGGCAATGATGGCCTTCGCCACCGGCGACAGATCGCCGGCATCAACAGTAGAAGGTAAACCGCAATCGAGAAAACTTGCCGTCGCGATAGCGCCATGATCGGCCATGTTCAAGGTATCGCGCAGGCAAGCAATACCGGAAAGTTTGGCCGCGGCTACACGCATCCCGACGCGAGTCGCCTGTTTGATCAACTCAGTTGCGGCGTAAGTCTTTCCGCTGTTCATGCAGGTCCCGGCGATCAGGACCAACGGAGCAGTTTCACCGAGACTTGTTACCAGAGGCAGGGCGACAGATCCGATGTTTAGCACTCCGCCGGTTTCATCTGCGGCCAGGCCGATGACCTCAACTTCGATGGCGTCGCTCAAGCTGGAGTGGTGGCCAGTACACTTTCCGATCACACCGCCCATGTTTAGCAAATGCAGTTGATCACCAGCGTTGACCGTAGGGGGAACATCGCCGACGAAACCCTTCAGCGCGCGACGGCGACCCAGTACGCCGATTAGCACGTCGCCGGGATTGATCTTCGCGAGACGTCCGCTGGGCAGTTCGAGCATGTTGTAGGTAGCGCTGTCGGTGAGGGCGCGCACTACGACGACGTCACCCGAGCGTGGTGCCTCGGAAGAGGCCAGGGTCGCGACCGTTTTGCCCAAACCAAGGGGAGATGTGGCCGAACCAATCTTGTCTGCCTCAATAAGGTTGATTTGCAGTTGCGCTGTGTCCGCCTTGTTCATAAGTACCTCCGATATTCCCGTACTAAGGGCTTTCCTCATCGTACGGTTACTTTCCCTCATCATCGTACGTTTAGACGTGGGTACCGCCCACCGGTGTGCCCTGGATGAAATCATTCACGCAAATAATCACGTTTAATCATTTACCGTCTTTTCATCCACCGCCGTCACGGTGGGCGGTGCCCACCTCAAAACGTATCTATGCTCCTCTACTTCCCTCGCATTCTCAGTCTCAGCGCATTCAACTTGATGAACCCTTCAGCATCACGCTGGTTGTAAACCGTGTCTGCCTCAAACGTCGCCACGCTTTCGTCGTAGAGTGAATGCGGCGAACGACGTCCAACCACGATTGAGTTGCCCCGGTAAAGCTTTAGCCTGACGTCGCCGGAAACGTTGTGCTGTGTTTCGTTAACCATCTTCTTCATCAACTCAAACTCCGGAGCGAACCAGAAACCGTAATAGATGCTCTCCGCAAACTTCACTCCCAACGAATCGCGCAGGTGCATTACCTCTCGGTCGAGCGTGATTGACTCCAACGCCCGATGTGCAGCCTGGAGGATCGTGACGCCAGGCGTCTCGTAAACTCCGCGAGACTTCATGCCGACAAACCGATTCTCCACCAAATCGACGCGGCCAATCCCATGTTCGCCGCCCATTTTGTTTAGCCGCTCAAGCAACGCTACCGGCCCCAGTGATTCCCCGTTAATGGCCACCGGCTCGCCATGCTCGAAGGAAACCTCCACGTATTCTGCTTCCGGTTTGGCATTCTCCGGGGAGCGCGTCAGCTGAAAGATATTCTCGGGCGGCTCGGCCCAGGGATCTTCCAGAATCCCACCCTCGTAAGAAATGTGCATCAGGTTGGCATCGGTCGAATAAGGTTTCGCTTGCGTTGCGGTAATTGGAATGTTGTGTTCCTTTGCATAGTTGATGAGATCGGTACGTCCCTTGAACTCCCACTCGCGCCACGGAGCAATGACCTTGATATCAGGCTGGAGTGAGTAATAGGTCAGCTCAAACCGCACCTGATCGTTTCCTTTACCGGTGGCGCCATGGGCCACGGCATCAGCGCCTTCCCTCTGCGCAATCTCAATATGACGCTTGGCAATCACCGGACGGGCGAGGGAAGTGCCCAACAGGTAAACACCCTCATAAACTGCATTGGCCTTGACCGCGGTCCAAACGTATTCGCGCACAAATTCTTCGCGCAGGTCTTCCACGTAGAGTTTAGAACCACCGGTAGCCAGCGCCTTTTCTTCGAGGCCGCTCAGTTCCTCACCCTGACCTACGTCAGCGCAATAGCAAATGACCTCGCAGGCATATTGCTCTTTAAGCCAGCGAAGCATGACTGAAGTGTCGAGCCCACCAGAGTAAGCTAAAACGATTTTGTTGATTTTAGTGTCGCTCATTGACCCTCGGTTCCTACTATTCTCTTAGTCTCTGTGCAATCTCAGTGCCCTCTGTGTCTCTGGGGTAGATGAACTATGGTCCAAAAGGGCACCACAGAGACACAGAGGACCCTGAGATTGCACAGAGATCATCCAAACAACTCCCAAATTTTCTTCATCACCGCGCGTTGCGCTTTTTGATCTCGAACCGCCACGAAGATGGTGTCTTCTCCAGCGAGCGTGCCGACAATTTCAGAAATTGCCGCACCGTCGATCTCCACAGCCACGGCAGAAGCCAGGCCAGGTTCGGTGCGAGCAATCACCAGATTTTCGCCAGCCAGATCGAGGCTCAATAGTCCGCGCACGGCAGCCCCGTTTGTTCGCGGCGTGGTGTAATGGCCGCGGTGCTTTACAATCCCCAACTCTTCCATGTCTCGCGAAAGGCTGGATTGAGTTGTGGGAACGCCGGCGCGTTCCAGCTGATCACGAAGCGCGGCCTGAGTGCCAAACGGCTTGGCTCTGATCAGGCTCAAAAGCTTTTGTTGTCGTAAACTCTTTTGCATCTGCACCTACTATGCACTCAACTTGCATAACTAGTGCATAGATGCATAAACTAACAATGAAGTTGCGTGGACGTCAAGTGCAGGGGGACCTAGTCGATACTAGTTCCGATCTCTGTGCGTCCTCTGTGTTCTCTGTGTCTTTGTGGTGAGTCTTTGCGACGTTTCCCACCACCGAGACACAGAGAAAACAGAGGACGCACAGAGAAAAACTCATGTTAGGACACCACCGGGAATTTAGTCGGTGTCTTAATTCACCAGTTGCCAAGCAAGGCATTCCCAGGAAAAAGTAGGAGCAGCTAAATGAGCAAAGGCAAGAACCTTTGGGGCGGGCGATTCACGGGTGCAGCCGATCCGTCGTTTGCGAAGTTTAATAACTCATTCACATTCGATCGACGACTGTTTGAGGTGGATATCCGCGCGAGTGTCGCGCATTGCAATGGACTTGTCCACGCCGGTGTTCTGGGAATTGAAGAGGCCGCCCGGATCAAGTCGGGGTTGCAGGCGATCCTTGACCGCGCCGAAGACGACAGCGGCTACTTTGATGAAATCGAGTCAGAGGATGTTCATTCATTCGTCGAGGCCCGTCTGGTGGAGTTGGTGGGAGACGCCGGTCGTAAGCTGCACACTGGCCGCAGTCGAAACGATCAGGTTGCCACTGATTTGCGCCTCTGGTTAAGAGGCGCGATTGATCAGCTCGACGGCCGGGCACGGGCAACTCAGGAAGCGTTGTTGGACTTGGCCGAAAGCAAACGGGAGGCAGTGATCCCAGGCTATACGCATCTTCAACGAGCGCAGCCGATACTTTTTGCTCACTGGTGTCTGGCCTACTTTGAAATGCTGGCGCGGGATCGCGAGCGGCTGGTTGAAACTCGTCAGCGAGTCAACGTCTCACCGCTTGGTTCCGCTGCGCTGGCCGGGACTTCGTTTTCAATCGATCGAGAGGCCGTCGCGCGCGAGTTAGGATTTTCAGGAGTCTCGCACAATAGCCTCGACGCTGTCAGCGATCGTGATTTCTGTGTTGAGTTTGCGAGTGACTGTTCGCTAATCATGGTCCACCTGTCACGTCTGGCCGAAGACGTCATCCTTTATGCGACCTCGGAATTTGGTTTCTTCGAACTCGGCGATGCGGTGGCCACGGGGTCGAGCTTGATGCCCCAAAAGAAGAACCCTGATTCGATGGAGTTGGTGCGCGGTAAGGCAGGTCGCGTCTTTGGCCACACGGTTTCGCTGCTGACTATGCTTAAGGGATTGCCGCTCGCCTACAACAAAGACATGCAGGAAGACAAGGAGGCCGTCTTCGATTCGTTTGATACCGCCGGGGCGTGTCTCGATGTAGCGACGCTGGTCTTGCGAAACATTGAGCTCAGGGAGGATCGTGCCCAACAAGCCGCGTCTCACGGGATGATGAACGCCACCGAACTGGCCGACTACCTGGTGCGCAAAGGAATGCCGTTTCGTGAGGCGCACGAGACAGTGGGACGGATTGTCGTGCGGGCAATTGAACGTGGAGTGGAGATAGAGCATCTGTCGCTTGATGAATTGCGTCATCTTTCCGCCTTGATTGATAGCGATGTCTTGGCAGCGCTTTCATTGGAAAGGACGCTCGGAACCAAAGCACAGATTGGTGGCACTGCGCCGGCAAAGGTTTCGGAAGCTCTGTTGGCAGCCCGCGGGACGCTGTTAAGCTAAAGCGACTTTGCAAAAAAAGCTTTCTCAGTCCGCTTATCGAACGACTGATAGTAGCCCAGCAGTTCACTGCTGGGATCAGCAGCCACATGGTTATAGTCCGTGCAGCGGACGGTTGAAATGGTAGCCACCAGATATCAGCTCTTTTTCAGTCGTCCGTTTTCACGGACTTCGTGACGCATTCTTGCTATCCCAGCGATGAATCGCTGGGCTATTTTCAGTCGTCCGCTAAACGCGGACTGGCCGAAACACTTTTTGTGCAGAGCTGATAACGCAATGACTCACTCAATTTACCGAGTTACCAGTTTCACCATCATCGGGCCGTATACGCTGCAAATCGCCTTTGACGACCAAAGTGAGCAGCGGATTGATTTCCGACCCATTCTGGCCGGTGAATTATATGGGCCGTTGCGAGAGCTCGACATCTTTAACCAAGTGAAGCTGGATCCTGAAGTTCATACATTGGTCTGGCCGAATGGGGCTGACTTCGATCCTGCCACTTTGCACGACTGGCCTTTGCTCGAAGCGGCATTAATCGAGCGGGCCCGACGTTGGGAACTGATCATTGCGTAAATTGTTGACAATCTCCGGCTCGTTGCGTTAGATCTTCCCGCCCTTTTTCAAATCCCATCCTTCAAGAGGTCTTGTCCATGACGTCTCGACGCGATTTCATTAAGACTGCGAGTATAGCTGCGGGCGCAGTAGCGCTGCCATCAGCACTACCGGCCTTTATCAGCGAAGTCGGAGCGGTCGAAACTGCTGCGGCGGCTGCGGTCGATAAGATGGCCCTGGCCGACATAGCCCTTGGGACCGCGCGCAGCCTCGGCGTTACCTACGCAGACATAAGAATCAATCGCTATCGCACCGAACAGGTATCCACCAGGGAGAAACAGGTGCAGAACGTTTCGCGCAGTCAGAATTTTGGCTTTGGCGTGCGCGTGCTGTTCAAAGGCACTTGGGGGTTCGCCTCCAGTCGGAACGTGACTCCCGCGGAAGTGAGGCGCATCACGCGCCAGGCAGTCGACATCGCGCGGGCAAACTCTGTCTATCAGCGCAAGCGAATCACCATGGTCCCGGCGCCGAAAGTAGTTGCCAGCTGGAAGAGCGCCTTTGAGAAGGATCCATTTGAAGTTGGGATCGACGACAAGATTCAGTTTCTGCTGAAGCTGAACGAGCGGGCACTGAAAACCAGCGGCGTCAGTTTTGTTCAGTCGTCGATGGGCTTTGTAAACGAACAGAAATTCTATGCCTCGACTGACGGCTCCCGCATCGATCAGTACATCATTCGCGCCAATCCCAGCTTCAACGTGACTGCTATAGACCGTTCCGCCGGCGATTTTCAGTCGCGCACAGACTTGGCTGGTCCGCAGGGGATGGGCTACGAATACCTGGAGAAGTATCCCTGGCTAAACGAGATTGAGCAGGCTGCAGAAGACGCTGTCGCCAAACTCAAAGCCAAACCAATTGAGCCGGGAAAGTATGACCTGGTTCTTCATCCATCGCATCTGTGGCTGACGATTCATGAGTCTGTGGGCCACCCAACCGAATTGGATCGATCGCTCTGGTGGGAAGCTGACTATGCCGGCACTAGTTTTCTGACTCGTGACAAGATTGGCAAGCTTCAATTTGCGTCGAAGATCGTGAACTTTGTTGCGGATCGAACCCAACCGGGAGCGCTGGCAACGGTCGGATATGATGACGAAGGCGTGCCTGCTCAGCAATGGCATCTGATCAAGAACGGACTCTTCGTTGATTGGCAAACCACTCGCGACCTGGCCAACATGTCACCAAGCAAGAAGTCTTACGGTTGTTTACACGCGGATAGTTGGGGCAGCATTTCTTTCCCCCGGATGCCAAATGTCTCGTTGCAACCCGCTAAAGAAAACACCAGCTTAGATGAATTGATAGGCGGGGTAGAGAAGGGGATTCTCATCCATGGCAACGGCAGCTATTCAATAGACCAGCAACGTTACAACTTCCAGTTTGGCGGCCAGACATTCCGCGAAATCAAAAACGGTAAGGTGGGCGGGATGGTGCGAGACGTGGCTTATCAATCGCGCACGACCGATTTCTGGAACTCCTGCGACGGGCTCGGCGGACCCGCGACTTACGAGATAGGTGGCAGCTCCAACGATGGTAAGGGAGAGCCGGGACAGTCGAACGCCGTCAGCCATGGGTGCCCGGTGGCCCGTTTCCGCGGCGTCAATGTGCTTAATACTGCGGCGCGGTAGGACCAAAAGAAGGAATAGGACCAATCGGACAAATAGGACCTATACGGAGATTTCAATGCTACTAACTGAAAAAGAAGCTCGAGACATCACCGAGAAACTGCTCAGCTATGTGAAAGCTGATGACGCGACTGTAAACGTCGGCAGTGAAAACTATTCGCATTTGCGGTTCGCCGCGAATTCGTTTACGACCAGCGGGGCGCGAGAGAACACAACCATCGGCGTTACGGTCTGGATCGACAAGAAGCGAGGCTCTTCGTCGACCAACGAAATGGACGATGACTCGCTCAGAGCAGCGGTGGGGCAAGCTGAACAACTGGCCCGGATCTCCCCAGTCGATCGCGAATACCTGCCAACGCTGGGGGCCCAGACATACCAGCCAGTGGATGGTTACGCTGAAGCGACCTCGAATATTTCCCTCCAGAATCGCGCCCGTTCGATAAACGACGTGATTGCCGGCTGTGAAAAGGCCGGCGTCATCGGCGCGGGTTTTCATCAGGCGCGCGGTTCGGCCGGCGCTTCGGCCACGAAAAACGGGAACTTTAATTACGCGCGCTCAAGTTTGGTTAGCCTTTCAACTACCGCGCGTACTCCTGACGGAAGCAGCTCAGGTTATTTCCTGCGCAACCATTTTGACGTGGCCAAGCTCGATTCCAAACGCGTGGCCCGCGAGGCGATTCGTAAAGCGCTGGAATCCCGGCAACCGCAAACCCTGGCTCCCGGGACTTATCGGGCGATTCTCGAACCGCAAGCCGTGGCTGACCTGCTCTCGGGTTTTTCCTTTGGGTTTGACGCGCGCAGTGCGGACGAGGGGCGCAGTCCTTTTTCGGCGCCGGGCGGCAAGACCAAGGTGGGCCAGCAGATCTTCGACGAGCGTATCAACATCTATAGCGATCCCTGGAATCCTGAACTACCTGGTTCGCAGGCTGCCCAGGGTGGACTCCCGGCGAAGAAAATTTACCTGGTGCGCAACGGAGTACTTGAGAACCTGATTTACTCTCGCTTTTGGGCAAAGGAGAAGGGTAAGGAGCCGACGCCGGGCCCGGTGAATAATATTATGCAAAGCTCAGATCCCGGGTCATCACTCGAAGACATGATCAAGGCCACCGACCGCGGCATTCTGCTCGGTCGCTTCTGGTACATCCGCGGAGTAGATCAGCGCACGGCCCTGCAAACCGGTTTGACGCGCGACGGTATCTGGTATATCGAGAATGGGAAAATCAAACACCCGGTGACAAACTTTCGCTTCAATCAGAGTCTCCTGGAGCTTTTGGCGCCGGGTAATGTGGAAATGATAGGAGCATCGGAACGAGTGGGGAGTTCCGAAGGCCAGGGCGGGAGTTCAGCGCTGCTGCCGGCGCTCAAGGTGAAGGAGTTTCACTTTACGTCAGCTTCGGAAGCTGTGTAGGAATAGGACTCATAGGACTTATCAGAGCGATACATTCACCGCTTCTTCTTGGAAGCCTGAGGCGAGGGTGAAAGCTGAGGCGAGGGAGAAGGTGCCGCCGCAGGTTGGATTGTCTCCTGGTAGATGTATCGGCGGTCCTCGAGCTTCAAAATAACTGCCGGCTTCACTGCGTTTCGATCGGCGTCCATGCTGATTATCCCGGTGACGCCGGCAAAATTTTTGGTTGCAGCCAGCGCGTCCCTCAGCTTTGGTCCTTCAGTTGTCCCCGCCTTGCGAATTGCTTCAGCCAGAAATCTCAATGCGTCGTAGGCGAGCGCTGCATGAGCGTCGGGCGTGAGGTTCCCAAATCGCTGCCGGTAATTATGCGCAAACTTCTGAATGTCTTCCGACGGGTCGTCCGCTGAATAGTGGTTTGAAATGTAGCTCCCATTCAAGGAATCCCCGCCGAGTTCCCAAAGCTCCGGAGCGTCCCACCCATCAGCGCCGAGCAGCGCTACCGTCAATCCGAGTTGTCGCGCCTGCTTGGCAATAATCGCCACATCACCGTAGTAGCCCGGAATATAAATCACGTCAGGGTTGGCCGACTTAATCGCGCTCAACTGCCCACGGTAATCAGCATCGCCCTGTGAGTAGGATTGCTTGGCGACGATCCGGCCATCCAGTTTGGCAAAACTAAGCTCAAAGTATTCCGTCAAGCCGCGGCTATAGGGCGAATTGAAGTCGAGCATGATGGCGGCTGTTTTCGCCTTCAGTGTGTTGGCGGCAAATTTCGCCATCACCTCGCCCTGAAACGCATCGATGAAACACGCGCGAAAGATGTAATTGCCCGCTTGGGTAACCGCAGGGTTGGTGGAGGATGGTGCGATCAGCGGTATGTGGGCCGACTGCGCTTTGGGGGCTGCCGCCAAACTATTTCCCGAAGCGCCGGCGCCGATAATGGCTATTACTTTGTCGCGGTCGATTAGTTTGCTGGTTAACTGAGCTGCCAGTTCCGGGCTGCCTTTGTCGTCTTCGGTGACGATGTCGATCTTGCGGCCGTTGATTCCTCCGGCTTGATTAATCTCGTCGGCAGCCATCAGCACACCGTTCGTGGCCGACTGGCCGAAGTTATATGTAGGCCCGGAGAGATCGCCAAAGAATCCGATCTTGATGATTGACGGACCGTCGGTCTTTTGCTCGGAACAGGCAAGCGTCAGACCGACGAGGAGAGCCGCAATCGCTACCATCGCACGCAAGCGGACCTGACAGTGCCGGTGCAGTTTCATGGAGTGACTGGCGTTATACAGTTTGGGCGGGTTTAGGTCACGGTTAGCGTCAATAACATGATCGTTTAGAGAGCACACTTGTGTGCCCCTCGCGGGAACAGCTCAATCATAGGTCATTGTGGCGCGAGGCAGGCGCACACGTGCGCTCTCTAAACAGAGTAAAAATGAATTCTGGTGGCTTCTCGATAGCACTGGAGCCTATTCGCCAAGGTAGGCTTCCTTAATTCTGGGGTCGGCGGCGAGCTGCGCGGACGGCCCTTCCATCACAATTCTTCCGGTCTCCAAAACATAAGCGCGGTCGGAGTGGCCCAGAGCGGCATGTGCATTCTGCTCTACCAGCAGGATGGTGGTGCCTTCACTCCTAATCTCCTCAATCGCTTCGAAAATAGTGTGGACGACGAGCGGAGCCAGGCCTAAAGATGGCTCATCGAGTAGCAGCAGGCGCGGTCGGGACATAAGGGCGCGGCCCATTGCCAGCATTTGCTGCTCGCCTCCCGAGAGAGTGCCTGCTTTCTGCGACTCGCGCTCCTTGAGCCTGGGAAACATGCGAAAGGCGCGCTGCATGTCGTCGGCAATGTTCTTTTTGTTCTTAATCAGATAGGCACCCATTTGCAGGTTTTCGCGGACGGTTAAGTTAGCAAAAACTCCGCGTCCTTCAGGCGACATGGAAATGCCGCGGGCAACCAGCTTATGGGTTGGTTTACCACTGATGTCTTCGCCTTCGTAAACTACGCGACCCAACCGTGGCTCGAGTAGCCCGGTGATGGTCTTGAGAGTCGTGGTTTTGCCGGCCCCGTTGGCACCGATAAGAGTCACAACTTCGCCCTTCTCAACATGCATGGAGATGCCGGTGAGAGCTTCGATGGCGCCGTAGTTTACGGAAACGTTTTCTAAAGTAAGCATGATCTCATTGCCAATTGCCAATTTCCGATTGCCGATTTTTGAGAGTCCCAAGCCGTAGTCCCGACGAGAAATCAATCGGTAATCGGAAATCGGAAATTCCCTCAGTCCCCAAGATAAGCTTCAATTACCTTCGGATCGTTCTTGATTTGTTCCGGAATTCCTAGTGCAATTGACTTCCCATAATCCACTACCTGAATTCGTTCGCACACACCCATCACCACCTTCATGTTGTGCTCAACCAGCAGAATGGTCAGATTGAAGCGGTCCCGGATCTGCTTGATCAGATGCATCAGGTCTTCCTGTTCGGAGGGGTTCATGCCCGCGGCCGGTTCATCCAGCAGCAGCAGTTTCGGCCGGGTAGCAAGCGCTCGTACAATCTCCAGTCGCCGCTGCTTGCCGTAAGGCAAACTTGTGCCGCCCTCATCTTTCAAATCATCCAGATCAAAGATCTTGAGCAACTCCATGCAGTAGTCGAGTGAAGCCGCTTCGCAGCGCCGATAACGCGTGGTCCGTAAGAGGACGTCAAGTAACGTCTGGCTGGTATGAATGTGGCAGGCAGTGAGCACATTGTCGAGCACGCTCATGCTCGGGAAAAGGCGTATGTTCTGAAATGTGCGGGAGATGCCGTGGGCTGCGATTTCGTAGGGTCGCTTTCCATCAATCCGCTTGCCTTCAAAATAAATCTCGCCGGATGTGGGTTGGTAAACGCCGGTGAGCAAGTTGAAGATGGTGGTCTTGCCCGCGCCGTTTGGACCGATGAGCCCGTAGATCTCACCCTGCTGCACGTTCATGGTGAGTTCACTGACAGCGACCAGGCCGCCGAAACGAATTGTCGCCTTTTCAGTTCGCAGCACCGCGCCACTATTGCCGGCGGCTGCGGAGGCTGGGCCAATATTGGGGCTACTTGAGGCGTTTGGGGTAATGCTCGAGCTCACTCCTTGTCTCCCTTTTCCAGCGACGTTTCACTCTGGCGTTCGCCGAGAGTCGCCTTATCAACCGATACGTTATCGCGCGTGTCTTCGGCGGTGATCTCTTCCGCCTGGGTGCGGGTCTTTCCCTTTTTCTTCCCGCGCCATCCTTTGAAAGCTGCGGTCGAACCCAGGAGTCCCTGCGGTCGGGTGATCATGAGAATGATCAGGAGCAATGAATAAATGACCATGCGATACTCGGCGAAGCCTCGCAACGCTTCCGGCAAAACCGTCAACAGAATTGCCCCGAGCACCGAGCCAACAATCGAACCGAGGCCGCCGAGAATGATCATGATCAGAATCTCGAACGACTTAATAAACTCGAAAGACTTAGGATTCAGATAGCCATCGAAGTGGGCCAGCAACACGCCGCCGGCGCCCGCCAAAGCCGAAGAAATAACGAAGGCCATGACCTTATAACGAGTTGTATTAACACCCATGGCCTCGGCCGCGAGCTCGTCTTCGCGAATCGACATCAAGGCGCGGCCAAAGGCGGAGTGCACGATGTTGTAGACGATTACGATCGTCAGGATGGCAATCAGGAAAATCCAGAAGAAGCTCTTCACGATCGGAATACCCGAGTAGCCTCGGGCCCCGCCGACTGCTTCGATGTTGTTCAGGAAAACAACAATGATTTGGCCAAAGCCGAGAGTCACGATGGCGAGGTAGTCGCCCTTGAGACGGAGCGATGGCACTCCCACCAGCAGTCCAGCAAATCCGGCGCAAGCAGCTCCGATTAATGTCGCCAAAACCAAGGCCACCCCCCAACCCAGCTTGCCGTTGCCAAGGGTGGCCGCCAGATTGGCACCGTAGTTAACCGAAAAATAGGCGGACGAGTAAGCGCCGACAGCCATGAAGCCGGCATGTCCGATAGAGAACTGTCCGGTGAATCCGTTGATTAGATTAAGCGAGACCGCGAGGGTGATGGCAATCCCGGACAACATCAGAATGCGGGCGAAGTAAGGACTGATTAGTCGGCCCTGAAAAACAATATCGAGCGCATAAAGTACGCCGATTAAAATGAGCGCGATGATCAGGTTACGTAGGTAGCGGGGCATAAATGTCGAATGCGGAAAGCCGATTGCGGAATGCTGAATGAAGAAGTCCTTATTCTATATTCCGCATTCCGCAATCAGCATTCATCAATCAATCAGACCTTTTCCTGGGACACCGAACCAAGCAGCCCGGAAGGTCGGAAAAGGAGAATTAGAATTAGTATGGCAAACGCGACCGCGTCTTTGTAGGTCGGGTCCAGGTAGCCGACCACCATGGTTTCGGTAATACCTATCAGCAGCCCACCGAGCACGGCACCGGGAATGTTGCCGATCCCGCCCAACACAGCCGCCACAAACGCCTTCAAGCCAACCAGGATACCCATCAAGGGATCGATACGCGGGATTCGGATAGCGACCAGGACACCAGCGGCTGCGGCCAGCGCCGAGCCAAGCGCAAAGGTGAACATAATAATGCGGTCAGTGTTAATGCCCATCAGCTTGGCAGATTGGAGATTGAACGAGACGGCACGCATCGCCCGTCCGGTCTTGGTGCGATAAACGACCAGCTGCAAGCCAATCATCAATACCAGCGCGATGATGAGCACGATGATGTCCGCGCTGTTTATGCTGGCACCGCCGACGAGCTCGATGTTTCGTTTCTTAAATAGTTCAGGAAAGAATTTGGGTTCCGCACCGAAGACCACCTGACCGCCGTTCTCCAGCAAGAGCGAAACGCCGATCGCCGTTATCAATGCAGTTAGCCGCGAATACTTTCGAACCGGTCGATAAGCGAAGCGCTCGATGATCACGCCGAGAGCCGCGCAGATAGCCATGGCCAGCAGCATAACCACCAAAGCGGTGATCAGCGATGGCTCCATTGTTCCGCTTCCCAGCAGTCCGCGGGCAATCAAACCGTCCGCGCTCTGGCCCAAAGCCTGGGCGCCTCGCGCGCCCAGGCCATTGGCGATGTAGTAGCCCATAAACGCGCCGACCATGTAGACATCACCGTGCGCGAAGTTAATCAACTTCAGCACGCCGTAAACCATTGTGTAGCCAAGCGCGATTAGAGAATAAATCGCGCCCAGCGACACGCCATTGATTAGCTGCTGCAGGAACGTACTCATAGTTGGGCGTCGCGGTCGTGTAGTTCGTCAGACTGCTAATAACCGAAATGGCTGAATTACGGTGTGGCCCTGTTAGTCGGAGCGGCCCCGGTGTTAGTGGGCGCGCCCGATTTCGCAGGTGGCGGCGGTGCCCCCGGCGAAGCGGTAGTCTTGCTTGCGGGAGAAGCCGCCGGCGCTGCTGGTGAACTACCCGTAACCGGTGAAGCGCTCAACGCTGGTGAAGCGCTAGTGGCCGGTGAAGCGGTTGTGCTGGCCCCGGGCATCGCTGCGCCTTCTACCTGAACTCGTTCTTTGACAGCATAGGCGCCGCCATCCTTGATTTCGATCATGATGATCGGCTTCACCGCGTCGCGGTTTTCGTTAAAGGTTACGTCCCCAGTGACGCCGGGAAAGCCCTTGGTGGCGGCCAGCGCGTCCCGGATTGCTTTGCCGTCGAGTGAGTTTGCCCGCTTGATGGCGTCAAACATGATGTTTGCGGCATCGTATGCGGTGGCGGCCAGCGCGTCGGGAAGGACGTTGTAGAGGGCTTTGTAGTCGTTAACGAACTTCACGACTTTGGGATCAGTATCGTAAGGCGAATAGTGGTTTGAGAAAAACGAACCATTGAGCGCGGTGCCGCCGATGGCATACAACTGCGCTGAGTCCCAACCGTCGCCGCCAAGGAGCGGAACCGTGATGCCCTTGTCGCGCGCTTGTTTCGCAATCAGGCCGACGTCGTTGTAGTAGCCTGGCACAAAGATGACTTCCGGATTCGAACCCTTGAGCGAGGTCAGCTGAGCGTTGAAGTCTTGATCGCCTTCCTGGTAAGACTGCGTCGCTACAATCTGGCCACCCAATCTCGGAAAGACCTCCTTGATGACGCTCTCGAGGCCGGTCGAGTAATCATTCTTGCGATCAACCATGATGGCGGCGCGCTTGGCGTTGAGCGTGCGGGCTGCAAACTGCGCGATGGCGGCGCCCTGCACGGGATCGATGAAGCAACTGCGGAAAATGTAATCGCCCTTTTTGGTTACTTCCGGGTTGGTTGAAGAGGGGGTCAACATTGGAATCTTCGCGTTCTGGGCGATGGGCGCAGCTGCAATCGAACGGGAGCTGGCCACTTCGCCAAGGATGGCGTGCACCTGGTCCTGCGTCACAAACTTCGTGACGATGGTCGCAGCTTCCGAGGCATCTGACCGATCATCCTGCACCAGCAGTTCGATTTGCTTGCCATTGATGCCGCCCGCTTTGTTCACTTCATCTGCGGCCATTTTGATGCCGTTGACGGAGGAGATACCGAAGTTGGCAGTCGATCCGGTCATCGACATAAAGACGCCGATTCTGACCTTGTCGCTGCCAGTCCCCGAGGGTTGGCAAGCGAAGGCCATGAGCAAGCTGGCAACGATTAGTAGGCTAAGTAGGATGCGTTTCATATGGTCCTCTCAAACGATGGGTTTGTTACTGACGTCACGAGTGCGAAGCTGGGTCAGACCGCTTCAGCAGCACTCATCGGGTACCAGATTTACTGTAGGCTTAAAATCGAGGCTTAATAATAGCTTCGAGACGGTTATTCACGCAATCTCTAAGTGCCTTGTAAAGCAAACTGTTAGTTTGCGGCCGCATTGGGAAAGGTGGTTGACTCGGCGCGTATTCAGCCTGAAGGGCTGTCAGAGAGTGACCGGTGGTCGTAGAGCTGGGAGCGCAGGCATCCTGCCTGCCGAAGCGTGCAGAGCACGCGTCATGGTTTCGATGAATTAAGTGCTTCATCAACTGGTTCGCGCTTTGCGCTCAATTGCAGGCAGGATGCCTGCGCTCCCAGCTACGCCGCTCTGCCGCGGTTGTTCCCCTCGTCTGCAAAACATGGAAATTAATTCCCGCCTAATCTAGACTGCGCCAACTATGGAAACTGCAAGGACAGTTGCTCCACCCCTGGGCGACATGGACAAGGAAGAGTTTCGGCGGTTTGGTCACGAACTCATCGATTGGATTGCCGACTATTTCGAACACATCGAAGATCGACCGGTGTTGGCGCAAATCGAGCCTGGAGACTTGAAGGCCCAACTCCCAGCCGCACCTCCACAAAAGGGTGAAGCGATGGCAGAGATCATCGCCGACATCGACCGACTAATCGTCCCGGCCTTGACCCACTGGAGCCACCCCTCGTTTTTCGCTTACTTCGCCACTTCCACTTCGGCGCCCGGAATCTTTGGGGAACTGCTGAGCGCTGCCTTCGACAACAAGGCCATGCTATGGCGCACCTCGCCGGCATCGACCGAGTTGGAGGAGGTCACACTCGACTGGCTGCGCCAGATGATGGGCTTGGATTCCGGCTACACCGGCATTATTTACGATACGGCCTCCGTTTCGAGCCTGCATGCGATCGCCGCCGCACGAGAAGGCGTGGAACTGCGCATTCGTGAAGAGGGAATGAGTGGACGCACAGACCTGCCGTTGCTGCGGGTGTATGTTTCCGAGCAGTCGCATTCCTCGATAGAGAAGGCAGTAATAACTTTGGGGCTGGGCCAAAAGGGTTTGCGGAAGATTCCCACCGACTCAGAGTTTCGGATGGACGCTGGGGCGCTGGTTGACGCAATCGAAGAAGATAAGCGAAACGGTTATGTTCCTTTTTGTATAGTTGCTACCGTTGGCACCACTTCAACCTCGAGTATCGATCCGATCGCCGACATGATACCCATTGGCGAGAAGTATGCGATGTGGCTGCACGTCGATGCTGCTTACGCCGGCTCGGCCGCAGTTGTCCCGGAACTCCGATACATCCTGAACGGCTGCGAACGTGCTGATTCAGTAGTAGTCAATCCCCATAAGTGGCTGTTCACGCCTTTTGACCTCTCCGTCTTGTATTGCCGCCACCTCGATCTTCTGCGACGAGCGTTTTCGTTAGTCCCGGAATACCTGCGCACGCCTGAGCAGGCGAGTGTGCGCAGCGGGTCGGATTACGGTATTCAACTGGGACGTCGTTTTCGTGCGCTGAAGCTCTGGATGATCATTCGCTACTTTGGTCATGAAGGTCTGGCGGCGCGAATACGAGAGCATTGTCGTCTGGCAAAGCTCTTTGCCTCATGGGTGGAGGAATCGGCTGAGTGGGAGTTGATGGCCCCAGTTCCTTTGGGATTGGTATGCTTCCGGGCTTGTCCAGTTGTCGACGCGGAGTCGGAAGTTGCGCGCCACGGCCGATTGGATGTGCTAAATGAAGCCATCATGCACGGTGTGAACGCGACGGGGAGGGCGCTCTTGTCTCATACGAAATTGAACGACAAGCTGACGCTGCGGCTTTCGGTTGGCAACATTCGCACGACTGAGAAACATGTGCGCCAGGTTTGGGATTTATTGAATGAGCAACTAAAGTTGCGTAGCTAAAGCAAACTGTTAGTTTGCGTCAGGTGGGGAAGCACTGAGTTACGTCACCGGCATATCTGGCTGCCACAAGCCGCAAACTAACAGTTTGCTTTACAGGAGGACAACATGAAATCATTTTCTAACTTGTTTCAACTGCTGTCACTGATTCTGCTTTGCAGCGTCGGTGTTCTTTCGCAGACGCCGGAGACAAAACAATTCAATAAAGACGGACTGGTCTTTAACTATCCAAACGGCTGGTCCTTTAACGACAGTAGCAACTCAGACGCCCAGGACTTGACTATGGGACGGGCCGACTCAGACGCCCAGGTTAAGGTCTTTGTCTTTCGCCCGCTGATAACGACACCCGAGAAGCTGGCCGAGGCGAAACGTGTTTTGGTTGATAAGTACCTCCAGTCAACCACAAAGGGTTTTGCCGATGCCGGGGCCAAACCGGAGTCTGCGCCGGCCGCGACTGAGATAGGAACGCTACCAGCTGAGGGCGTGAAGATTCGCGCGACCCTGGATGGTGAACCGGGCGCCGCGGAAATCTATTGGGGCGTGATCGGAAAGCGGCTGGTGGTGTTGACTTTCTTTGGCCCTGATAAGGCGCTTAAGAAAGCCATGACGGCCTGGGATACCGTGCGCTCCAGTCTTCAGATTGAAGAACCAAAGCCGCAACCGCAGCCGAGTCCAAAGCCAAAGCCATAAGCCCGCTCGGCGGTTTTGACTTCCTGCATTTCGGCGTTCAGCCGCCGGCACTGCAAACTTGGGTAAGCGCCCATTTTGAACTTAATCTCTGTGTGTTCTCTGTGTTCTCTGTGTCTCGGTGGTGAATCTTTGTAACGATAGTCCACCACAGAGACACGGAGAACACAGAGAACGCACCGAGAAAAATGAAATTAAGGGCGCCACCAAAAGTGGAGTCCGCCTCCCGGGACTTGTTCCGTAGTCAGATAGTATCTAAATGCGACTAGTGTCTAAATGCAATTTGTGAAGCAGAGTATCATCCGGGCAAGTCCACGGCGCGTCTTCGAATTTCACGAACAGCCAAACGTACTTACGCTGCTTACTCCGCCCTCGGAAAGTGCCAGCGTGATTCAATCTGCTAAGATTTCAGAGGTCGGTTCGCAGGCAATAATAGAGACCCGGATCCTTGGTCCAATTAAAGTCAGATGGGTTGCCGAGCACACTATTTATGATCCGCCACGCTTGTTTGAAGATATTCAGGTCAAAGGGCCGTTTCGCAGTTGGCGTCATCGCCACATCGTCGAACCGGTTTCTGAGGGGGCAATCCTCCGCGATGAAATAAACTACGAGCCGCCACTGGGATTCCTGGGACGTCTGGTGGCGCCGATCCTGATTCAGAAGCGTCTGCAAAAATTGTTCGACTACCGGCACGAAGTCACGCGCCAATGGTGCGAAGAAAAGAAAGGATGAAGGATCAAAGGGTGAGACTCTCGTCGTCGTTCTTTGAGCTTTGAACTTTGTACCTGGTTTGCACCTCCTCGTTGGCTGAAGAGGCAAAGTACAAAGCTCTAAGTACAAAGTTCTAGACCTGGGTGCCTTGTATCCTAAAGGTCATGCTAACCCACATCGTCATTTGGAAATATCGCTCAGAGGTAGAGCCGGAGGTTAGGGAGGAGCACGTTAGTTTGCTTCGCAGCCTGTCTTCGGCAATAAAGGAGATCGAGAGTTTGTCGGTCGGCTTTGACGTGTTGCGTCTGCCTCGCTCGTACGATAGCGGGCTGGTCGCGACCTTTAAGGACCGCGCCGCACTTGAGGCTTATACTGTTCACCCGGAGCACGTGAAGGCGGCAAACTTTGGTAGAGCCATCAGCGAGCACGTCGCCTCGGTAGATTTTGAAGACTAGACCAGTTTATTACCTGTCTGCGACGGCCTTTCGCCATACGTTCGTTTAGAGGTGGGCACCGCCCACCGGCGTCGCCCGGGATGAAACGATTCTGTAGCGGTGGGCGGAGCTCTTCAAAACGGACGCATTCATTTTTATCGGCAGGGTTTCATTTACGTCGCACCGGTGGGCGCGGACCACCTCTAAACGAACGGTTGGCCTTAACGCTTGGCCTTTAAGGGCTGCGCCAGGTTCATGCCGACGCTAACTCGTCGAAGACAGTTAATCCGAAACTCCTAAAGATTGAACTCTGGACTGATCGAGTGAAGCTCCCCATCATGAAGCGTTGGAAGAAACTCTTACTGGGCCTGCTCCTCGTAGTACTGCTCTCGCAGATCCCGTTTGCTTACCGGCGTTACAAACTGGGCCGCCTTCATTCGGCCATCCAACTGCTCAACTCGGAGCGCGAACCGCTAACCCCTGACCCCACGTTTAGAGAATTCAAAGGAGTGGCGCACGTCCATTCCTTTCTGGGTGGCCATAGCAACGGAAACTTTGAAGACATAATCGCCGCGGCAAAATCAAACCAGCTTGACTTCGTTGTTCTGACCGAGCATACGTCAAGCGATTTCAACACCGCCGCGATGACTTTGAAAGGACTGCACGCCGGGATATTGTTCATCAACGGCAATGAAGTGAGTGCGATCAACTCCGATCGCCTGCTGCGGATCCCCGGTAACGAGTCGGCTGATGAGTCGGCTGATAAAGGGACGAAGCCCACAACCCAAGACATTGTTTCCAACGCCAAATCCCGTGGATCTCTGGCGCTGGTTGCGTATCCCCAGGAGTTCAAGAGTTGGGATGCGAGCGGTTACGACGGAGTTGAGGTCTACAATGTTTACACCAATGCGCGGCAGATCAGACCTTTCCTAATGTTTTTCGATAGCCTCTGGGCTTTTCGTAGTTATCCTGATCTGCTGTTCGCAAACTTCTACCAACGCCCTACAGAGAACTTGAAGAAATGGGATGAGGCGATCACGGCAACGGGTCGAAGGTTGGTGGCGACTGCTGGAAACGACGCCCACGCAAACATCGGCGTTAGTTTAATCGATTCGTCAGGGAAGACTTTGCTCGGCCTGCAACTCGACCCTTATGAACGAAGCTTTCGCCTCGTCAGAGTTCATGTGCTGATTCCGAGGGACAGGCCATTGAGTTCGGAGACCTTTTTGGAGGCTCTGGGCGGCGGTCACTGCTTCATCGGCTTTGATGTGTTCGGCGATACAACGGGTTTTAGCTTCTCGGCCTCAAATGGGATTGAGAATCGGATTCAGGGGGACGAAATAGGACTTCAAAACGAGGTTCGGCTGACGGTAATGTCTCCGGTTTCCAGCCGCATCGTTTTGTTAAGGGATGGGCAGCCAATCCAGGATGAGTACGGAATAAAGCAGAAGGAATTCGTTGTACGCGAGAAGGGCAGCTACCGGGTAGAGGTTTACCTTCCGCAGCTATCGTCGCGAGTTGGTAACCAACCATGGATTATTTCGAACCCTATCTATGTGAGGTGAGTGGGGAAAATTCCTGTCTGTAGCCTATTCGTTAAGTGAAGAGAAAAACTGAAGATTTTCCATATATCATTTGACATTTCTCATTGGACATTTCAGAGAGACCACGATGTCTATGTTAACGGACGAGCGTCATGTTTGTCCTGGCAGCGCTTGGCTTGCAATGACCAATGAGAAATGTCAAATGAGAAATGGAAAATCTTCCTTCTTTGTACAGTTTTAGGAAATTCTGGTGGGAATCGGGGAGTGTTGGTGGGAATGCCTTGTCACACAAAAACGACATCGCCCCACCGGGTTAATTATGGGCCTGATGGGGCGAGAAACCGGAAAGCTCCGGAATTCTAATTATCGTTCGGAAGCGGTGCTTACGTTCACCGTAAAACTGTAAGAAAGTCGCAGTATTGGACTCCACTCAAGCCGTATTCCCCGAGTATTAGGGGATGGCAAGTACAGCCTTCCTTATTCTATTTTCAAGTGGGATCAGTCTAGGCTGGGAGAGTCGAAGTGTCAAGAATCAGGTTGACTGTAGCCGATGCATACGGAGCGCTACCAGCATATGGAAATCTCTATCACTACGCCGCCTACGTTCAGTTTCAAGCGAACCATCATTAGCCATGGTTGGTGCGGACTGCTTCCGTTTCGAATTGATGAAAAGCAATGGGTGCTGTCACGAGCGCTCGATTTAAAGAACGCGCGGCCCGTAACGGTGTCAATAAGCGGCACTAAACGCGCGATACGAATCCAGTCGTCTCGTCGGCTCGGTCAGTCGGCTGCCACGAAGGTTGCAAATGACGTTCGCCACATGCTTAGGCTTGATGACGATATGAGTGCGTTTTACCGCTTGTTGGCCGACGACGCTGATTTTGGTTGGATACCGATTCAAGGGGCTGGGCGGCTTTTGCGGTCACCCACCGTATTTGAGGATTTGGTGAAGATGATTTGTACGACCAATTGCTCCTGGGCGCTAACTCAGAAAATGGTGACGGGACTGGTCGAAAGTCTCGGACGCGAATCTGATGATGGACATCGTACTTTCCCAACTCCGGAAGCTATGGCGTTGATGCCGTTGAAATTTTACGTAAACGAGGTGCGTTCGGGTTATCGGGCTGCTTATTTGAAGGAACTAGCAGATCGAGTGGCTTCGGGCGCGCTCGACGTTGAAGGATGGCTGAGGAGTCCGCTGGCGACGGCGGAGTTGATCAAGGAAATGCGGGGAGTTAAGGGAGTTGGACCTTATGCCGCCGAAAATCTGCTCAAACTTCTGGGGCGCTATGACGGTTTGGCGCTCGACTCATGGACGCGTGCCAAGTTTAATTCGCTCCATAACAACGGTCGCAAGGCCACGGATAAGAAGATTGCGCGTTACTATTCACGCTTTAACGAATGGCGCGGCCTGGCGTTGTGGTGTGACCTAACACGCGACTGGCTCGAAGGATAACCGACGCGGGATACAAGAGCATCCGCTGATTACGCAGATCAGGACAGATACTAATAAACTTGTCTGAACTGTCTGTCGTCCTTGTTTCTTTGATCTGTGTAATCAGCGCAATCTGCGGATGATCGTCCCCGACTGCAGGTTTGCTCATAAGTGTTGACAACTTCACCCGCCATCGGCGAATCTAACCGCAGCCTGCCAGCCCCCCGGCAAGTCTAGGAAGGCTAATCATTTGCTTATGAAAAGAAGTTCCCTCGCCGGATTGTTGCTTGTCTCCGCTTTCGCCTTGACCGTTGTTCAAGGACAAAGTCCAAACAGGCAAAACCAATCTCCAAAGTCAGAATCGCGAACACCGAGCGCCCCAACAGCATCGCCCACGCCTCCGCAAGTCCATCTACTGCCGCCGAAAACTTATCCACCGCCACAGACGACTGAACAAGCGCCACAGCCTGGCGTCGTTTTGGGTAATAAGCCCGAGACCACACCGGACGAGGCTGGCCCGTCAGCTACCGAACGGCGCCCTGAGTCGTCTCCAGTGGCCGTCCGCCCGTTTTCTCCACAGTTGATTCAGGCGCGGATTGTCGAGGCCGAGCGCATGTTGAAATCGCGGCCGCTGCCGACCGCAATGACCTCGCCTTCAATCCAGCTGGTAACTTTGGCCGCGCTTGATCGGACGAGTTCGCGAGTTCACTTGATAACCCTCTACAAAGACTCTTTTCTGACCAAAGGTGGCGAAGTGACGATGACGAGTTCGCTCGGGCTCCCTTTGAGCGTGCGAATCCTGCGCTCGAACTTCGTCAACACCGCGGTGGCCGTATTTGATAGCCAGGGAAATTCCCTCGTCCCTCTGGTGATTGAATATCCGATTGAGAAAAAGGGCATCTTTCGCGAGATGGCTTATTACACGTCCGCCCATCCTGCTCTGCTGTCGCCTGAGTTGACGCGATCGGGGCGATCTTATGTTCACCGAATGATTGAATTGGCGGCGCACCGTTTACGCGAAAAGGGAAAGTTTATCTCGCCGCAAATCATCGGTGTGGCCGAGCGACTTTGCCTGGTTGAACATGTAGACCACCAACGCTTTCGAGAGGAAAATCGGCAGGCGCTCTATGACGAAATTTATTCGCTTTACGCTTTGAACGAGCCCGACACCTATCGTTATTCGGTAAGCACAGCAGGCGCAGGTGGAATGGTGCAGATGATTCCGTGGGCTTATAACCTGATCAGGCAGCGACATCCTCAAGTAGGCCTTTCACCCGACTTCGTTGTGGGTATGCGTAACCATGCCAACGCGCTGGAAGCGATGCTTCTATACATGCAGGATACCTGGAACGATTTGGCAGCGAATGAAGACGTGCAATATGCGCTCAGCTCGGGTCTGGCTACACAGCCGGAATTGCTGGCGGCTGGATACAATTCGAATGCTGCCCGACTGCCCTTGTACATCAGGCGAGGTGGTTCCTCCTGGCGTCTATTGATTCCGCGCGAGACTCAAATGTATTTGCAGATCTATAAGAGTGTGGAAGACCTTATTCCACAGAAGCCACCCGTAGCAGCGGCTGCGTCTCCCGTTCCGTAGGCGCGCTAGGTTAAAGAACCCGTTCGTTTGGGGTGGGCGTGACCACCTCTAAACAAAGCGAGTGTTCATTGATCCTTGCTTGCGCTGTACCATTACGCTGCGCCTCGCTTGAGTGACGTGCAGCAATACGCCGACTAATCCACCGTCAATCCTGCCTTAGGGTGAAGAGCTCCGCTTGCCGTTAACGACAAGTCGGAGTTTTTCGTGAGTTTTCGTTCTTCTCAATTCATGGAATATCGATTGCCAACTGGAGACTTCCAATTTTGGAATTCCAACTTCAGCAAGAGGAGAATTAGTTTTGTTTAAAAGAACTTTCGCACTATTGGTTTCCGTAGCGATCCTCGCTACATCGTTTGCTTTCCAGTCCGTTCAGGCGCAGGGAGGACAAGACACGGATGCTGCCGCGAAGGCCCGTATCAAAGTAGAGACGCTGGGAGTGGGCTCTAGCGCGCGGGTCGACGTTAAGCTTGTGGACGGGACGAAGCTGAAAGGGTATGTCAGCGCTAAAGAACAGGATGGCTTCACTGTCACCGACAGCAAGACGGGGGCGACCAGCATCGTACGATACGCTGAGGTTTCTGAGGTAAAGAAGGCAGGTGGCGGACCGTCATCAAAGACCTGGATAATAATTGGCTCCGCAGTGGCGGCGGTTGTTGTTACCTGGATCATCGTAAAGCCCGTCCTGTGTGATGGTGGCGCGCAAGATAGGGGTCCCTGTTAGTTCGGCGTACATAGCTCGCGAGATCGGAGACCGGCACCCGCTTGGCAGCGATCCACGAAGTCACGAAATTCACTGATACTTTTAGTGCTGTTTCTGTGACTTCGTGGATCGTTTTGTTGTCTACGCTGAGGTTTTGCCGAGGAGGCCTTCAGTGAACGGGCAGCAAACTAACGGTTTCTTTACCGCCGCTTACTTTATCTCCTCGCTAACGATCTTCCCGTTGATGATGACGCCAATGACGTGTGAAGTGTATTCGAAGGGGTCACCGTCAAAAAGAGCGAGGTCAGCGTCCTTGCCTTTTTCGATCGAACCCACCCGATTGTTAACGCCGAGGATGCGTGCGGCGTCAATGGTGACCGTCGCGAGAGCCTCTTCAAGAGTCAGGCCGTTAGCCGCAGCCACAGCCGCTTCGAAAAGTACGACCCGGGTCTTGGGGACGTAGTTTTCGTAACCACTCTGAAGTGCTACCTGAATTCCTGCCTTGCGTAACGTGGCTGCCGTTTCCATGCTGAGGTTTTCCGTCTCCCCGCCCGCGCGGAACATCGTAGGATGAAGGATCACGGGTACATTAGCAGCCTTAATCTCATCTATCACCAGATAGCTCTCAGCCGCTCCATCCAGAATGACGCGCAGATTAAACTCCCTGGCCAGGCGAAGTACGCTAATGATGTCCTGGGCGCGTTGAGCGTTCACCAGCAGTGGAATCTCGCGTTTGAGGACGCGTACCAGGACTTCAACTCGCAGGTCGCGCGCGGGCTTTGAATCTTCCTTGGCCGCCGTCTGCTTCGCGTCATACTCCCTCGCTTTTAGGAACTCCGATCGCAACATCGAAATCTGTTTGGCACGCGTCCCCGGTGATTTGCCTGCTTGGCCCATCCCGGCCGTTCCCAGGGTCGTAGCCACCATGGCTGAGGGGACGATGACTGCATCGTCAACCTCGTCGCCATAAGTCTTTACAATCATTGTTTGCCCGGAGATTAGCGCGCCGGGAGCGTGGCCGGTATGAATAGTGGTGACGCCGAAACTGCGCAGCCAATCGATCAGGCGTTCGCGCGCGTTGTAAGCGTCAGTGGCGCGCAACTCGGGCTGAACCGAGGCCGACAATTCGAGCTGCATCTGATCGTGAGGCTGATTAAGATAACCGGCGAGTCCAACTACGGAACGCGCATCAATCAAGCCGGGCGTTACTACCCTGGCGCGCAGGACCTTGTAGCCGACTGGAATCTTGACTTCGCTTGCCGGGCCTACCTGTTCCACCTTGCCATCGCGGGTCAGCACCACGCCATCCCGAATCACCTGGCCGGCCATCGTGTAGACAGTGTCGCCACGAACCGCGAGTTGCTGGGCGGAGACGGGCGCGGCACAGAGGCTCAGAAGGGCGAGGAAGGAGTAGGCAGTAGGCAGAAAACAGTAAGCAGAAAGCCGCTCTACTGCCTTCTGCACAGTGCCTACTGTTTTGCAGCCTTCTGCTTTCTGCTTACTGCCTTCTGTTCTGATCGTTCTCATTTTTCCGTCTCCACGCTGTGGTCGAAACAATCAAAGTCCATTAACTGGTCGCGTCCGGCGCCGTAGCCACCGACAGCATAAAGTCGATCCTCCGGCTTGCTGCGATCAAAGACTTTGAGACCTTCAACGTAAGTCTCGAGCACTTTGGTGTAAACACTCAAAGGGTCGCCCGAAAGCACGAGGAAGTCAGCGTCTTTGCCGGCTTCCAGCGAACCGGTGCGATCCTGCAAGTCAAGCATCCTGGCGCCTGCCATCGTCATTGCGTAGAGGGCCTTGTCTCGTGACATTCCACCGCGGACCGCCAAAGCCGCCGAGCGTAGGAAGAGGCGGGAATCGGTAATGTAGTCGTCCGTGTGAAATCCGACCAGCACCCCCGCTTTGTCCAGGGCCATTCCAGTTTGATATGAAAGATCCGTAGTTTCGAGTTTGCCACCCGGGCTATCGATCATGATTACTGAAGCGGGAGCTTTCGCGGCCGCAATTTCGTCGGCGACCTTCCATCCTTCTGAGACGTGCTGGAGGACTATTCGAAATCCAAACTCCTTAGAGAGCCGCAAGGCGGTCAGAATGTCGTCGTGACGATGCGTGTGAAAATGCACGACCCGCTTGCCTTCCATCGCTTCGACTAAGGTCTCCATAGCCAGGTCGCGAGCAGGCAGCTTGGTGACGTCTCCCTTGGCGCGGCGAATCTTCTCGGCATACTCCTGGGCTTTAACAAACTGCTCACGAACCAGCGATGCAGATTTCGCCCGGGTGCCTGGAAACGGCCCCGAAGCACCCGCACGAAGCGAGTTGGTACCGTTGGCCATTTTTAAGCCGCCGGCGATATTGCCTCGCGCATCTTTGATGAGCAGGTCATCAACAATTTTCCCAGCCCGGAGTTTCAAATAAAGGGTCTGCCCGCTCGAGAGATGGCCTGAGCCGGGCATCACGTTTACCGTAGTAATGCCACCTGCGCGGGCGCGCATCATGCCGTTGTCGCGCACGTTGATAGAATCGAGAATTCGAGTTTCAGGTTGAATTGGGCCAGAGCCATCGCCGCCAGAGCCGCCCCCAACATGGCTGTGAGTGTCCACGATTCCGGGCATGATCACCTTGCCGGTGACGTCTATCACCTGAGCACCGGCCGGAACGCGAGTGGCAGCACGTGTTCCTACAGCTACGATCTTGCCGCGCGAGACCACCATCACCCCATTGGGAATTGGTGGACCGCTGACGGGAATAATCTGCGCTCCGACATAGGCCTGCGTTGGCTCTCGCGGTGTCTCTCCTTGAGCGTTAAGCGTGGTGGCAATGGCGCCGAACAGCACCAGGCACACGGCGGCAAGCATGTATTTCATCAGTAAACTCCTCGAAACTTTTTGGTCGAGAATCTGTCGTGAAAAGAGTGAGTGCCGTGCCATTCAGGCGTTTAGAGTACAACCTTTTAGGTTGCTTGCGCCCAACACGCAAGCTAAAGCTTGTACTCTAAACGCCTGAATGCGGAAGAATCGCTCCCGTCACGGCTTTTGCGTGGCGACGTAATCTTCCAGCAGTTTCTGGGCATTCGTTCCCGGGCTAATCACCGCCAGCTTTTGGGTCCAATCGTAACCACTAAAAACTCCGACGATTTCCGCTTTCTGGTTGTAAACGGGACTGCCGGAGTAGCCATCACGGCCTTCGATTTTTGCTAGTGCGTATTGCTGACCCCGCACTTCAAAGGGACCGTAGAAAACGCCCCTGCGCACCATCTTGTTTCCGTGCGGTCGCGCGATCACCAGCAGCTTTTCGTCTTTGTTAAGGGTCGGTTGAAAGGCAGGCGCTTTCATTCTTCGTTGCGACGAACAAATACTCAGCAGCGCCAAATCAGCATCTGCGTCAATCTTGAGCACCTTGGCATGGCAGCCTTTGACGTAAACATCAACTTCCAACTCATCGGAAGCCGAGAACCCTAGTTGTACCTTCTTCGACTCGCTGAGGTTTCCGGATACGGCGTGATAAGCCGTCATGACTAAACCATCGCCCACCAGGAAGCCCGTGGCGAACCCGTTCGGACCATAATCGAGAAACGAGAAGAGGCGTTGCATAGTGTTTGGCCTCTTCTTGGTAAACTTTAGATCGAGAGAAACCGAGTAGTCCTCCGGCGTGATGGAAGTGGCCGGGTGGTTTGCTCTGGATTCAGGCGCCACCAGAAAGATTGCCAAAACGAAAATTGCGACGCCAAAAGAGTTTCTCTTCATATCCGGGCTCCTTTAGGGATGCGTGTTCGAGTTGTTAAAAAGGCCGAAACCAGGGCGGGGGCTTGGAGATGTTATGCGAGACTGACGCGGGGTGCAAGAGTTTTGCTGAAGTCCGTTGAAAGGCTTTCAGGGATTGACTCGCCAAGACGCCGAGGCCCTAAGACGCCAAGACAGACAGAGATTTTCCATTTCTCATTTGACATGTCTTCATTTGCCATCGCATTCCGAGGGTGATTACTGCCGACGATGGCAAATGAAAGATGAGAAATGACAAATGGATAATCTCCTTCTGATCCGAGCCGTACTTTGCCTCAGAGGTTGTCTTCTTTGCGATCCTGGTGCCTCGGCGGTTAACTGGATCGAGTTTTTCGCCACCGCTTCTGGCGACGGAACGACCTTCGAGTTTCCAGTGTCTCGAGATATGAAATCCAAAAGTTCTCGCATCAATCATTCCTCGGCTCCGGATCTGTAAAGCCAACGGTTAGTTTGCGGTGGCCAGGTAGGATTCATGTGGTGTAGAACCCCCACCAACGCAAAACGACAGTGTCTTTCACCGTCGAGTGTCGACGACGACGCCTCGTATTACACGCGTTATCTGCCTCAACCGAATCGTTCCATTATCTGAAAGCATCACAAGCAGAATTCTCAATTTCACCATAGAGCCCGAGAGCGAGCCGGTAGCCCGCATAGACGCTCATCGCATTAACTTTTGAGGACTTGTCCTGATTAGTATGAAGGACTTGCTGCCACTCGTTTGACAGACCGTGGATTGAGATAGCAGGTATCTTTCGCTTCAGAAACGCGCTTGAATCCGAATCTGCTTCGCGAATAGAAGTCTCATGAAACGGAAGTTGCATGCGCTTGGCTAAGTCGGTGGCCCGCACCAGAAGTTTCTTACTCGACATCCCCGTATCCGCCTGCGGGGTGGCCATGCCCAGACTGTCAATATTGACCATGGCGCAATAGTCCTTGAGCTGGTCTTTATTGATTGCCTTAACCATATCCGTTGATCCGATGAGCCCTTCTTCCTCCCTGCCGAAGCCGACAAAAAGTACGGTTTTTTTCAACGGCAGATCTTTGATGGTTTTGTAAATGTGAGCTATCGTGACGATCCCCGTCCAGTTATCTACCGCGCCGCACCCGAAACTTACCTTGTCATAGTGTGCGCCAATGACAATGATTTCGGAGGAAGTCCCAGCCTTCCGGACTACGATGTTTTTTGTATTCGCAGTTTTCTCAATCGAGATACTTGAAGCCGGTGCCCCCATCTTCTCGAATAATGCCTGAACGGCTTTCAGCCTTTCCGAATTCCCTTTACACGGGACCGCATCAATCTCCTCTTTCAGCTGTTCTGGAGTGGAAAATACAGGCTTGGGTGACTGACTGTTGGTTTGCGTTGGGAGGTGTGAAGAAAACCCGGATGTGAGAGAAAACTGGAAGATGAGGAGAGCCACTATTTGGGGAAAACGCGATCGGTTCATTATCAGTCTCCATCTACCTCAGGGCAGTCTTACTACTGGATCCGTACAGCGGCCATTTTCTTAACTGATTTCTCGACGAGTTCCTTCAACACCTTCAAGTCAACGTCAGCCAGCCTCTTAATATACAGACAGCCCTTGCCCGTCTTATGTTTGCCCAGCCGATTCATGAGATCCGGGAACGACTCAAAACCCCCCATTATGTAAAGAGTCAAATCGTTCTTTCGGGGCGAGAAGCCGGTTATCATCCACTCCCCTTCACGACCACTCGCATATTTGTAACGATAGCGGCCGAAGCCGACAATGCTCGCGCCCCACATTTCAGGCTCTTCCTTCGTTACGTCCTCCATGATTTCGATCACAGCCTGGCAATCTTCGCGCCGGCTCTCATCTGAAAGTTTATCGAGAAACGCCGAAACACTTTCGGCCGTCGGTTTTGTTTTTAGTTCTGCCATAACGTCTCCTGGGATTGATCTACATCTCCACCCCAAAGTGCTCGAACAATATGGACGCATATTCAGCGTCGTCTGTGAGCGTCCGTTCAATCCGCTCCTGGCCATCCACCGTTGTGACCAGGCGCATCCCGCTGAGGGTGACCCGCCCTTGCGGGGTAGCGCGGCTGCAGAGGCGTGCTTTGGTGAAATGAGATTGTGGCGAAGTTTGATGATAACGGCACATCTCAGCGTAATCGGGATAGTCATGTGACTGGAGCGTGAAGCGATATTGTGGTTTCAACTCATCAGTACCTTTACGTTCCATCATAACCAGGTGAGATTCTTCTCCGATGATCTTGTAGCCGCGCTCGTTGAGACGCCGGCCGGTGCCCACCTCTAAACTAATGGCTCCCTGCACTTGTTCATCCCGAGAATCCAGCCGCAGCGGTTCAAGGAAGGAATCTCCAAACCCGACGTCAGCAAGCCAACGCTCAGGATGTTCATCTGCCGTAGGCACAACCAACAACGTCATGTGATCGAAATCAGGACCAAAGACTCCTTCAGAATTCGCAACTCCCGCTGACAGCCTGGCTACTTCAAATCCAAGGTCCCGCAACAAAGCCGCAAACAGCCCGTTGAGTTCGTAGCAGAAGCCGCCGCGCCGCCGGCGAACAATCTTGTCAAACAAGGCCTCGTCGTCGAGAACGATGGGCTCGGCTGCATGGATGCTGAGGTTCTCAAAAGGGACCGTGAGTAAGTGGGCCACTTGCAGCTGTCGCAGAGTCTCGGCGGTAGGGGCCAGCGAGCCGCGGTAGTCGATTCGTTTCAGGTAGGCGAGGGTATCCATGCGTTCAAAGCGGCTCTGCGGCCGGCTAGTGCGGAAAAGGCTCGGCGTTTCCGGCAAGCTAATAATCAATAATCAATAATCAATAATCAATAATCAACAATCAACAATCAACCGTTCGTTTAGAGGTGGGCACCACCCACCGGTACGGGCGTAGATGAAACGAACGAGTAAATGATCAAACTTAACTATTTGCGTGAATGGTTTCATCCATAATCAACCGCACGTTTAGAGGTGGGCCCCGCCCACCGGCACGACGTGGATGAAACGACCTATGAAGCGAAGGCGGTAAGTCGCAAAGGTCACCTTAAGGAACACAGCGTTGTTCACGTGATGGCACGACGTTGAAACTCGCCAGCCGGTGAGTCTCCGGGTCGAGCTCGAAACGTGCGAGGAGTGTTCCTCGTTCACATGAGAGCTTCAGGACGCTTTCGCGAGTTCCATCACCGGAGACCGCTTCACCTGCCTTGCACGTGCCCCACGAACTCGCAGAGGACAGCAGGCGTTTGATGCGCTCAATCCCAAAACCTGGGGTAGCTAACGACGTAGCCTGCTGGTCGTCCCACTTGCTTAAGAGTCGCAAAGTCGCCGCGATAGTTTTCGTCATGTCCTCACTCGGCGGCAGCACAGACTCCACTCGCATCAATTGCACTCGCGGCGGCATCGTGGGCGCAAGCGTGATACCCACCTCCAACCAGCCTCGTTCGCAGGGCATGCGCCAACTGCCCCGGAGAGCATTCGGCGCATCCATGCTTGGGGCAGTGCGGCATTCGCCGTGTCTGGTGTTCAGCTCTCGAATCCGGGCAGCGCGTCGCTCCATTGTTTCATCCAGGAAAAGGTTATCGGCGGCGATGCGCAACGCCAGTGCATCGTCCCATTTGGTGATTAGTTGCGAGACGTCTTTCTGTGCGGCGAGCAGTGCCGGCGACGGTTGCACCACCCGAGGTTCCAGGGCGCCGGTCTTATGCAAGGCGGCGAGAGTGTCGCTGAACAAGCCGCCAAATGACGCGTAAGTTACATTTCCCATCGCGATCAGGCCGACACCTTGCTCTGGCAGCCAGCGCATCAGCGATCCATAAGCCGGCAGTCCTCCACCGTGACCCACGACATGGTTGAACCGGCAGTCCTGCGTGACCCCCAGACCGTATCCGTAGGCGCCGGTGGAAAGTTGTAGCGGCGCGTCGAGGGCGCTGCGTGACATTGAGGTCCCCTGAAAACGCCACGCCTGCTGCATCTCGCGCGCACTGCTTCGTTTCACAGGGCCGCGTTCGACTTCGTCACGGGGAGGAAAGGCTGACAACAGAAACGCGACGTAATGCGCTAGATCATTCGCCGAAGTCCAGAGCCCTCCCATCGCCCCAAACGATCCATGCGCGAGCGGAACTTCATCCTTCCATTTGTCATCTTCCCAGCGGTAGCCGAGGGCGAGGCGATCGCGGGCCACGTTCGCCATCTGAAATGTTGAAGAACGCATTCCGAGCGGCAAGAGAATCTGATCGCGAACGTAGTCGGCGTAGGGTCTGCCGGAAACTCGAGCCACAACCTGACCGAGGATTGCGAAGCCGTAGTTTGAATACTCGTAAGCCGTACCGGGCGCGGTCGAAAAGGGAATACCAGCACGCAACCAGGCCTTCATCGTTTCATCCGTCTGGGCCAACTGCCGGTCACCCCATGGGTTGTCTTCCGGAAAGCCTTCGGAATGCGTGAGTAGATGGCGAATCGTTAGGGCTGGTGAGTCGTTCGTTGGATAAGGAAGACCGGCGAGCGCCGGCACGTAACGCGCTACCGGATCATCGAGCGAAAGCTTGCCTTCGTCGCGCAGCTTCAGGATCGCCATCGCTGTAAAACTCTTGGTCATTGAGGCGATGCGGAAGACGGTGTCGGGGGTGACCGGTGCTTTCCCGGCAATATCCTGGACGCCCGCCGCCTTAACCCACGTCAGTTCGCCGTCAATGACAATGCCCAGGACAGCCCCGGGCATGTGTTGGCGCTCAACCCAACTCCGAAAAAGGCGTTCGATCTCAGGAAAAGCAGTTGCGAGTTTGCGCGGGCGTTCGGGATCGGTGAACTTGGGCTGTGGCAGCGATCCGGTAGCGAGGCGTCGATCGGCGCGAACATTCTTCTGCGCCATCACCGCCGCGTTGGAGACGCAAAAGAAAAAGATGATTAGCACTTTGGTCAGAGAAAACGCTGATTCCCAAAGGGTCAATCCGGCTTTGAATCCCTTCATTTGTACCTCGCTTGTTTCCCAGCGGAGCGGGGGCAAGCCCGCCTTCCTTACCCCGAGATGATTAGCCTGGCTCTCTGACTAGTAGCTTGAATGCTATTCACGATCGACTCTCTCAAGCTGGATCCGATATCTCTCAGGTTGGGAAGGCGGGCTTGCCTCCGCTCGTTCTTCCGCAGGCTGGCGCCGACGCACGCGAGCAGGCCGGGATGCCCGCGCTCCGCTAATCTTCGAAAACGTAATAAACCACGCCCGCGTTATCGTCCGTCAAGAGGAAGCCGTTACCACGAAACCTCATAATATCGACCGGCCGCCCGTTCACTTTGCCGGCCGCGAGAAAACCAGTGATGAAGTCTTCCGGCGCTTGTCCCGGCGCTCGACCTTGCTGAAGGCGAACGACTCGATAGCCGCGATTAAGGCTTCTCCTGGTCGAGCCGTGAAGGGCCACCAGAAAGGAATCTCGTAATGGGCCGCCGTAACCCGATTTCGGCACCGGACCGAGATCCACAGAGTCGAAAAAATCAAAACCGAGGGGTGAACTGTGCGCGTCGAAAGCAGCGTAGGCCTCGGGGACTTTCCGGCAGTTCAACTTTTTTCCACCAAGGTTAAACTTCGTATCAGGGAAGAGTCTCGGGCCGGATTGATAACAATTGGGCCATCCGTAGTCTTTTCCATCTTCCAGCAAATACATCGTGTCGGCTGGCTTGTGATCACCCAGATGGTCCGGGCCCATGTTGGTTGCATACAGACCTTGATCCTCGATCCACCGCAGACCGACGGCATTGCGCAACCCTCGTGCAAAGTGCCTTTGGTTTTTGCCGTCAAGATCCATCTCTAAGACGCTGGCGCGCACCTCTTCCTTCTCCTCGCAGGCGTTACAACTGCTACCAACGGAAATGTAGAGCTTGCCGTTAGCGCCGAAGGCGATCGTACGCGTGAGGTGCCAGCCGCCGTATTTATAACTTAATCCGTAGTCGGGGAAGGTAGCCAGCACCTCTGGCGGTCCGGTCGGCGCTTCGTCACCGGCGGTGTAATGGTAACGCACCAGACGATCAGTGAGCGCCACATAGAACCAGGTGGTCCCGGCCGGATCGGAGTAAAAGGCAATGCTGTTTGGGTTTCGCAGGCCCTTGAGATAGGGCGTCACCTTCTTGAAACTTAGACTGTCAGGATCAAACTCGTCGAGGATGTAAACGACGCCTTTGTTATTGTCGGCGAGGTTGTACATGTCCGTAACGAAAATACGATCGTCATAACTCTTCGCCATGAAGCGGACGCGTTTGAGTCCTTGCGCCGCGACACTGATCGCCAATCCTTCGGGAAGGTTCAGGTCAAATGATCGACCACTGGCGAGCGAGATGTGATGCGGCCGGAGTTTTAATCGGCGCGTTTGGATTGCGCTGTTCGCAGATAGAGCGCCAGCGACAAACAAATAGACCAATAAGACGATGCCGATGCTTACAGGAGCTGTTGTACGCTTGATACTCATAAACTCGACGTTGTGTTAACAGAAATTAGGAAGCAAAGAGCGGGGCAAGCCCACCTTTCTGATTTAGGGCAGACCAATGCTGCCTGGTGGTGCTCCAGGAAAGGTGTTCAACCCGCTCTTCTTAATAATTCACTTGGGTGGAACGGCGCCGGCAGCGGGCCAGGTACTATCACCCACCCGCTTCAGGTTCATTTCAAAGAAACGGACTGGCTCCCTTCCGGGCAATATGCGATCGCCTACTTCCAACCACGTTCCATTCTTGATGGTCGCCGTATACCGAATGGTCATTGGTCCAGCAGGAACCTCCCATACATATCCGTCCGCGATCGGCTTTAGGGCGAAATCCCCAACCCGCCCTTGGGCATGCGAATGAAGGCTATAGGCTTTAGTCGCCGGATCGTAAGAGACGATGCCAAACGCATTGAAACCCACCCGGCCATCAGCCTCGTAACCTCGACCTTCGATGACCTTGATCGACCCATCGAGAAAAGGCCCAATCCGTTCGGTCTGGGTAATATTGTGCTTCTGACCAGACGGCAGGATGGTCCAGGCAGGTCCTCTCCAGACGCCGTCCATGACCGCCAGGTGGGCCATCGCCTCGCGCTGGGCTGCGATTAGTGTGGCTGGGTCTGAACGCTCTTGCGCCGAGACCTCAAACGACACTGCCAGCATGACGACTAGAATTGCACCCCAAACAAACCGACTGTTATTCATGGTTGCCCTCCGGACGTTTGATCGTTGACCGTTACTAAGTAGATTGCTTCACTCAATTCTCCCTCCTAATCCTTGCTCTTCGCGGACGTCAGCACCGAGCCGAGTATCGCGCCCACAACAAAGCTGATAGAAGACAAGACCACAACGCCAATCCCCTGGTTCCTGGTCTCAGGCAACAGCGTGCGAGCCCCCACCGCAGTGCCAATCCCGGGTATCATCGATGCAAGTCGCGATTTTGTTCCTAACTCCTGCTTTATCCGCGCTACCTCACCTTTGTAGTAGAAAAGGTTGTGAGTCGCTTCGCCCCATTCCGAAGCGCATGCTTCGTTTGGCGTATCGTGTTTTGTGCACATGGTTCTCAGCTCGGTCAGGTAAGAATCAAGACTCTTAACCTTGTCTTCATAGGCCTCTAATTTATCTTTGAGAAGTTCTCGGTTGGGTTGCATCACTGTCTCTCCTTATCAACAGGTTAGGTGTCGTGCCAGAAAGATTGAAGTTCGAAAGGCAATCTTAGTTTCCGGTATTCGCAGCAGGTTCTAAGTCGTCAAAGTTAGATCGCAAACCAGGGGTTGATCCTGAGTTTGGCTGATTATTTCATGAGTCCTGTTTTGTGCCCAGTGGTTTCCGTATGATCGTAAATTGCGGGATGGTTTGGCTCTGCGCTGAGTAGTCGATCAACTTATCCAACCGCTTGAGTCTGGTTTCTTCTTTCTTGGCGCTGACCACCCACCAGTTGGCTGCTTTCTTGTACGACGGCGGCTGTACCTCAAAAAACTTCCACGCAGATTTGTTTCTCTTTAGCTGTTGTTGATATGGTTCAGGAAGCTCGGCAGTCCGCTGTTCATATGAATAAATGCCGGAGCGATTTTCCTTCCGCGCAGCATATGCCGTGAGACCTGACGGCTTCATCAATCCCTGTTTCGTAAGTTCTCCAACGCGCTTTATATTGACTGCACTCCACGTGCTCCGCGGCCTTCGAGGGGTGAAGCGGATGGTGTAACTAATCTCATCGACGCCTCTGCGAACGCCATCTATCCACCCAAAGCACAGGGCCACATCGACCGATTCAGGCCAGGTAATACTTGGCTTGCCTGAGTCCTTCTTATAAAAACCCACCAACAGCTGTGGCTCTTTGTCGTGATTTTTCTCAAACCACTTGCGCAGCGCGGATGGTGTTTTGAAGAAGGTAGGTTTCAAAGTTTACCTGCAAGTGGTGTTTCAATGGAACGAGCCGGGGGCAAAGCCAATTCTACGACAAATCGTGCCGCCTAATAACATGACTTGTTTAGGAGAGCACACTTGTGTGCCCCCGCGCAGGAACAACTCAATCATCGTGCCCGCTGAAACCTCCAGGGCCAAGGGAGGCGCTCCCCTAGATGATCTGCCGGCGTATCGCAAATTGACTCCTGATCGCTTTGCCATTTTCTACTGTCAAATAGTTGATTCGTTAAGCACCGTGAGAATAGCACCATCTGACAAGTGGATCTTAGTAATCACAGGGCTCCCATTTCGGTGGTGTCCTGATCTGAAGAATTTCTTTGCGCGCACCTTTGCGACCTTTGCGGTAAAAAGCTATAAAATAATGAACCGCAAAGATCACCAAGAACGCAAAGTTCGCGCAAAGGGTTGCACTGAGGACACAACCCCCAGTTCGCTGGACCTGGTGTGGTTGTACCCGAGCGGAGTAGGATTTGAAAATGAACTCCTTAAAGACTTCTCAATCGCCGGCGGTTGACCGATTCCGCAAAATGCACGAGTCGGGCTGCTTTGTCTTGCCCAATCCATGGGACGTGGGGACTGCCATTTATCTCGAGCATCTCGGCTTCGAAGCGCTGGCTACCACTTCCGCGGGCTTCGCCTTTTCAAGAGGACTTACGGATTCGGTTTCAGCAGTGGGTTGCGGCGCCATGCTGGATCACATAAGTGATGTGGTTGAAGCCACGAGCCTGCCGGTGAACGCCGATTTTCAAACTGGATATGCGGATGACCCTGAAGGCGTTGCCACAAATGTGGTGCTTTGCATTGCAACTGGCGTCGCGGGTTTGTCGATTGAGGACGCGAGCGGCGATTCGTCCGCGCCCCTTTACGAGTTTGACCTGGCAGTCGAACGCATCAAAGCAGCGCGCGCCGCTATCGATGCCTCAGGCGTGCCGGTGGTTTTGACGGGTCGGTGTGAAGCGTGGCTCGTTGGCCAACCTGACCCATTACGAGTCTCGCTCGAACGCTTAGTCGCCTACGCCGAGGCCGGAGCCGATTGTCTTTATGCGCCCGGCGTTCAAGCCATCGGTGAGATTGAGGCTATCGTAAAGGCAGTCTCCCCCAAACCTGTAAACGTGCTGGTATCGACGCCGGGCCTTTCGGTTTCAGCCCTGGCCGATCTTGGTGTGCGTCGAATTTCAGTCGGAGCTGCGTTGGCGCGGGTAGCGTGGGGTGCGTTCATCCGCGCCGCGCGAACGATGAAGGAGGAGGGGTCGTTTGACGGCCTCGGTGATGATGCCGCTTCATTCAACCAGATCAATGATGTCTTTCTGAATCGTGGATGATGATAGTTGCGAAAGAGTGTGGCGAGTCGAGCCCAACCAAAACAGCCACCACAGAGTCACAGACAACACTGAGGCGGCACAGGGAAAGACAAGTTATTGGATTTCCTGACGGACTCCTTCACGGGCTGGAACCACAATCTTCTTAACCACATCGCCTACGCGAATGGTTCCCGATTGAACGACCCTCGCGTTGATGCCTCTTAGGTGAAGCTCTTTTCCGACTGCAGAGTTTACAAACTTAACGGCATCGAGGCCAAAGCGTGAGACAAATTTCTGACAACCGGTGTGCGGTTGCGGAGACACTTCAATCACCGCCGAGCCCAGCGATAGTTGCGTGCCGGCCGGTAGATTCTCAGCGCTCAAATCCATATCGATATACAACTGATCCCCAGCCAGCTGCCAGCGTTCTTTGTTTCCAGCCACCAGGGCAATCGCGCGGGCATTCATGACATTGAGCTGCATGTCCGGATGCGGCGACCCATCTGAGGTCCGAGAGCTACGGCGGGTTATCCAGCTATCACCCACCAGCCCTGCTGAAAGTTGAAGCTCACCTGCTGGCAAAACTTCGCGCTCGTCCACGTTGGGTCGTCGCACAATCAGTTCCAACAATCCCTCATCCTTGGGCGCTCGTCGAATCTCGTCTAAACCCGCTTCGAGTTCTGCCATCGTCAAGTGTTGCACTGCGCTCGTCGTCATTCGATGTCCTCTCGAGTTGTTAATATATGTTCAGACTGCTCGTTAACTAAACTAGCTTACCGACCAAAAGTAGAATAGAAATTACCAACAATGAAATTCGGACACAAGAAGAGAGAGGAGATTTTCCATGTCTCATTTGACATTTCTCATTGGTCATTTGAGACGCGGTAACAAACTGTCGAGCCAAGTTTGATTCCGGCGATGGCGAAATGAGAAATGAGAAATGCGAAATGGAAACTCTCTTACTGCTTAGTAAGGAAAAAGGGGAAAGGCCACTTACCCTTTAGGTCAAGTAAAGAACCTGGCTCTCCGTTAGGAAAGCCAGGTTCTGTGTTAAGACCGGGTTTCACCCGTCGTAGTTTTCGGATTACCTGGTCGGTATCCAACCCTGGACAGACAGGAATGCCTGTCCTTACGTTTTTACTGAACCGATACATCATCCACGCGGAATGATGTCGGCAGCGTAATATCGTTGGTGCCGCGGAACTGAACTCGAACCGTTTGGCCAGCGAAAGCGCTCAGGCTGTATGGCCCTCTCAGAACGTAGACGCCGGCCGTACCACTATTGGTGTTGCTGAAGGTTGCCAACGTTGCCAACAGAGTACCCGACGTGCTCCTCACCTCGATATAGAGCCGGTCATAAATTGTGCCCGGTGCCTCGCTTGTAGTGATATTCAACCAGAAGTTGAGATTACCGCCACCGCTGGGAACTGTGACCGTTTGATATAGCGTGCCACTCGAGGAGTTAACTCCGTTGATAATCATGTAGGCCACGCCGCCATGTGGGTAGGCTCCGGTGCTGCGAGTGACCTGGCTGGAGATGGTCCACGGCGTGGTCCCGCTCTCGAAGCCACCGTTCACAATCAACTCCGAACCACCACCCGCTGCCGCCTGCGTTACCGTGAAGGTTTGACCCGCGATGGTCATTGTCCCGGTGCGCGAGGAGCCCGAATTAGCAGCAACGGAATAATTAACCGTGCCATTGCCGGAGCCGCTGCTGCCGGAGGTTACGGTGATAAAGGTTGCGTTGCTGACTGCGGTCCAGGCGCAGCCCACACCAGCAGTTACAGTAACGCTGCCTGTCCCTCCGGCTGCCGGTTGACTGGCGCTGGTTGGGTTGATCGAGTAGCTGCACGTGCCACCACAATCGCTGGGAAGATCGGTCGCCGCCGTATGGGTTGTGCCGTCATTACCGACCGCCGATACACCCATCCCATGACGGGCAAAGACGGTCCAGATGGCGCAACGATTGGCCCCGGCATACAAGCTCTGATCGGCGGACAGGATGCCATCACGCGCGTTAAGAAACGACGGGCGGTTTGGCGTGAACTTCATTCCGTTGAGGACCAGGTTGTTTGTGATTGTCGCGCCGAGTTGCGTGCGTAAGTCCCAGAGAGTCGCGGCCCAGACCTCGCCATCGCGGTGGACCTGGCAGCCACCCACGCAGACGTCCGCATAAGAGTCGTGAACCGAGTTGGCTGGGACGGCGTAGGTCGCGCGGCGTATGCCGTTCGGGTTACCGGTGGAGTACTCGCCTACTGCGCCGTCGCCGTTGATGGTAATGGCCCAGTAGTCTGACCAACCTTCACCCATCGCGCCGGATTGGGTACCGCTCAGGGCGGTGCTGCCGTTGCCGATGAGACGATTGGAGATGCCGTGCCCGTATTCGTGGAAAACGACATCGCCATCCATCGAGCTGTCATGGTCGGGCGTCGGCGCGGTGAAAAGATATTGCTGCATGCGCGGACGCTGGCCATCAGGCGGCGTCGCAAAGTTTGCGTTGTTGGTGCCCGAGCCGTCCTGGGCCTCGGCCCTGACGGAGTCGTTGCCAGTGCCGCCGCGACCGTAGTTGTTTGTTTGGAAGTTGCGCGCCGTCTCCGTAAAGCCGAGCCCGTAGGAGAAGTCGTGCATGATGTTATTGAAATAGAAAAGATTGGTCACCACCGCCGCTTGTTGCGTGCGCGGGTCCACGGTGGTTGAGAACGGGAAAGTAAAGTTCTGGTTCGCCGCAAAGGCATGACCGGTTGATAAGCCAGTGCCATTGTTGTTGTCGGGTGCGTTATTGGCGTCTGTGTCCAGATAGGCTTCGACGTTGTTGCCCGTAGTCACTGTTGAGGTGCCCATCCAACCTGCGCTGGTGTTAATGACCGTGTCGCCCACGAAAGAGAGGAGCACGCGCGGGCCCTTGTCCGGGTCTTCCGTGTAGACGGTGCCCTGTGCCTGATCAAGATAGAGGTTATGACGCAGGAGAAGTTCTCCGGTATTCGCGTCGACCAGGATTTCATACCACTGCTCCGGGCCTACATCGGCGTATACATGCCAAGCCAGGCGCGACTGGTCATTGATTCGCACGATGTTGAGTTCTGAGAGCACGTCCTCAAGACTTGGTTCCAGTGGGTTGGTAAACGTAGATTGACCGCCAATTGAACTGCGTGAACGAGTTTCGGCGAAGGAAGGAAACACTTCTCTGCCGGCGTATTCAAACGCCTTGGCAATGGCCGCCGATTCATACAGGGCCGGCTTAACCTTTGTCTTCCGATCAGGAACTAAAAAGCCTTCGCGGACAGAAAGGACTTCGCCGTTTTTGCTGATGGCGACCTTTACTTCACCCTCAAATACCTTGATCCCGCCGACTGTCTGAAAGTATTCGAGAAACTTTGTGGGTCCATCATTATCTTCGTGATTTAGTTTCAAACTAGCACCCGTGAGTGAAAACATCGAGGCGTGCTCTTTCAGAAAACCACGAGCGATTTTGTCAGGCATATCCGAGCGGGGTTCGGTGAGCGCCGCGCCGTCGATGAAGAAATTCTTCATCGCGCCGGCTTCGTTAACCACCGCCCGCAGATTTCGTGAGTCCCTGGCGTTCAAGTTCGCACGGAAACCGTCGATCGCTGAGCTTCGCGCCTGCTCACCGGCGGTTTTTGCCGCATCGGTCAAGGGTGCGGGGGCGTTAAGGTCGTATTCTGTAAACTCACCTTTATCGACCAGGCGAATGTCATAGTTTGGTAGTTTGGACGGGGTTTGGCGGGGGATGGTGCGGGGAACTCTTTCCTGGTCTGTCTGACGTTGCGCCTTCGATTTTAGGAAGGGAAACATCGCGACCACGATCAAGAGAGTTCCCAATAATCCAACGAATAGTTTCGACCGCATTTTTGCCTCCATTAGTGTTGGTTGAGGTAAGGCAACAAGTCGTGCGGGTAACTCCGCAAAGACGGGCTAGATGCATTAATGAAACTTAGTGCGCCAGCTTTACGGTTTTACTCCGATGAACAATTGCCCTAGCGCTGATAGCTCGCGAACCAATCCCCTGGCAACGCCGGAAACTGCGCACCTTCGGCTACGATACCGGAGACAGCAGCGATGCAGGGTACTCCCACTTTTGTTTCGCAAGAACTGACCTGAACGTCAGCCCACCGAACATATTTATGGTTACTAAGTCGGGGTCAGTGAGTCTAATTGGCGGCAGTTCGTAACCGCCATTTGTACGGGGGCGGGCGATAGCTTAGCAGATTGCTTATCGGTTGTTAAGAAAAACTTATCCGAGATTTCGTACGGCAAAAACTTCAGGTTCTCAGCGCCAAGGGCGCGAAATGTAATAGCCTGGGCCATCGGCCCAGGTGGAACCGATTTCAGGCTCTTAGCGCTGAAAGCGCGAAATAGTGTTGGACGCAAACCAACCACTAGAATTTTTCGGCCGACAGTTCCTATTTCGCGCCCTCAGCGCTTCCCAGATAGTGGGAACTCACCTGGGCCGATGGCCCAGGCTATTACATTTTGCGCCCTTGGCGCTGAGAACCCGAGTTTGACGCCAGCTTTGAAAAGCTGAGCTAAATTCATTCTGCCGCTACGCGTCGAAAAGCCTTCTGCCGCAGCGTGCAGGTTAATCCTGCAGGTTAATCCTTGCCCCTCACCATGTATCGTGGCATAAGAGGCAGCCATGACTCACAACTTCTCATACGACGTTTTGCTCAGTCACAACGCGAAAGACAAACCGCGTGTGCGCCGGCTGGCGGAACGGCTGAAGCAGGAAGGCCTGCGGGTGTGGTTCGATGAATGGAACACGAAGTATTCGATGTGAAGAACGAACGCCATCTCGAACACTGGATCAATCAGCCGGTCGACGTGTACCTCGTCATCCGCCAGACGGACGAGACAACTGGCGGACAGACCATCCGGTGGATGAACGTGACGCGCTATCTCAAGAAGCGGAAAGACAAGGCGAGTCGCCAGATCCTCTTCGCCGGCGAGAAGCTCGACATGGAATCGGTGTGGAAGGTGCGGGATCAGTTCTTCCCGCTGAAGAGTCAGAAACGAAAGTAGGTAAGCTGGGGCAAAATGATTTCTCGCGACAATCATCGCACCTGACGGTGCTCGATGCAGGCGAGCCGCCTGCGTTTCCAGGGCGCGGTCCTCAATGCAGACACGGATGCATGCGCTCCCAGCGACGGCTTACTTCAACTGGTAATCAAGCATCGCCTGGCAGGGCTTCAACTCGATCTCTGTCTTGGCTGCTTCACCCTCGCGTCGTAGTTTGGCTCGCTCGGCAGCGTCCCACGCGACCGGGCGCCGCGCAGTATCGGTTTCAGTTGGCGGTTCGACTCGCGACAGGATGAAATAACGGCCTGGAGCAAGATTCGGAAACGCAAATGTGCCGTCTCGTTTGACTAAAGTCTGGCTGTAACGAAGGACGTTGTTGGCGTGTTCGCGGTCCACTGGAACAAGGTAAACAGTGGTACCTTCTCGTATTACCCCGCCTTCCGGTCCCGCGCGTCCACGCAACACAGCCGCATCCTGGCCCACCATGATTGAAACTCCGCTGATGCTGTCGCCGGACTTGATCGTCAATGTGCCTTGCCAGACAGCTGCGCCTGTACTTGCAGCCGGCGGAGTTGCGGCCGGTGTTGCAGCAGGAGGTTGAGCGGAGGTAGCAGTTGGGCCCGTCTGAGTCGCTCGCGCAGCGTTGGCGGGCAGGTTGATTGCTCGCAGGTACCAGTTTTCACTCGGCAGCTTTATGTCCAGCCGGTATCGCGTAGCATCGAGATTACGCAGAGAAAACTCACCTTTATCGTTTAACTGGCCAAGGCCTGAATACAGCGCCGTCAGTCGGTTTGTGACCCTCTTGGGATCGTCTGGCGGCAGTTTGAGAATCGTTTCGATCACTTGCGATCCACGTTTATCGCATTTGGCTTCCGGTTTGATCGGGTCGAGCATGATGGTTCCGGCCACCGATCCAAGGGGCGCCAAGCGCAACTCGACTCCCGTCAAATCGCCTCCTCTGACGCTAACTCGCTTGGTTCCTATCAAAGCGTTGTCGTTTGGGTTTGCCAAATAGTTAGCAAACAAATCGTAATCACCATCAGCGACGCCATTAAAACTAAAAGCTCGTCGCGGTTCGGCAACGCTCGCAATCTCGAGGCCCAGGAGGGACGTCGTACTCCCATGGGCCAGCATGATCGTAACGGCGCCGGCCGCGTTCGCGTCGATGTTGCCCAGTACTACGCCGCTGATCGAATGGCCTTCTCCGCTTTTGTACTTGATGTCGATGCCCGTCGTTTCGTCACCGCTGCGGACAGAAACCGGCACCGCTGTGTCGCGCGTGGAGGATGGATAGTAAGTCGCAACGTCGATGTCATAGCCGTTCGCGGCAAACTGACCAAGCGCACCTTTGCCACCAGCGTGGAGGGTATATTGCCCTGGCAGCAAACCATAGATTCTGTAGACGCCACGGTCATCGGTTTCAGATACACCGCCCCCACTTAAGGAAAGCATAGACATGTCCTGGGAAGTTACCGCCGTGGCATTCACCGGTACGCCCACCAGTGGTTCTCCTTTTGGATTTGTTACCAGTCCGGTAATCACTCCGCCTCTGATCATACTAACGTTCACATTGGAGCCGATTAAATGCCGCGGCCACTGAAGCGGACTGCCGATCGTCATTGATTGATCGATGTAACCCGGAGCCGTGCCCATCACGATGTAGGCCCCTGGCGTGAGCCCATCGAAAGCGAACCGACCTTCAGCGTCAGGACGCGCCGGTTTCGCGACCGGTGTCCCGGTCAAAGACTGGACCATGACATTCGCGGTCGTTAACGGCTGACCGTCACTAGCAGTTAGGCGGCCCGTGATTGTCCCGGTGATTGGCGGTGGCGTGGGTTCGCTTTTATCCTGCTTCTGGGCAGGAACCGTCGTTCCTGTCGCCGCAGGTTTTGCTGGTGTCTCTGTCTGCGCCATCGTAAGCAGCACATTACCGGTAAGGAGCATCACCACGGCCAGCGCGATCGGAACCAGGGATTTGTTAACGTGACCTGACATAGCTGGATGATCATCTTCGGCGCATGAATCGGCACAGCTAAGGGTTCTCCTCCCGCCGCCTGTACCAGGAAGATATTTCATTGTGGATCCCCCTTCTTGGCGGCGAGATCAAGCACAAGAGTTACCTTGGTTTCCACGCCATTTGCGACGGTCACTGGCTGCTCCAGAAGTTCTGCGCCTGCGGCCATACGGATTACCAATTCATACGTACCCGCCGGAACCTCTTCCACGACGAAGTGGAGGCGGCCATCCAAAGTTGCTTGACGTTCGAACCGGCGAGACGCGCCTGAGGTGGAGCGAATAATCACGCCAAATGATGCGCCTTCGGGCAATCGCCCATTTTGAATCTTTACCTCACCTCGCACTGAGCCTGTGCCGTAAACGAACAGTAGTCGCACCCCGGTTATCTTCGCACCGGCCGTAACCTCGATTCCTTCCCGCTGGTCCAGCCCATCAACCTCGGTGCGCACCAACGTCAGACCTTTCGGCGCATTAGGAAATCCCTGCATCCCAATTCGCGCTTTACCCGGCGCCAGGCCCTCCATATGAAAGCTGCCATCTGGACCAACCTGGCTCTGGCCGTAAGATGGAGCGGCCACACCCTTCTGCTCAACGTAGGCATACAGACTAACCGTTTGCAGAAGGGAGGCGACTGCTGGATCTGAGTTGTTTTCGATTTGCGCTACTCCGCTGATGGTTGCGCCCTGACGAACCTTGATCTCAATTCCCGTAACATCGCCATCGGAAATATCAAATGGTACGGGTTCGCTGTAGGAAGACTTTGCCTGGCCCGCTGCGAATGTATATACGGCATAGCGGCCCGGACGGAGCCCTTCCAGGCGAAACGCGCCGTTAGCATCTGTCTGGTTGCCGGTGAAATTCATCGGTCCCATTTGCTGAGTCGAATCATTCATCGTGGAATGGCCGATATAGACAGCCGGCACCGCGTTACCAGAGTCTGCATCGACCACGCGCCCGGAGACTGCGAAGCCGGTGCTCAACTTGCCAACACTAATGTCTACGTCCTTAATTTCGCTGCCTTCTTTAACCTCGAGGATCGTCGCTTTCGCCTCCTCCTGAACGCTCGGATAAAACGTTTTCGTATATTGACTACCGCCTATTCCCATGATGCTGACAGCGCTGCCCGAGGAAGAGGCCTGACCAACGCTCACCTTATAGCTTCCAGGGCCCAGGCCGTAGATGCGGTAAACGCCTCGGTCGTCCGTCTGATTCCGGGAGGAGCCAGGCATACCCATCTGTGGACCAGCGTCGGACGTACTGTCTTTAAGCACCACGCTGACTTTTTCGCTGATTAATGGATGGCCTTGAGCGTCCGTAATGCGACCAGTGATCACGCCTCCGCGCACGAGAGCGAAGTCAATTTTGGAGATCGCTTCACCTTCAGCCACATTCACACTTTGGCCAGGCTCCTTGTAGACGGCACCACTTGCTACCCGATAAGCCTTGGCGATGGGAAGGATCGTAAGACGTCCCGCTGTCAGGCCGGTGAGTTTATAGTTGCCATCCTCATCGGTGCCGGTTTTCGCCACCGTTTTATTATCAAAAAACGAGTTGCTCACTGTGGCCACTACGGTGACACCCGCCGCTCCTTTGCCGCCGATTGTGACTCGACCGGAAATCGATGCCGACATTACTTTCGCCGGCGCTTGAGCTGTGCAAAATATTGGACACAGAACTAGAAAGGTGAGAACTGGGAGGACTCGTTTGATATTTCTCATTGGGACTATCTCTCTGATCGCAACGTGAGTGGGCGGACTCTCAACAAAAGGCCTCACGGAGGTACAGGTCTCGTCGAGGACCTCTTAGATTCCGAAGCGTGGGGTGACGTTCGTCGTCATCTCTACAGTGAATGTTGAGCGTATTCAATACCATTTGATTGTGGAAGTCCAGGTATCGACGCGCTTCTTCTTCAGTTAATGAGATGTGGTCCAGTGTTTTAGTGCGCGGGTGGGAAGAACGATACGAACTACAGTAAAAGTCGACGAAGAAGCTCAAAGTAGTTAGGCGTGATTTGAAGGATCACTACATTAAGGCCAATACGGCCATCTTTTTCAGGAACTCTTCCTGATCTTTGCTAGGAGGTCTAGTCATCACTTCCCGCATTAGCGCTTTAAAGGGCTCGTCCGCTTGGAAGGCGCTCTGATCAATCTTTCTAACAATCCGCCCTTTCTCGCGGATTAGGTCTTCCGCGATTCGATATCCAAAGACAAAACGCTTCTTAGAAACATTACCCGGGTGCGTCCACTTTTGTCCGTCAAAATCAACATATGAGCCGAGGTTCTTGAAGTCGTTGGCGTCAACGATCCATTCTAAGATATCGTTGAACGAATTCGTTCGCGAAGAGCCAGAACGGCTTAATTTAGCTTCCTTTTCAAGCTCCTTCGTGATCTGTTCAATTGAGGGTTCTGATTTGGAACGCGAAGCGCGAGCAATTGCGTTGAAGACTACGCTGCGAATCACTTGTGAGAACAAAATGCCTAGTGTCAGGTCATGTCTCGTGCTGTGTTTTTTCATAACATCGCCCAATAAGCTTTTGGGAACATCGGCTCCCATTGTTATGAAAGTGAAAACCAACGACTTCGCGAGCTCCTCCAGAGCCAGAAGACATGCGTGGATGCTGGTCCAAAAAGCCCGCTATCGCCTAGTAGATCAGCCGCCCTTAGGTGTCGACGTGCATTGGTTAAAGCTAGGCGCGCTCCGTTGACAAGATCTGATTTGGTTGGTAATGGCTTATTATCTCTTTTCTTCCTCATCTCATAAACCGCACTGTTAGATTTGTCACTTTCCTTTTCTAATAACGCCAGCTCGTCAGGTCGGCGCCTTTAGGGGCGCTCTTGAGTATGCGCGCGACGATCTTGGGTGCGTAAAACTGGTGATATCGCAAACGTGAAATTGCATTTGGCAGCGTGTGGTCACCGTTCCAGCAGTGTTCGGCGCGTGGTTCGTAATCCACTTCACCGCCGTAATAAGGATCCTGCGTGCTCTTGAGAAAGTTCTCGACGAGATAGACCGCGTTGTTGAGATAGTAGTTATCGGCCTCGCCAACGTAGATGTGTAACTTGCCTTCCAGTTTTGGCCCAAGCTCTTTCCAGTCACGCTTCATGATGTAGCCAAGGTCATAATTCTCGCGCCAGTAAGCAGCAACTGCCGTGTCGATCTTACCGGTTAACTTGTCCCAGATCGGCTTCGGATAGCCATCTTTGGCCACGGGAGAATAGACGGCTTGCCAAATATCGAATTGTCCTCCCGAGCGGCTGTTCGTGCCGAGCGCCAGCTCCATGTGGTTCATGTCCTCAATGGTCGCGGCCAGTTCTCCGAGATAGTTTCGCTTTCCGGGTCTGGCAATTTGTTTGAAGGGCGTATCGGGATAGTAAGCGTTTTTGTGCTCGTAAATATTCACGATGGTGTAGGCGCGAAAATCTATCGGGTCGGGACAGGCGCCCCAGGCCCCGTTGTATTCGTCGGGGTAAAAGATTTGTGCCGCCAATGCTTCCCAGCCGCCGGTGGAACCGCCATACATAAAACGTGCCCAGCCTTTGCCGAGGCCGCGAAACTGCTTCTCAATGAAAGGTACCAGCTCGTAGGTGATGGCATCGCCGTAAGGACCGAGGTTCTCCGAGTTAACCGCGTATGAGTCGTCGTAGTAAGGATTCGCATGTTGAATCTCGATGATGATCATCCGCGGGAAGTCTGGACCGGTCCATTCCTGGTAAAACTTATGAGCCCGCTCCTGCACAATCTTGTTATAGCCCTGAAGCTTGAAGCGCTCGCTGTAGTCCGGTTTCAGATTCGGATCGGGAGGCTGTTCGCGGAAGCCGCTGAAATCGGCAGGGAAGTGCCCGTGAAAAATCACCAGCGGGTAACGAGCATTTGGGTGACTATCAAAGCCTTCAGGCAAAAGCACGTTTGCGCCAAGGTGCATCGGCCGGCCCCAGAATTTCGATAAAAGCTTACTCTCCATTTTTACGTGCTTGATGTATTTCGTGTCTTTGGGTGGAGCAATTGGCGGAATAACCTTGTCGAGAACTATCTTGACCGTATTGCTGTCATTGGCCCGCACCGATAACTTCTGCGGTGTGCTGAATAGATTTCCCGGAGCCCGGCTCCACTGCTGGCCTTCGCCGCGATCCATAGGTAGCTTGACCGTGTGACCGTCAGAGCGCTTGAAGGTTTCATATCGGTGAAGCAGTGCCTGTACCCAGTAATCTCCTGGCTTCAGTTGAGAAATTGATCGCAACGGGTAACCAAAGGCAGTGGGGTCAACGATCGCTTCCTGGCCAGGTTTTAGCGCCTCAACATCAATACCGAAAACCTGCTGGGTGTTGAGGTCTTCGTTGATCTGAAGTCGAGGCTCGCTGGAGTTGTCGGTTGAGACGAGCAAAAGTACCCGTCCGTCGAGAGGTTGTTTGCTGCTTGCTTCAGGAAACGAAATCGCAAAACGCAAATTGGTGCGCTCCTCGCTTTTCAACTCGACTTGTTCTGGGAACAGCGACAAGCCAAGAAGTAGAAGCACCAGGCAGGAAAGACGTCGTGGGGCCATTAATCTCATCGTCGTTTTCTCCTAACCAAAATCTCATGATAACGGCTGATCAAGTCACGGAGACGGTTCAACAGTTCAATCTTTAGAGAGGGCACTTGTGCCCCCGACGGGTGGACAAGTCTACTTTCTAAACAGACAGGTAGAGAGACACTAGCGATCCGCTTATTCGCTAAATTGGAGAGGACCAGTTGCCTGCAAAGCGGCCTCTGCGTCTCCGTTCACCGCCGGAGTCTCATCTCTCGATCCGTCAGCATATTGTAATTTGTATAGCTTCCAATAAAGGCCGTGTTGGGCCAGTAGTTCCTGATGGGTTCCTTGCTCGCGAATCTCGCCATGATGAAGCACGATGATTTGATGAGCCCGCTGAATAGTTGAAAGGCGATGCGCCACTACGATGGAGGTGCGATCGCGCATCACGCGCTCGATCGCCTGTTGAATCAGTTGCTCTGTTTCGGTGTCGATCGAGCTGGTAGCTTCATCGAGAATAAGCAGAGCCGGGTCAAATGCCAGCGCGCGCGCAAACGAGACCAACTGTTTCTGCCCCACCGAAAGGCCGGCGCCGCGTTCCTTAACTTCAGCCTGATAGCCACCCTTCAGACGGTTGATGAACGGTTCAGCGCTCACTTCCTGAGCGGCCCACTTAACGCGCTCTTCTGTAATATCGTCTCGACCCAGGCGGATGTTTCCCTCAATCGTCCCGCTGAAAAGAAATATTTCCTGAAGCACGACCGCAAAGTTTTCCCTGAGCGATTTCAAATCCCACTCGCGCAGGTCGACGCCGTCAAGAAGAATCCGGCCGCGCTGCACATCGTAGAAGCGCATCAGCAGGTTGGTAATCGTGGACTTGCCGGATCCGGTGTGTCCGACCAGCGCTATCGATTGTCCCGGTTCGACCTTGAAAGAGACGTCTTTAAGAACCCAGTCTTCTTCCTTGTAAGCAAACCAAACATTCTCAAATTCGATGACCCCGCGGGCGCGTCCGGATTTCAGGGGCTGCTCCGGACTGGTAATCGCTATCGGGAGATCAAGCGTCTTGAAAATCCGATGCGAGGCGACCACGGCGGCTTGCAGTACGTTGTACTTGTCAGAGATGTCGCGAATTGGTTGGAACAAGAAACCCGAATACTGGATGAACGCCACGAGTGCGCCCAGAGTGAGCACGGTGTGTTCGGGGGTGTTCTGCATCACCCGATATCCGCCATACCAAATAATGAGTGCGATGCCGAAAGCGCCAATGAAATCGACCAGTGGAAAGAAAACAGCATAGTAGAAGATGGTATCGATGTTGGCCTTGCGATAGTCGGCGTTAATCTCACGGAACTTCTTAACCGACCGGGTTTCCGCATTAAAAATCTGCACTGTCTGCGCCCCAGCGAAATGCTCCTGGAGGAATGCGTTGATGCGCGCGATGCGGGTCCGGACCATGTCGTAGCCTTTGCGGGCGCCTTTGCGAAACCATGTTGTTGCGACCCACAGCATCGGGACCGTCAACAGAGTAACAAGGGTGAGACGGACGTCCATCCATAACATCATCCCGATGATCGCGAAGATCATAACCAGGTCGCCGAGCAGGTCAGTGATTCCCGCGGTGAAGAGTTCATTCAGCGAATCGACGTCACTGGTAAGGCGGGTCATGATGCGGCCCACGGGATTGCGATCGTAGTAGGCAATTTCCTGTTGCTGCAGTTTGTTGTAAAGCTCGCGGCGCATATCAAACATTACGTATTGACCGATGGTATTGAGCAACAGCGCCTGAAAATAAGAGAACACCAGGCGCAGAACCTGGACGCCTACGTACAAGAGCAGCAGGAAGTTTAGCCCTGCGAGTTTGCCCGGCAATATGAACCAGTCAATGGCGTACTGCGTAAATTTCGGCTGAAGAACGCCGAGCAAATTCAGCAAAAACGTGAGAATCAAGGCCGGCACTAGCAAGCGGAGATAGGGTCGGAGGTACCGGAGCAGTCTACGGGCAACCTGAAAGTCGTAAGTCTTCCCGATTGCTTCTTCCTCGTGAAATTGTTTTACAGCAGCTGACATTAATTCTAAATCGAGTCCCTTGACGAAGCTTTGTGCATTCCGGTCTGCGCCTTTTGGTCAGGTGGTTCCATTAGTCCGATCAACTCAGCCAGTTGCTGCCAGCTCTTCCTCCAGCAGTTGCCGCTCGTAGAGCATGGCGTACTCTCCACCGCGAGCTAGTAGTTCAGCATGTGATCCCTGTTCGACGATTCGCCCTTCGTCGAGCACGCAAATCAAGTCGGCGTCGCGGACAGTGGAGATCCGGTGGGAGACGATTAGGCTAGTGCGGCCGCGCATCACGCCGCGGAGTTGGCCCAGGATCTTTTCTTCCGTGTAGGTATCAACAGCCGAGAGAGCGTCGTCAAGAAGCAGTATTCCCGGCTCGCGCAGGATCGCCCTGGCGATGGCGGTGCGCTGCTTTTGTCCGCCCGAGAGCGTCAGCCCGCGTTCTCCGACAAGAGTGTCATATCCGTCTGGAAAACCTGCGACATCCTCTAATAAGCCGGCCACGTCCGCGGCCCATTCGACGCGTTTTTGGTCGGGAGAATCGACGCCAAACGCGATGTTTCCAGACAGTGAATCGCTGAAAAGAAAGGTCTCCTGCGGAACATATCCAATGGCCGAACGCAATTGGGCCAGTGGGTAATCCCGGACTGAGACACCGTCGACCAGGACTGTGTTCTCGGGTGCTTCAATGACGCGGGCAATTAAGTTGACCAGGGTCGACTTCCCACTGCCGGTTCGTCCAACAAACGCGACAGTCTGACCTGCCGGGATTCTTAGGTTGATATCGTGGAGCACTGGCTCGTCATTCTGGTGGTATCTGAAAGTCAGGTTGCGAAACTCGATTTCGCCGGCAATGGGCGGCTTCTGTGTTGTCGCGGCGACGTCAGCAATGGTAGGTCGGATAGCCAATATTGAATTCATCCGCTTCAAACTCGCAGTGCCGCGCTGGTACAGGTTCACTACATAGCCCAGCGCGATCAGCGGCCAAATCAAACGGAAGAGGTACATATTAAAGACAGTAAACTGGCCTACGGTCATCTCACCACGCACCGCCATTGGCACGCCAACCCAAAGGATTAGGATGAACCCCATTCCAATCAGAAACTGCATTAGCGGTCGCATCAAGGCGTCGATCCGAACGAGACTGAGGTTCTTTTGCGCATACTGCCGGTTCAATTCGTTGAAGGCGTTAATCTCAGCATCTTCTTGCGCGTAAGCCCTGACTACGCGAACGCCCGAAAAGTTCTCTTGCGCGCGCGCGGTGATTTGCGAGAAGAATTCCTGGATCTTTTCGAACCGGACGTGAACCTGCTGGCCAAAAAACTTCACCGTGAGGGAAACGAGGGGCATGGTCACAAACAGCAAGAGGGTGAGTCGCCAATTGATTACAAACATCAGCGGCAGAACGATGATCACCACGAAGAGAGTCTGAAGGGAATACATGATCATGGGCCCGGCGAGTTGTCGCACGGCGGCCAGATCGTTGGTGGCGCGGGCCATCAAATCACCGATGCGGTGATCCTGAAAGAAAGACTGAGGTTGATCGACCAGGTGTTCGTAAAAATCCTGTCGCAAATCGTATTCAACCTTGCGCGACATTCCTATCAATATGCGGCGTTGGAGAAACAGGAATGCGCCGGAAGCCAAACTCGCACCCAGCACCTTTAGGGCCGAGACGGTCAGGCGACTCCAGGTCACCTCACTCCAGTTAGCGTCAACGGCCTGGCCAACAATTAGCGGAATACAGAGATTAAAAATGACGCTTGCCAGAATACAAGCAACGCCAGCCGCCAGTGTGATCTTGTAAGGCAGAAAGTAGCGCCAGAATTTTCGTAGATCGTCCATGCACAAAAAGACCGCGAAGCCCACAACCCTTCAGCTAAAACGGTATAGGTTATGATGCGCGATTTTGTGTCAGGACACCAGAAGGGAAGTCAGCTTTTAGGGGATGATTGGGAACGGAAGGGTCGAGCTGGATGGTTTAAGAACTAAAGTCTTTGCAGTGCATCGATCAAGTCGATGTCCGGGGCTTGTTGGGCAAAGTGGGCATCAGGTTTTTCGAAGTTTTCTTCAGGCGGCAAGCTGACACGATTACGTCCGCAGTTTTTTGAGTTGTACAAAGCTCGATCAGCTGCCACCACCAAGGTATCACGAGAAGAGGCGTGAATAGGAAACGTCGCGACACCCAACGACGCGGTTATGTG
>JANNJZ010000563.1:0-22311 GCA_031396065.1 Pyrinomonadaceae bacterium | reverse complement strand
AAACCGCGAGAGGCTCGTTTACATCAGGTGCATCGACCGCCATCAATAATAATCATCGTTCGTTTAGAGGTGGGCACCGCCCACCGGGACGGCGTGGATGAAACGAACCGGGTAAATATTAAACGTGACAGTTTGCGTGACTGGTTTCATCCACGGCGCACCGGTGGGCGGTGCCCACCTCTAAACGAACGATGATTATTATTGATGGCGGTCGATGCACCTGATGTAAACGAGCCTCTCGCGGTTTTCGTGACCTCGGCAAACTCGGAGGAAGCCAACCGGCTGGCCGATATGCTGATAGGGAAGCGCCTCGCCGCGTGTGTTCAGATCTTGCCGGAGACTAGATCGGTTTATAGGTGGCAGGGAAAGATAGAACGGCAGAATGAGATCCTGCTGATCGCAAAGACGACCAGGGCCAGGTTCGCAGAGTTGGAGAGGGAAGTGCGCGCCATTCACAGCTACGAGACCCCGGAGATCGTTGGTCTGTCTCTGTCGGTGGGCTCGCTCCCTTATCTTGACTGGCTAAGTTCAAGTTTGAACGCTAACGTGGATGAACTGTAACCGGCTAGTCCTTGTCCGAGGTTCTTACCGGGTCAGCAATCTCAGAAATAATGTGATTGACCATGGTCAAAGAGCTTTGACTCTCAGCGATGATCTTAACAACTTCCGCGGGCGAGTCAGTTAGGTGCAACAGCTTCAGGTCTTGTTCGCTTACCTTGCCTTCCTTCATCGCAAAGTCGCGAATCCAAGTCAGCATTCCAGCCCAGTAATCGGATCCGAAAAGCACCACCGGAAAGTTGCGAATCTTCTTCGTCTGGATGAGTGTGAGCGCTTCGAATAGTTCATCGAGTGTGCCAAAACCGCCAGGGAAAATGATGAAGCCAAGGCTGTATTTCACAAACATCATTTTTCGCACGAAGAAGTATTTAAACTTCAATCCTTTGGTTAGATAAGGGTTAGAGCCTTGCTCAAAGGGCAGTTCGATGTTGCATCCCACTGACAGCCCGCCTGCTTCAAAAGCTCCGCGATTGGCGGCCTCCATGATCCCGGGTCCGCCTCCAGTAATCACTGCGAATCCCGCTCTGGCTAACAACGCGGCGGTCTCCTGCGCGGCTTGATAGTAGGGATCGTCAACCCGAGTTCGGGCGGAACCAAAAATCGAGATGCCGCGAGTGAGGGTCGCCAGTTCATCAAAGCCTTCCACAAACTCACCCATGATGCGGAAGACCCGCCAGGTATCGGTATGGGTAAACTCATCAGGACCCGGACTCTCGAGCAGTTGCTCGTCCTGCGTAGCGCCGGGTGGATGCTGCTCAGGCTCGTTTGTATCGTCCATCTTTACTCCTCGACCAATCCTCTTTGCCGTTCATTTTGGCGCGGATTAACGCAGGTTCACGCGGATCAGGAAAGAATAGAGTTAATATTCAGACGAAAACTTTCGCCCTAATATTTTCGGTCCTAACTATCCGCGAGAATCAGCTTCATCCGCGGCTAATTATCTGTGTGGGCTCACATCCCCATGATGTGGTAGCCGCAATCAACGTAGATCACTTCGCCGGTTATCGCTGAGGACATCGGACTGCAAAGAAAGACTGCGGTATTACCGACTTCTCGCGCTTCGACGTTGCGGCGCATTGGAGCCTTTTCCGCCGCGTGCTTCAGCATCGATGAGAAATCTGAAACACCCCGAGCGGAAAGTGTTTGAATTGGCCCGGCGCTGATGGCATTGACCCGGATGTTACGGGGGCCGAGATCGTTAGCGAGGTAGCGGGTGCTGGCTTCCAGCGCAGCTTTCGCTACACCCATCACGTTGTAGCCGGCCACGACCTTCTCAGCTCCGTAATAACTCATGCAAACAATGCTGCCGCCTTCAGTCATCAGCGGCGTTGCGGCGCGCGCCAACTGGGGTAGCGAGTAGGCGCTGATCTCCAGCGCAGTCAGAAAGGCTTCGCGGCTGGTGTCGAGATACTCTCCGCCGAGGGCTTCCTTCGGTGCATAGGCGATGCTGTGGATCAGAAAGTCGAGACGACCAAACTCCTTTCCCACTTGTTTGAAAGTCTCATCAACCTCTTCCTGTTTGGTGACATCACAAGGCAGCAACAAAGATCCCGGCATGGCTTCGGCGGTGAGCCCCTCTACGTTTTCCTTGAGGCGGTCGCCTTGATAGGTGAATGCGAGCCGCGCGCCCGCTTCGTGCAGTGCTTGCGCAGTTGCCCAGGCGATTGATCTTTTGTTAGCAACACCGAAGATGATTCCGAATTTGTTTTGCAGCATAGTTTCTAAGCACTCGGCGAGGTTACCATTTAAAGAAAATCGTTCTTCGAGCCGGAGATCCATTGCCCACGAGCGATGTAGCGCAAACCTCGCATTGAAGAAAATCAGGTGACATTTTCAAACTTCTCTTCGTCAAATTCGTCCAAGTTAGATAGCGGTCAGAATCAGCTCAGAAATCAACCCGGGAGTAGATATCGCTCAGGCTTAGTTCGCAGCCGATGCAGGCGAGTTTCAGAGTATCATCGGCGTCGGTGGTTTCCGAGAAAACCCAGGTTTCGTCAGGTTGCTTGCTGTATTGCTCAACCCTGTGGCTGTCTTGCGCGATCAGAATGTATTCTCGGAGCGACTCGATTCTGCGGTAACTCTCAAACTTTGACCCGCGGTCATGTCGTTCTGTGGAGGATGACAATACCTCAAAAATCGCAACCGGATTGAGCACGTTGTCCTGATATTCATCTTCAACCTTCAGTTCGCCGCAAACTACCGTTACATCAGGATAGGTGTAGTAGGGGATGGCTGGAACCTTCACCCGCAAGTCGCCCGGGTAGACTTTACAGTCGCGGTTCTTGAGTTGGATATGAAGTGCAGCCAGCACATTGCCCGCTATCAGATTATGTCGCGGGCTGGCGCCAGCGAGGGCGAAGACTTCACCAGCATAATACTCGCTCTTTGTCTCTGCTTTGCGTTCCAGGGCCAGGTATTCTTGTGGCGGTATTAATGTTTTGTGTTTGGTAGACATCTCAATGGTTAGTGAAGCATAACCACGCGCTTTTGTCAGCCATCAGTGTTTGAAATGCCGGATGCCCGTAAAGACCATTGCCAGACCATGCTCGTCGGCCGCCGCAATAACTTCTGTCAGAGAAAGGACTATTGAAGCGAGTCCGCCGGTTTTCTATCAGGAACACGGCTCATATGTCGTCATTCTTGCGAAATCTGCGAACAGTCGCCTATCATGATCGGCTGTTGAAATGGTCGACTCCTGGGGCATCTCTTCATCTGAGCGATATGTCGGCGACTGCATACACATTACCGGACCGAGTAGGTCACCTCGCGATGTCATCGCGCTGGATAATCAGTGCCCGGGACGATTTGTTGTGGTTTGTGGGGCCAGCTCTGCTCTGCTACTTGATGCTTACGATCCAGATCGCGGGATTCGGCTGGCTGGTTCTCATCATCGCCCTCTGGACCTATCTCGTAGACTCGCCTCACGTCTTCAGCACGTTCACCCGAACTTATTTTGATAGAGAAGAGCGGCGACAACGGCGGGGTCTCCTGCTGGGCTCACTGGTCTTGTTTTTAGTGGGGCCGGTGGCTGTTTTGTTGGGTGCCAGCAAGTACTTCTTCGTGATGGCGATTCTTTGGTCCCACTTCCATCAGGTGAAGCAACACTATGGATTCACCGTTCTCTACAAGAAGAAGAATGACGATATAGAGGATCTGGACAACAAGCTCGACAATGTGTTCCTGTTCATGGCTTTCCTTTACCCAGCCGCAGTGTTCACCTTGAACACCATGCAGTTCTGGCAAAGACTGCCCAACCCGTTGCCTGATCTAATCCAATATCTGCCGGTGGTACTCCTGGCTGGCACGGTTATGGCGGGAGCAATGTGGTTGTCGAGGCAAGTGCAGCGCAGCCTGACAGGCAAGCCGCTTAACCTACCGAAATACGCCCTGCTCGCAGCGACGATTCCGCTACATTGGGTCGTCTTATTAAATGCGAGCACGAAAAACTGGTTCGTGGCAGTGTCCATCCTGGCCCCGCTTCATACCCTTCAATATCATCGGCTGATGTGGTTCTACGATCGGAAGTATTCCCGCGGCGAGGATTGTAAGGAGCGATATGGAGTGGCCGAGTTTATCAACCGACGCCTGCTGCACTACGTCGTATTCGGCGTGCTATATGGGATTGCTCTCTATTTACTTCGAAAGCACTCAGGTTTCCTGGCCGTCGGGGGGCACGCATTCCGCGAGATGTTTCTCGCTATGCTGCTGGGCCCACTCCTCATACACTTCTACCTTGACTCGAAGATCTGGCGGGTTCGCCGCGATCCGGCGGTCGGAAAAGCGCTACAAATCTAGTAGGACTTCGAAAGATCTAAAACGCAGTCTTAGGTGAGTATTCGAAAGCTGGAAATGGATAGAGGCGTATAGAGTCCAAGCTTTAGCTTGCTTCCTGCGCAACCGCAACCTGAAGGTTGTACTCTGAACACCTGTTCCCGGTAAGGCGGAGCCTTTTTGCATGGTGGGCGCCAAAGCCGCGACACCCGGCTACTCTCGTTGCCTTTTGAATCGGTTGAATCGGCGTAATCTGTGGACAGTCTCTTTGCATCTATCTGGTAGCGGAAGTCACAGTGCGGCGGACTGTTCCGCTCTTGCGGTCAGCGAACCGTGACTTCCAATGTATAGGTAGCGTTTCCTCGCGTGGGGCCAACCCAGATCGAATAGTCGCCCGTCAAGGGTAGCTCGCCAGTCCAGTCCGTTGCATCTGCGCCTTCTTCGGCACCCGTTAGTGCGGTTGCGTCGGGGCCAAGAATTGCGAACACGGCGTTCTTCTCAAGCGAAGTAATGTGAACTGTCATTGTCTGGCTGCGTCTGGCGCCGAGTATATATTGATCCTGGGTACCTCGGACAACTGCTCCCTTCAATACCGCGGTGGTGCGCCCTCGCGCAAAACGGACCTTTTGTGTCCGACCTGTTTGGGCTACCGCAGATATGAAAAGCGCGAGAGTCAGCAGGACCACAGCCCATCGCTTGTTTCGTAGTTTGATCATTGAATCACCTTGCATGATAGTTTCAGCGCTCTCTTATCAGCTCTCGTAGAGGGGGCGGTTGACTGTTCGACACACTCCAGAAAGCTCTGATCAACTGTCTTCGACGCGTAGCGGCGGTATGATTTTAGCCCGGTGTTTCAACGCCGGGATCAGGACGGTTACCCGCCTCCGTCGCGTAGCGACGATTGAATTCGCATCAGGTTCAGCGTTGCTACGCGACGCGGATACTTCGTTTGATTTTGTCTGCCCTGCCACCCCACGCGGGCTGCCCGCGCTGGAACCCCGGTTGAAATGCCGGGCTAAAGTCATACCGAAGTCATACCGACGGCTACGCGTCGAAGACACTTGATCAAAGCCTCCTCAATTGGTCGCTGACATTATCCAGACAAATAGAAGAGGGTTTTGCACCCGCGGTTGTCAGCTCTAGTGTTTGAAATGCCGTACACCTGTGAACAGCATCGCCAGTCCATGCTCATCGGCCGCCGCAATTACTTCCGCATCCCGCATCGAGCCGCCGGGTTGGATCACTGCGGTGATTCCATGTTTGGCTGCCTCGTCGAGACCATCGCGAAAAGGGAAAAAAGCGTCGGAGGCCAGCACGCTGCCTGCCGTCGGTAATTGCGCGCGCATTGCGCCAATCTTTACTGAGTCAACCCGCGACATCTGGCCCGTGCCGACGCCCACAGTTTGCCCTTCACGGGCGTAGACAATCGCATTTGATTTTGTATGTTTGCAGACTGTCCAGGCAAAAAGTAAGGCACGAATCTCCTCTTCGGTCGGCTCGCGTTTTGAAACAGTCTTCAAATCAACTCGATTGAGTTTGTGAGCATCCCGCGTCTGCAAGAGCATCCCGCCACTTATCTGCTTGTACTCTAACCCTGGCAGGCTCCCATGTGCCTCCGCACGCAAAACGCGAAGATTCTTTTTCGACTTAAGAACCTCCAAAGCGGAAGGCTCGTAATCTGGAGCGATGACTACTTCACTGAATATTTGCGTCATGGCACGAGCAGCAGCTTCATCGACTGTGCGGTTAAAGGCAACTATCCCGCCAAAGGCAGAAACCGGATCGGTAGCGAGAGCTTTGCTATAGGCCTCTGCTGCATGGACGCTCAATCCAACGCCCGCGGGGTTCGTATGTTTGATTATAGCGCAAGCCGCTTCTTCAAAATCACACACGAGTTGCCACGCGGCGTCAGCATCGACGTAGTTGTTGAACGACATCTCTTTCCCGCCGAGCTGTTCGACATTAGCTACGCCTCCGTCCTCGCCTGTGTTGTAACTGGCGGCACGCTGGTGCGGGTTCTCGCCGTATCGCAAGTCATTTGTTTTCTCGCAGACCAGGTTGATATTGTTGGGAAATGAGCCTTCCGCCTGAAGTTTCAACTCTACGCCGAGCAGCTTATCGAATCTCTGGATGGTAAAGTGGTCACTCATCGACTGCTCGCTGTCGGCTCCGGTTGCGGCGCTGCCTTCTGTTGAGCCCGGGATCATTGACCCAAGATATGCGGCGATATGGCGGTCATAACCCGCTGTCCGAAAAAACGCCTGAGCAGAAAGGCGCGCGCGCGTCGAGAGGGACAACGCACCTTGATTGGCTGCCAGTTCGTCACTGACTTCTCCATAGAAGTAGGGAAGGGCGACGACGGCAACGTCTTTGAAATTCTTCGCCGCAGAACGAATCATTGCCGGACCACCGATGTCTATCTGTTCTACGGCCTCTTCCAGGGTGACGCCCTCCCGCGAGACCGCTTCCTCAAAGGGATAGAGGTTGACAACAACCATGTCGATCGGCTCGATGGCATGGGCCGTCATGGCGGATTGATGATCAGAATTATCGCGAACGCCAAGCAAGCCACCATGGATTTTTGGATGAAGGGTTTTCACGCGACCGTCCATCATCTCGGGAAAACCTGTCACGTCGGAAACGTCGCGCACCTCGATACCGGCCTCGCGCAGCACTGTTGCGGTGCCCCCAGTGCTGATGATTTCTACGTCAAACGTCTTGAGTTGGCGCGCGAAGTCAACGATTCCGGTTTTGTCCGAAACGCTGATGAGCGCACGCGCTATTTTTCGCAGACCTGGTTCGTTATTTTCCGTCATTTATTTGACTACACAAGCTGGTTCGGATTCGGTGGGATATTAGCACGCCCCGCCGGACTACACTCTTGGTGAACTGTGGTTTTTGAAACCCACAGTTAGCGCGAGGCAAGTTCAGTCACGAGCCTTCAATGCTTCTCGCGGGCGGTGAACGAAGAACTCGTGTCTGCGTGAGTATCCCAGTCGCCCAAACTGATACTCAAGGCCCGGTGGCAGGCTGAGCGAGAATCGGTGCTTTTGTCCATCATTGGCCACTTCGCCAAGATAAAAGCCGAGTAGATACTGGCTCTTCAGGTCGTCTTCAATGGCTTGAAAGATCGCGGTTAGGTCGATGTCCTTCACCGGCGATAGTGCTGCCTTCACATCACCGCCAAGGAAGTATTTCCCGCCCGTTTTTTCCGCCAGGTCTCGAAACCCACTTACCGGCGCTCGCACTGCCAGGCGACCGTCGCGCGGCTCAAATAACGGCAGGTGGATCACGTAGAAGGAAACACGATTGTTAAGGGCAGCATCAATCACTGCGCCCGGCTTCGTTCTACTCGCATTGTCCAAGCCATCACTAATCAGAATCACGATGCGACGCTCAGCCCGGACGCGTGGAAGACCTTCAAACATATTGACCGACTTCGCGGCGGCATCGAATATCGCAGTATGTCGATTACTTCCCGCAGAAGGGTTGAATGCCGAACTTGCTTTGGTTGGATCGCGCTCGAATTGTGTGACAATCGTAGGTGTTTCCGCGAACCTTAGGACGGCAACACTCGACCTATCGCTAAATCGGCGATACAAACCCAGCGCCGCTTCACGCTGTTGCGAAATAATCTGCCGCAAACTCCCAGACTGATCGAGCGCAAAAACAAGTGCGACCCGGTCGGCGCCAGGAGTGAAATACAGTCCGGTAGTTACCCGATCCTTATCCTCCAGCGACAGTTCGGTTTCGGTCAGTCCCTGCACGGCCCGGGCGTTTTTATCTTTTATCCGGATAGGGAAGAGCAGCAAGTCTGTGCTCACCCGCACAACTTCATCTTCCGTTGCAGGCTCCTGAGCCAATGATTTGACCGCGGGCAGGAAAGCAGGCGATAGGAACGAACAGATGAAGAACAGGAAAGCCGGCAGGCGCGGAAGGAACCAAACTGCTCTTGAAGATGGCAGGATACTGCTGCGCGTTTCCTCTGACACTAGCATGCAGCCAGGCTAGGAGAAAAAGCGACCGAATAGCAGAATGCTCAGAATCACAATGATTGTGATTACGATGATCTTGACCAAGCTCACAACAAATTCCTCAGGTTACGATCAAGCTCGTAAAATACTTAAGAAAGAGGCTGTATTCTAGGATTGCTCTGCAAAGGTGTCAACCGAGCGAGATACGACGACCCGGCGCTTACCGCCAAAGGTCCGGCAAATTTCCTTACAGGATATGCTCGGACCGGCTAATGGATTCTTCTTTGCCAGGGCGATCCCGGCTGCCTGCGCCTCACAAATATGTGCGTTGCTTCCTACGTTTTTAGGCACTTCGACACCTCTTGCTCTGACCCAATTCTTAGAAGAACCTAAATGTATAAGTAAGGCGGAAGCCTCTTCCCATCTCTGGCGCAAACTCTTTGATAAATGAAAGATGGTTACGGTAAAGGCGATCACCCAGGTTGAAGGCATTGAACGAGATGATATGCGCCGCGTGCTGTTGTGCGATCAAATAAGAACCGGAGAGACCAAAAACTGTATAGCCCGCGGTTCTGGTTTCGGTTGGAAATATGCGGTCCTGATGATTGGCCATCACCACTTCCGGATTCAGAAGCAAACCCTTGTATCTAATCTCCAGACCTGTTCTCACTCGCAGAGGCGGAATACGGGGAAGCGGCGTACTACTCGATGTAAGTTCGGCGTTGACGTAATCCGCGCCAACGCTGAGCCAAACGGCTGGATGCAGTTGAGCGTCCAAACGTGCTTCCGTGCCGGCATAACGCGTCGTTCCCTGGCGATACTCAGCAACAATTAGGTCCTCCTCAATGTCGCCTGTCGGAGCGAGATAAACGAAGTCCTGAATGTGGTAGTAGAAGCCGTTGGCTTCAAGACGGAGTCGCTTCGACGAGTGTCGCAGACCAAAATCCAGGCCATTCCCGAGTTCACGTTTAAGGTTCGGATCACCTATCTCGAATGCCAGATTACCTGGATGGGGACCGTTATTATAGAGCTCTTCCAGGGATGGAGCTCGGTAAGAATGCGAATAATTGGCGACGAAGGCGCCACCAGTCCAGGTTGGCACGCGAATGCCGAGCGCAGCGGAGAATCCGGTGAAAGACCTGCCGGGGAGCACGCCCCGTTGGGCAGTTTCAGTAGGATCGTAGCGATTATTTTCTAACCGCCCTCCGAACTGCAGCGAGGCCTTCTCAAAATCCAAAGTCTCCACGGCAAAAACGGCGAATGCATTCTGTATGGTTGGCGGAGCAAGGGCCTCTTCGCCAGAGGCCGAGAAATCTCGATGAGAGCCAAACACGCCAAATCTTCCGGACAGCTTGCCGTTCTTCTTTTGATCGAAAACTCCCTGGAAGGTAGAAGTCTTGTTCTTGAAGGCTGTGTTTACCTCATTGGTGAATGAGTTAATTTCACCGTGAGTGTAATCATTGTATTGCACAGAAAATGTTCCACCCTCGACGAACGACTGCCTTTCTCTGAAACCGCCTTTGAACTCAAAGCTGTTCCGCCGTGGATTCAGAAAAACGACTTCGGGATTTGCCTCAGCTGGATCGTAGGGAATTCCATACCGCCGCTTGTCGAAATTGTAATTGAAGCTAAGAAACCCCTTGGTTGGATAATATCCAACTCCGGCGGAGACGTTTTGTTCGCGAGAAAACGAGTTTCTTACGTGACCAATCGGGGTGTCATAGTCCCCAGACCCTTGAGCGCCTCCGTTTCCCCAAAGCAACCACCTGTCTGTACCGTACTCGATGCCGCCACTGCCTGCTCCCTGCGGGCCGTTTGTGCTGCCAATTCCGGTGAAGTAGCCGTTGATTCCCTTATGGGCAGTATCATGGCCGGTGACGGCATTAACTACTCCGCCAATCGCGTTGCTGCCATAGAGTAAAGTTGCTGGGCCTTTGACAACTTCAATTCGTTCTACCGTCAATACATTTATGGGCTCCGCATGATCGCCTGATTCAAAGCCGAGTCCTCCGACCCTGTTGCCATCCTGCAAAACGAGAACGCGGTCGCCATCAAACCCTCGAATGACGGGGCGCGCAGTTCCAGGCCCGAAACTGCGCTTGGAAATTCCCAACTCACCGTCCAGTGATTCTCCCAGAGAAACAGTACTCTTTTTGGCCAGGTCAATTGAGCCAATTACCTCGACTGACTGGATTGAGCTGGAAACAGGTTGCTCGGTGCCGGTTGCGGTCACAGTAACCTCTTCTTGTAAGCCGCCGAGCTCGACGCGGAAATCAAGAGTCGTGCTGACCCCGGAGGCGACCTCAACGCTGCGAATGATATCGGGAACTCGGTCGAGGTGGGCAATGACATCGTATTTGCCAGGCGGCAAGTTTTGGAATTCGTAGTTTCCCAGGTCATCGGTACCAACTGTTCTTTTCAACTGTAGAATCGTGACGAGTACATTGTGAATCGGCTTGCCGCTCTCACCGAGAGTTACAGTCCCTTTTAGTGTGGAGTTGGATTGACCTAAGGCTGCTGAGCTGAATATTAAGGCGAACGTAAGGGTTACGGCGGAACGAAAAACCGCGGTGTAAGCGGTTCTGGCGAACGTATGAACCATGATAAGTACCTCTAAGTTTAGTAGGAATTTAATCCGAACTGCTTTGCCCAAATGAAAGCCATAGCGGGCAAACTGCAGATGGTCTGGCTTCGAGAACCAGGCCATGCGGCAAGCAGCATTGAACTTAAACTAGGAGGTAAGAGGAGGGGCTCGACCGGTTCGAGGCGCGTTCGATCTGGTGCGTACTAAGCTGGATGTCGCCTGCGAAATTTCTAAACGCGTTCGCGCGGGGGCATTTCCCTGTCGAACGGTTATGAGGGCAGTGGAGGAATGCTGGTGTAACTGGCAAATTAGACAGTCACCGCAGCCTGAGAGATTGGTAGTAAGGGTTTGTCGGTTCTCAGGATTCGAAACTGAAGAGCTATGGCCCGAGGCACTTGTCTCTACGATGTTGCCATGCTTGTGTACGGCTTCAACAGTTGTTCCGTAGAAGATAAAACCAAGCAGCAGGAACGACAGCACACGAGCCAGCGCGGCGTGCGAGCTAACTAATTGTGTGTGTGGTCGTCTGGCCATGTCTTTGCTTTTACCTTGGTGTGTACACCGTAATATAGGGATGCTGGCCATGGGTGTCAAATAACGTGGATGTCCTCCTTCACCAACATGGCTGCCCCGCTTTTAATCAAAAATCAGCTCGAGACTGATACGAGGGTCTCGTGTATTCCAGGAGCGTGAGAGGCGAGGCTGAACGCGCCGGCCTGCGACGTTTACTCTTCAGCCGCGACGAAGCGGAAGCGATCCTCTCTGCGGTGAGGCCCCGGCAATCAGGTTTAGAGGCGCTGGATTTCCGTGCCAGTCGCAAAATGGCGATGAGTGGTGAGCTGAGCCAATATCGCATCATTCATTGCAGCACCCATGGTCTGCTCGATAGCCGCCACCCCGAATTGTCGGGGTTGGTGCTCTCGCTGGTTGATGAAGCGGGACAGCCGCAAGAAGGATTCCTGCGGCTGCATGAGATTTATGACCTGCGGCTCAATGCTGATCTGGTAGTCCTGAGCGCCTGTCAAACCGGACTCGGAAGAGACGTCAAAGGCGAAGGGTTGATCGGGCTGACGCGCGGCTTCATGTACGCAGGAGCGCCGCGGGTGATGGCAAGCCTGTGGCAGGTTGATGATGCGGCGACCGCCGAGTTGATGAAGCGTTTTTACCGAGGAGTGTTGCATGAGTCGCACCCCAGCCGAGATGCTCGGCCGGGGACCCCGCCCTGGGGTGTAGCGAGGCTTTGCGAGCGGAACCCCAGGCTGGCGACGATTATGAAATTCAAGCGCGCGAAGCGTGCGACAGCGCAAACGCCGAAAGTCACTGATGATGAACAGGCTGTCGCCCACTTCGCGGGCTGCAACCTGGCCTATTGTTCCCCGGGCCTTGAAAGGCCGGGCTAAACTCATGCCGCCGCTACGCGACGAACACGTTCCTGAAGGTTTGAGTCCGCCATTCTTCGTCGCAGAGCGACGGCTGAACTTAGCCCAGTCTTTTAAGGCTGGGCTCAGTGTCACAGCTCAATCTCTTCGTCGCGTCAGCGACGGTTGAAGATTCAATCGTCGCTGACGCGACGGAATAAATTAAGCCCATTGTTCCCCGGGCCTTCAAAGGCCGGGCTAAACTCATGCCGTCGCTACGCGACGAAAACATTCGTGCAGGTCCTTAGTCCGCACATTCTTCGTCGCAGAGCGACGGCTGAGCTTAGCCCAGTCTTTTAAGGCTGGGCTCAGTGTCACCGCTCAATCTCTTCGTCGCGTCAGCGACGGTTGAAGATTCAATCGTCGCTGACGCGACGGAATAACTTAAGCCCATTTTTTCCCGGCCTTCAAAGGCCGGGCTAAGCTCATGCCGTCGCCACGCGACGAAAACATTCGTGCAGGTCTTAGTACGCACATTTTTCGTCGCCGAGCGACGACTGAGCTTAGCCCAGTCTTTTAAGGCTGGGCTCAGCGTCACCGCTCACTCTCTTCGTCGCGTCAGCGACGGTTGAAGATTCAATCGTCGCTGACGCGACGGAATAACTTAAGCCCATTGTTCCCCGGGCCTTCAAAGGCCGGGCTAAACTCATGCCGCCGCTACGCGACGAAAACATTCGTGCAGGTCTTAGTCCGCACATTCTTCGTCGCAGAGCGACGGCTGAGCTTAGCCCAGTCTTTTAAGGCTGGGCTCAGTGTCACCGCTCAATCTCTTCGTCGCGTCAGCGACGGTTGTAGATTCAATAGTCGGTGAAGCGACGGAATACACCTGGCCGATTGTTACCCGGCCTTCAAAGGCCGGGCTAAACTCATGCCGCCGCTACGCGACGAAAACTTTCCTGAGGTCTCAGTCCGAGGAGCGGACATCGGCATAAAGTCTTCCACCCCAGCCGAGATGCTCGGCCGGGGACCCCGGCCTGGGGCGTGAGCCCCAGAACCGAACGACCAACAACGATCGAGCCCGCGGAGCGGGCGATAGAAGTTGCGGATGCAAAACATGAATCTCAATGATTCCGCTGTTCGGCCGTTCGGCGGGCTCTTTTATTTTTCAATGACGAGAGTCCCGCCCCTCAGACGAGATGCTCGGCTGGGGCCCCCCCCTGGGGCGGAGCACAGCGGAAAACCCAGTCACCCGATGCTGACACCCGCTTCGCGCGTTCTGCGACTCCGCCGGAACCCTCATCGTTCGAGGTCATCGTCTCACCCGGTAATCTGAGTGATACGTTTTGCCATCTGCAGCGCTGTGGTAAGCTACTTGGCGATGACGACAACCACGACCGGACTTCTGCGAGGCGCGACGATCGAGCTGGAAAGTGCGGTCCCGGAAATGGATGGCCATCGCGTTCGTGTCATGCTAGAACCCGTCGAGGAAGAGCGACTCTCAGCTCAGCAACGGCGCGAGTTTTGGCGGGCATGGGTCGAGCAGGGGCCAGAAGGTCCGATTGAAGACGGGATTGATACCGACACTCCGTGATCTCACGCGGCGACACCGGCAGGTTTCGCTTTGAAGCTCCCGACAAACGGCGGCCAGTGCTTGTCCTCGGGCGCGAAGATGTCCTTCCTTCTTTGACGCAGATTCCAGTAATACCATTATCCTCACAGATCAGAGACTTGGATTGGGAGGTTCGGCTGTCAACTACCGATGGACTTCCCGGCGATTGCGTGTTGAAGCCCGAATGGATCAAGACAGTGGAACGAGCTTCGCTCGGCCCGTGGATCGCGACATTCCCCGAGGCGCGCTGGAAAGAGGTGGCCTCCGCGTTGTTGGACGTGCTCGGTCTCTAGTTACTGCGCAACCTCTCCACCAAATCCCGGAACGTCGCGCACGCATCCCCTGGCTTCTGACCATCCCTTGTCTTCGCTCGACCATTTACCATTCACTATTTACCATTTACCAATAATTGCGCTGGCGGAAGTTCCCGCCGCTAGTTAACGTTGGTTCAATCTGCGGTGTGATTTGTGCCTTTGTTCCAGCACCTCAAACACGCCCCAGTATGCGACGCCCTTAACTCCGCCACCTTCAAAGACGAGATTCTTGTACGGGTAATCATGAGTCGGCATTTGTTCTGTCCTCCGAGAATTGGTGGGAGTGCTGGGAACGGAAGTTAAACTCGCACCGTGTTAGCTTCCCGGCCCGAATCTCGCAGTTTGAAGTGAGCACCACCGCAGGATCCTTCCTTACATGGTGGGAGCTTAACTCGCAAGGGCGTGAACAGGTCGGAAACGACAGCAACTAAAAGCGCCCACGACCGTCTGTTGCATGGGCAGAACAACGCCCCACAATAAGGGAGGGCCTGTCGGCCCTATCGATCGGATCGCACACCGAAGCAGATCACACCGGCCACACGGACGAAGTCATCGCGGCAATCCAAAAGATCGGCTTGATCACTTCAGATTGGCGCACCAGTAGCGGCAAACGGCGTTGACACATGACAGAACCGGGAGCAGCAGCGACGTGGCAGCCAAAGAACGCGTGAGTAGCTATTTCCATCCGACGCCGGCTGCTAGGTATGTCATGGCGTCAGGATAGAGAAACGTGAGTACGCCAAACCTTCCCAATGGGACTGCCTGTTCAATAAAAATAACATTCCTCGCGTCATATTCTCGTACATATCGAAACCAAGCTGCCGCTGTTGTTCCAGCTTCGAAGAATCCTTGCGAGGGCGTCTCTTCGCCGAGGAGAGCCCTTGCTGTGGGTGACCCCTCAGGAAGCTCGTTTGCTGACTCGACTGTTTTGCGAAATCGGGCCGCGAAGGTACCTGTTGACAGCCACTTCCATCCAAAATCCTCGTTGGTCCACTTGATCACCGCGCACGGAACAAAGTCGGAAGTTGCGTACCGAATTGCGGTGCTTGTGACAGACGTTCCAAAGTGTTCACTAATCTTAAGAATGCCTTCCAGTCCGACTTTCTCTCGCTTAGCCATCTGATTAAAGCGCCCCGATGGCATCAGAAGGTTTGCCGCAAACAAGTCAGCTTCTCGCTCCACGAGTAAATCAGATTCATACTCTGCAAAAGAAGGGTGCGAGAGAGCGCGACCAGTAGTCAACGCATTTCGATGCTCGTCAACGAAGTAGTGACCAAGTTCATGGCCCAAGGTAAATCTTGCTCTGGACGAATCAGGACTCTCGATCCGGTCGAGGTTGGCATAGATGTGAAAGCGCCCTTTGCGATGCTCAAGCAACCCATCGAAGGCATCTTTATAGTTTCCAAAACTCAAGGTAATCTTCTTCGCCCGCGCAATTACTGACGGATCTACCTTGTGCCTGGGAAAAAATGCTTCAGCCACGGCCTCCGCAAGATCTGCAATCTCTTCTTTTCGGTCGTTCGAGAGAACGCTACGAACCTTAAGAGTCATCAGCATCCTTTTCGGCACTGTCTCGATCGCGTCTCATAAGCGCCTCTATCTCAGGCGAAATCCTCTTACCTAGACGAGCCGCTCGCGCCATTGTCTCAATCGACTCGTCCTCTACTGCAGGCGGAGAGATGATTCTTGGATTTGGAATTTCTCGATTCAAGTCTACATATGAAATCCGAAGTGATTCGGGCAGCACTTCCAAATCATCCGGAAACTCTTCTTGAACCAGCAATACCTCGTCAACAGTTTGTGGAATTATCCAACCCTTAAGGAGAAGGGCTTCGCAAATCTCCTGATCAAGATCTTCAATGTCTCCCGAAGCATCATCTTTCTTCGATTTACCCATAGTTTCCTCAGCGAGTTAAAGCCGCGCCTCAACGTATTCCTTAATCTTCCGCCTCGCGCGCAGCCATGTCTGTCGTAGGCTTTCTGAAGTCATGCCTAATTTCAATGCCACGTCATTCGGGAGGCGCTGGTTATCGCGATCTCCTCGAAACCATTGACATTTAATTTGGCAAACTTGCCTTTCTTTGTCGTTGAGTGTGTCAACTGCGTCTTTAATTAGCTGCAGCTTTCGGGGTTTATTCTCATCAGTGGAGCAAAAAGTCACTGTTTCTTCCACTGCACCTTCGCTATCATCGTATTGAACTAGTTCCATTCCGCGCTGATTTCGTAGTGCGGATCTGATCAGATTAGTCCCGATGCGGCCTAACCACGCTCTAGTCCTAGCTCGTTGCTCATCCGGGTCAGCAGAATCGCTCCCCCTGTAAGTTCCGGCAGCCCGATATGCTTGTAGAAAGACTTGTTGAACGAGATCCTCGACTCCGGCGCCGTAGAGCACTGTTTTTGGCGCACGGCGACAGACCCCAAAAACATACCTCACGTGTCGCTCATGGAAATATTTGAACGCCGAGTTCGCACCACATGGATCATCATCCCGCATGGCCATGTAGGCCAGCAGATCCTCATCTGATTGATCACTGAGATCGAGCTGCGGAGCGCGTCGCATTGTTTCCATGGTCGCGACCACTATTCCATAAAAAGAAGTTTCACTTTCACCTAAGTATACGCGGAACCGTGACAATTGAATTAGCGACGGTTCCGTTGTCACGGTTTCCAAGATCCTTGCGTATTCGATGGTGTGGGCGAGTTTGCCTACGAACACCGTTGATAGACGGCGGTGATTTACGTCAAGGTTCAAATAAGGAGTTCACATGGCCACAAATATTGAAGACACCAAGAAACCAGCACATCAAGCGATTCCCCATCACCTTTGCGAGCGCCCGGCTAAATGGGCGGCGCTCGTCGACGACAAGCTGATTCCAATGCCAGAACGGAAAGTGAAGGCGAGCGTAATTAAAGCTCAAGCGGGGATTGGGGATGATAAAGCGTTGGTTCGCGACCACAACTCTCCGCATGATGTGATCGTTGGGGACAACGCAGTCATGGACCTTGCCAACGGTAACGTCTTTTACATTCTGGCTGCATGTGATGCACAGCCACGACCAGCTTGCGTAGAGCTGCCCAAACTGGCCTTCTTCGTGAATGATGTTGCGGAAGTGACAGTTCGAAGTTCCCAAACAGGACAAACGTTGCGCGAGCTCTTCGGCCTTCCGCTTCACGCATCCGTAGTCCGCGACGGTGAGGCGGGAAGTGATCAGCCGATTTCAGTAAAGGACGTCGTCGAATTCAAGGATGGGCCGGTTTTCTATTCCCGCGCCATCGTTGCCGACCTCTCCATCACGGTCAATGCAAGAAAGTTTACGGAGTATGACGGTGTGAAACCCATCATGACGGGCGAGCAGATCGCCGCGTTGGTCTATCCGCAGAATCCACGCGAGACACGAGTTTGGGAAGTGTCACCCGAAAAGCGAGAGATTGAACTAGACAAGAAAATCAAAATTACTGGATGCGAAGTCTTTGATGTTGTTCGCAAGAAGGTTGACGGTGGCTATGGAGCGGCTCGTGTGGATCTTGAGTTAGCAAAGCTTCGCGATGGTGGCCAAGTCGTCACGAAGTCTGAAAATCCCGCCGCCGTAATGTACCAGGGCCTGCGAACGCGCCCGGGCTATGCCTTGACTGAGACGGATGTGATGGTATTGATTCCCGGCGGGTATCCAGGGCAAATGCTTGATGGTGCTTGTTTGCCGGCGGGCTCTCCACTCATCGGCAGAGTTAAGGGTTCACCTCAAGCACAAATCATCGCGCTTGGGAGGCCGTGGCGTCTAATAAGTTACCACCCGCACAATGGCGGCGGGGGGCCTGTCTGGAATCCCACAACCCACGGCTTTCACACCTATGTTGGAGAACTTTTGTCATGGCTGTACGACGCGAATTAAGTGGTCTGCTCTTGGTCGAAGACTCACGCCATTCGATCTTGCGAGTTCGTTCCGGCGGCCTCGCTGCGCTGGAAAAGCACGTTTACCAGCGTTATCCGCAGCGCGAATGGGGAACGTTCTTTGAGTTCGGTTATCGCCGCACACCATGGGGTCTGGCCCTCAGTTATGTCGATGGATTCTGGCCCGAGCTTGGTGATATGGATCGTCAAGTGGGACTCACGCGATTCCTGGATCGGTATTCTCGACGTGCATTCCATCACACGGCAGCTATTCCGTTGGCAATCGGCGTGGTCCATTCTCATCCACAAAGGTCTCGCACTTATCCCAGTTCGGTTGACGATGACATGGACAGCTACTTCGCTCGCGAGTTTGGGGCGTATGGGAATGGGAAGCCGTATTGCAGCCTAATTCTCCAACGCAACCCCGAAACGGGGTTTAGCTTCACAGGAAGGGTCTACGATCGCGGCGAATGGTTTCCGATTGAAAAGCTGTTGACCGTCGGCGAGCAAGTTGATTTGTTCACCTCCGAGGCAGATGAGCCAGCCTCGATGAGAAGCAGCGCTCTGGAAGGACCTCGGGCCCGTCTGGTTTCGGTTCTTGGCCAACCGTCAGCAACGCGTCTGGATCGCTCGACCGCAGGAATTATTGGAAATAGCGGCACCGGGTCGCCTGCGGCGCATGTTCTTGCCCGGGCAGGCGTTGGCAATTTCGTGCTCGTGGATCCGAAGCGTTTTGCGGACTCCAATCTTGAGCGACTGCACGGATCGAGATTCGCTCACATTGACCATGAACCTTCACCTTACAAAGTTGAGTTAGTTGCTGATCTGATCAAGTCGATAAACCCCAACGCTAGTATTACAACTCTCGCGGGAGACATTTTGCACGACAACGTTATTGATGAACTGCTTTGCTGCGATCTGTTGCTCGGCTGTACTGACACTCAACACGGGCGTGCGAAGCTTAGCGATCTGGCTCAGCACTATCTTCTGCCGTCGCTGGATTTGGGCGTGCTGATGCAGGGCGAAAACGGTCGGCTCACTTCACAGGTCGCCGACATCATCATTTACTCGCCGGATTATCCTTGCGCGTTCTGCTGCGGACGCATTGATGGGATAGAACTCAGTAATGAATTAATGTCAGAAGAGGAACGCCGCAAAAGGTTAATCGAAGCAAAGGAAGCCGCTGAGCGAGGAGACAATCCAGATCAGTATTACAATCAACGTCCTAGGCAACTGCACACGGTAGGATATCTAACGACGATGCTCGGAGCGCTTGGCGCAGGTTATGCAGAAGGCCTGCTCACCGGAACGTTTGGTCCACCTCATTCTTGGTTTCAATTCGATATTGGTCGTGAACGTTTAGGGGTCGTACCGCCGCCAAGGGTTCGTGACGTCAACTGCAATTGCACCCAACACCTGGGGTGGGCAGATCTCGCGAAACCTTATGGAAATGTTGCAAAACCAGCCCACTGGTCTAGCAAAGGCATACTTCTCAGTCGCAGTTAATGTATATAGGACTTGGGCCGCTAGGAGTAAGAGCCATCCTCATTCGTCCGGATCTGTTTGTGTGGAATTTCGTATACCTCTGGCTTTCCAGAATAGTACTTTCCAATATCTTGAAGGATACGCTCCGCGATGACTTCGTCACCCTCTCCGCGATTAAGTAAGAACATAATAGGACGCATTACCGAGGGTTTGGCTCTCTGAAGAAAGCTACTCACCTCGGATAGGATCTTATTTGGATCGTTTTGGCCCGTGAGAGTTGAGGTCAAATCAATATAGGAGCATTTTTGATGTTCGAATTGTTTGAAGGCTTGCTGCCGATTGAGTCTTCCAATATCAAACCTAGGTGTCCTCCGAAGCTCAAGAACAAGAGATGGTTGAGCATATTTCAAAGTGTCTAGAAACTCGCGTTCTGTAACTTCAGGGAAATAAACAAAGATGAATAGTCCTTCTTTCATTTGTGGAAACAAGTTGTTCTGAGGCCCGATCTGGTAGAAGTCGTTGGCATCGATAGCGGCTCGTTCATTAGAACGAATTAATCGGAAACGACTATGTCGTTCTGCTTTATTCATTAGAAGACAACTCCTCACACAATTCGGCTTCTACGTCCAAATAGCTAATCTTCGATAAATGCCAAGGTGAGCCCCATTCCGGTGCTTTAATGGTCATTTTACCGGTGCTGTTGTCCTTGAGATCTCGATCCTTGAGAAAGGCTCGCTTATATAGAATTGGCGCGACCCCCGAAAACGGTCTAAAGAGCACGTGCGTTCCTCCTTGGCTTGGGGGAATCCACCCTGAATGTTCTACAACAATCGCATCCTTGTGCAAGTTTAGAGCCTGACTTTTCGGGTACGGCTCTATGTATTGAACTTCATCAACGCCGGCAGAGACTATATGCCTAGCACAGTAGTGACAGGGAAACGTCGTTACAAATATCCGAGTACCAACGAGGCTTACTGCTTCTCGTGCTGCTGACAGAAGAGCGTCCATTTCTGCGTGTACCGCACGGCTGAACTCGATTAAACTACCAATCCGAGTTTTTCGGAGATCCTTAGAAAGTTGGGACTTTCGTTCAGGCGTTAAGAGTTTCAACTCTGGGACCTGTTCAATTAACTCATTGATGATGAGGTTTTGTTGAACTGTGTTTCGACAGAATCGTTCAGCCTCTTCGCTAAACATAGCACATCGAAAATCGCTATCACCTTCTTTGAACGACTCGCCGTACACGCCGCCCCCAGCTTTGGGTGCTTCATTTGTGCCCGTAGAGATCAGATTACCATTGATATCTACGACTGCGGCGCCCACTTGCCGAGACAGACAAGCACTTTGCATTTGTGTTCCCACCGCGTGATACATCGCTGTTTCTGCAATAAACGGTCTGACAAGGTCCGAATGCGTAACTATCTTGACCAATCTTGAAAGCTTTTCTGAGACATCCCATTCAAGATTCGCTGAACCATCTTTGTTCAATCTGTCAACGGTATTGTCGATGAAGTAATCAGACAAATGAAAAGCGTCTCCCACATGCTGACCATGTTTCTCTGATGCATCTGCATCTCGTTTCATAAAATCAAGCGCGGCACTACGACCCGCATCGCCATATTTGCTGCCCAAACGAATAATTCGCTTTTCTTCCTCGCAGACAACTCCAATTAAAACGAATGCATCACCGTAAATGTGACGTAGTAGGCGCACTTCGGCTGGGTGTCTGATTGAATCAAGAATATAAGCAGTGGGAACTGCTTGAGCTTGAGTTTCATCCGGTTTACTTCGCGCGGTATTTTTAGATTCCCTGATGCTTCGGATCTTCCGTACTAGTCCTCTTGCGATGGCCGCATAATCCTCAGTCCCTTCACTCGTTAATTCCTTTCTACTCTCATCGCCATAATCCTGAAGAATCCTAACTTGAGATAGTAAAGGTGGAGTTGAGAAGCTTGGGATTGGTTTAGATCGGGATGTCGCCCACTCGACGATTACGTCGCGAGCCTTCAACACCTCTGCAGTAAAAGACAGATTGCTGACCTTTGCAGTTATAAGAACATCTTTTAGTTGTTGAGCTATCACGCTCGTTCCGGAACCAGCGTGGCCAACAACGGCAAAGACCAACTCATTTGCTCCTGTATCTAATATTATCTGCCTTGAGTCACGATTTAGAGCGTATTTGTTGGGCAGTGGAAGATGCTTGGGAATAGTTGCCATATCGGTAGGCTTACTTCGTCGTAAGGTGTCCTTTCGGGATGTGAGTTCGAGGGTTCAATCTTTATAAATCTTCAGAGTCAGGTGCTTCTTATCATAGATATTTAGCGAGGGACAATTGAATTATTACTTACGCCTTCGGCCTTATCGACTTATGGCACTTTTGTTTAGCCGAAGGCATAGACAAGGTTCGGGTATCGTTGTACATCTCGCTTGTAGGTGATCGTCTTCGACCGATCCACAGGGCACCGTCAACCGTGAGTTTCAGTCGGCTCATGAGCCTTAGCACGAGTTCGGGTTGTTGGGATTACCGGGACTCACGCGATCGCAGACTCTACAGTGCGGAGAGTATGCTTTCTGGACTAAATCCGCGCAACCGCTTCCTTATCAATCGTTCGCCAACAGCAGAATGGTTCCGCAGAAAAGCAGTGTGTCAAAGAAAAAGTTCAGCGTAACCACGTCTGTAAGCGCGGCCAGGAGCATCGCCACGTATTGGAAGTTAGATCCATAACAGCCACCGCAGAATGCTTTTGGAGTGGGCTAACCTCATAGCCA
>JANNJZ010000474.1:0-6551 GCA_031396065.1 Pyrinomonadaceae bacterium | reverse complement strand
GTGGCGTGACGAATCGCGGCGCCGAGCCGGGTGTTGTTCTGAAAAGTTATTCCCCCGATACGTTGCTTTACCTCGTCGGAATACTTCTCGTCGAAATCCTTTACCACATAAAACTTGACGTTGCGCCGGCCTTCGGAAGTAAACCCATTGATCGAATAGGTGTCGCCGACGGCCTCGAGTGCTTCGCTCATCAATACGAGGCCTTCCTTTTCAATCTCAATGATGCGTCGCCCGGGCCGCGTGTAGGGTTGGAGGGGATGACGGCCAATTGTGCGCGCGGTCGACGATGACTGATCGAGTAGAAACGAAACAGCCACGTCTCGCTGCCGGCGCAAGCGCTTCATGTACAGCCGCTCGGATTGATGTCCGCCACCCTGCCTGGCCGCGCGCCGGTCGATGACATGATCGACGACCGCGTTAAGATCGTATTCTTCGCCATCCAGCTCGTTGGTAATCCGCAGCAGTTCCTCAGGCTTCATCAGCTGAAACTGATGACGGATAGAAGAAATCACGCCTTTGTGGCGCTCGCGCGTTTGTTCAACGAAAAGCCCATCTCCATGCTTCACCCGTTTCTCGATCACGCGGCACCAGCCCAGCCGATGGTCGGTTAACTCGCGATCCCACTCGTCGTAGTTGAAGGCCACTTCGCCTTCTTCGATGGTTTGTTCCGGAAGCTCAGCTTCGCGCCACGCTTCGGAGCCCGCGAGTTCATCTGGCTCGCCGTCACCGTCGGGATCGTTCCAGGCGTTAAAAAGCTCGCGGACATCACGCCGCTCCGGGTTCTGTTGAGCTTGCCGGCGGTTAAAGCTCTCCGTCTGAATGGCGTTTTCGTCTTCTGATGCGGGAGGCTGCTCTTGCATCTCCACTTCCTGGACCGAGTCCTCCTCAGCGACGGATTTAAACAGTGAATAGACGCGACTCGTCGCCATTAGACTGTCGGCAACTGTGGCCGAAGGGTTTAATAGATACTCTGCGGCTACCGTTTCAAACTCCGAAACAATCTGGCCGTAATACTGTCGCGCGTCCTCGGTTGCGCCGCCCAGCAGGAGGGCTTGGAAAAGTAATTCAAAAGGAACCATCGTCGCCGGTAATTCGAGGATCGAGGGACGCCCCTGTCTTAAATGCTCGCGAATCAAGTCGAGATCGCGAGCCAGCCCGCGGTAGTGGTGGCGAAGTTGGCGATCGATGCGGCAGTTTTCCAGGGTGGAAAAGATGCGTCGAGCCAGGTGGGGGTGTGGAAACAATTTCAAGACGACGTTGAAGTCCAGGTCTGGTCCGACACGCTTCAGTTTCTCGTCGTCAATGTCACTCGCACTGGCAGTAATCATCTCGTCCGGCACTGCGAACGCATCAAGCGCTTCCAAGTTCCTGGCATTGTAAGTTTCTTCGAGCGCAGCGTAAGCGGCCCGAAGTGCCGTGGTTCCCCGTTCGTAAGTCCCAAATTCAATTTGGCCGGCGGCATGCGCGGCTAAAACTTTGTAGAGGCGGAAGTCGAGATCTTCATCACCAAACTCGGCTACCACGGAGGGAAGGTGAATCGTCCGTCCATCGCTAATGCGTGATTCAACGGGCACCGCAGTGAGGGCGCTGATCTCCACATCGTGGCCCGTAAGACCTTCAACATATAGCTGCAGCAGATGCCGGACCGACTCGAGCGCCAGCCCACTGCCCCCGCTTCGTAGGGCATCATGACTGCCTCGCGTTTCCAACGCGAAATAACTACGTCGAGCCCGCGCGTCTTTGGGGTGTGACTCAAGGCCCTGACGCGCCCACTGCTCAAACATTTCGATTGAGACGGTGCGGAGCGCCAGTGAACTCGAACGAAAACAAGCGAGTGCTGCTTCGCCGTCCACCTCCGCAATTTCCCTCGTCAGGGCGATCACCCGGGCGGCGAGGTTGGTTCTGCGGTCATGATCAGCATCACTCCCAAGGGTGCCCACAAACTTCGGGCTGCTACGAACGAATGCAATCAAGCTCGCATTCCCATGTTGAGCGACGGTCCAAATCAGTTTGATCCAGTCATCGAAGATCTCCGGCAGTGTGCGCAGGACTTCGCCGCCGGTTAGCAGAACCTGCAACGCCGAACCACCACCACGTTCGAGAAATCCGATTGAGTTATTGAGGAGCCGGAGAGCGTCATTCGCACTTAGATAATTGAGCGCCGCCGGCAGCGCGGCCCACGCATCGGCGGCAATCCCGCCGGCGCGCGCAGCAAATTCGGCGGCGAGTTCAGTACCTCTTTGGGTGACCTCCGGGCTCTTAAATTTATCTAAGGCGGCCAGGACGTGGGGTGTGCGGTTGAGAAACTCAGCGCTATGTTTGGCGGAGCGGCGAGAAATCTCTGCGGCAACTTCGAAGACAGTTTTCAGCGTCTCCGCATTGCCGATTGACTCAGCCAGCGTTGACGCGTTTCGGAGGGTGGCGATTGCAATCGGAGACGAGAGGGTGATTTGACGGGAGCAAAGTTCGAACAGCGACGGGCGAACAGACTGTGGTACGTGCTTGATGGAGCTAACTCCCTCAGCGAAAAACGTAATCGCGCTCTCAGCGTCTCCCATCGCCAGGCGCCGACCCATCTCACCCCACGCGCGTAGCTGCGCGGGTTCTAGAATCTCTGCAGCCGCCGGCGCTGCTCGCAAATATTCAATCCCGGCGCGCAGAGATACGCCGGCGATGGCCGCGCTGGTTTCCAACGCCGCTGCCGATTGATCCAGGGGCAGACTTGCCAGATCGCGAGTTAGCCGGAGAAACGACTGCCGCTCAGCACTTGGGGGTTCTGGATGGAGCTCGTCAGTTTGCATTGTCGATTTGAGATTAAGGCGAGGGTCCGCTGAGAAAGAGAACACAAAGGCGAAAGGCGGGAAACTATTAGGTCTCACCTAAATAAACAATTCGGCAGACACGTGGAAAAACTCGGCGAGTGCTTTTGCTTGCGCCTTACTAGTTGCCCGCTTGCCATTGATCACTTCGGATACTCTACCCATTGAACCAAGAAGCTGTCCTACATCGGCCAGCTTGAGCCCGCGTGCATCCACCAACTCTTTAAGAACCTCGTGTGGTTCTGCATCCTCGAGGTGATAGAACTCCTCTTCAAAATCGGCTATTAGCTTGCCTAGCAGCCTTAATAGTTCACCTTCTTCGGGCGTCAAATTGTCGCCTTTGGCCATTAGCTGTTCAACCAGGCCGAGCATACGGTTATTCTCCGCTTCGGTTCGAATAACCGTTGGCCGCACCCTGGCCAACAGCTTCCCATAATTCTGTGGATTGATTGCTGATATTACTGCGCTCATGATTTCCACTTGTGGTTATCGTACTCTTCGTGGGTAAGTATTTCTCGAATTAGTATTTGTTGATACTGGTAATTGATTTCGGTTATCAGCCGGTAGTGATTGCCTCGAATATTAAAGATTGTGTATTTCCCTACTAAATCACCGTGGTGACGATCTCGCGGATGCTGCGTTGCAGTTCGCGATCGTCAGTTATAGGTGAGCACATAGCCACTTCCGCGGCGGTGACAGGTGGGATGCCGAGCGTGATTAGTTGAGCTGCATAGATCAGCAAACGGGTGGAGACGCCTTCTTCAAGGCCGTGTCCGCGCAGGTTGCGCACCTTCTGGCCGATAAGGACCAGATCGCGGGCGGTGCCTTCGTCAACTCCGCCTTCGCGGGCGACGATCTCGGTTTCCATCTCGGCCGGTGGATAGTCGAAGTCGATGGCCACGAAGCGTTGGCGGGTCGATTGTTTTAGATCCTTGAGAATTGACTGGTAGCCGGGATTATAGGAAACGACCAGCATGAACTCGGCCGGGGCCTCCAAGATGGTCCCGCGCTTCTCGATTGGCAGGCGACGGCGGTGATCCGTTAACGGGTGAATGATGACGACTGTGTCCTTGCGCGCTTCGACCACTTCGTCGAGATAGCAGATTGCGCCGTTACGCACTGCCGCAGTCAGTGGCCCATCATGCCAAACGGTTTCCTCACCTTCGAGTAGGAAACGTCCGACCAGATCGGTTGAGGACAGATCCTCATGACAGGCAACGGTAATCAAAGGGCGCTCGAGTCGCCAGGCCATGTGTTCGACAAAACGCGTCTTGCCGCAGCCGGTCGGACCCTTGAGAATTACCGGCAGCCGCGCCGAGTGCGCTGCTTCGAAGAGGTCGACCTCACCGCCAATGGGCAGATAGTAAGGCTCTTCGGCAACTCGATATTCTTCGATGGCTTGTTCAATCATGTGCTCGATTTTCAGTTTCTGTGTACGCCTGGCTACCGGTGTTCAGAGTACAACCTTAAGGTTGCTTCTTACGCCACCACGCAAGCTAAAGCTTGGACTCTATGCGCCTGGTAACGTGCGAGTGAAATCTTAGCACTCGCTCGGAAGCGTACCAAACGGGTTGATTTGTAGCTCATCGCCTCTCCTGACTTGAAACTTGTTACCCAAAACCTGAAACTGGAGATGATGAAATTAGCAGTAGCAATGTCTGGCGGGGTGGATTCCTCCGCAGCGGCCGCCATCCTGAGGGAGCAGGGCCACGAACTTGTCGGCTTCACCATGCAGTTGTGGGATCAGCGGCGCGGCATCAATGTGGACGAGAACGGCGATCCGCTGCCTTCGCGTTGTTGTTCGCTCGATGATGTTTACGATGCGCGCCGGGTGGCTGAGGAGCTTGGGTTTCCGTTTTATGTGCTTAACCTGGAGAAGGACTTTGAGCGTGACGTGGTGCAACCGTTTGTCGATAGCTATCTGAGCGGCGAGACGCCGATTCCCTGCGTGTCCTGCAACACGCGCTTGAAATTTGCTTCGCTTGATCGCCTGGCGCAGAGCCTTGGGTGCGACAAAGTGGCTACCGGCCATTACGCGCGCGTTGAATACGACGCGGAATCAAAGCGCCACCGGCTCTTCCGCGGCCGTAACATTCAGAAGGACCAGTCATACTTTCTTTGGGAATTGACGCAGGAGCAACTATCGCGCGCCATGTTTCCCTTAGGCGAGATGTCCAAGCCAGAGGTCAGAGATGTGGCGCGGTCACACGACCTGGCCGTGGCGGAGAAATCCGAATCGCAGGAGATATGTTTTGTTCCGGACGGCAACTACGCCGGTTTCATTGATCGTTACCTTGAGGCGACAGGTTCCGCAGATCGAAAACTCGGGACCGGTGAGATTGTCGGCGCCGATGGGAAAGTCGTGGGCCATCATGCCGGCATCCATCGCTATACGGTGGGCCAGCGCCGGGGTATTGGCATTGCAGCTGAGCGGCCTTTGTATGTCATTAATATCGACGCGGCGAAGAATCAAGTGGTGGTTGGAGAACAAGACCAACTGCTGGCTCAGGAATTCATCGCCGCCCGCGTCAATTGGGTGGCCCAAGATAGTCTTGATAGCCCGATTCGCGCCGAGGTGAGCGTTCGGTATAGACACACACCGGCGTCAGCAACTATCACACCCCTCAACAATGGCCGAGTCAGAGTGACCTTCGACGAACCGCAACGCGCCATCACGCCAGGTCAGGCGACGGTCTTCTATTCGGGAGACGAAGTTCTGGGCGGCGGCTGGATCGTAAAGAGGGAAACGGGGAAATAGGGGAAAAGGGGAACGGGTAAAGGGGAAATATCGCACCTCCCTTTACCCCTTCCCCTTTTCCCCATGCCCCCCTTCCCCCTTCTCTCCTGTAAACCTTTTCCCTCATCTTTACGTACTTACCACTCGGCAAATAGCCGTAGATTCAGAGACTGGGTCGGATGTTTCTAGCAGCGCCGGTCGCACCGGTGGGCGGTGCCCACCTCTAAACGATTCGGAATATCAGAAACGTATTTAGAACCTTAAGGCAGAAAATACTATGGCAATGTCTCGTACTCGGAAGACCGTTCTTATTATTGGCGGCGTCGTCCTGGCGCTGGTATTGGTCGTGCTGATTGGGCTGGCTGCCCTGGTAGCCGCGTTTCGAGAGCGCGAAGCACCAATTGCTGAGAACAGCGTACTAACTCTTCGCGTCGCCGGCGACTTGCCGGATTATGTGCCCGAAGATCCGTTCCGCAGGATATTTGGCGGGCCTGAGCAGTCTCTCTCAAACCTCGTTCTGCAGTTCAAGAAGGCCAAAGTAGACACGCGAATCAAGTCGATTCTACTGACCATAGACATGTCCACTGCCGGCTGGGCCAAGGGGGAGGAAATTCGCGACGCCATCGCCGATTTTCGTTCCTCGGGCAAGACGGTGTACTCCTACATGGAGTATGCGACTGACAAGGAGTACTACATCGCCAGTGCCTGCGACAAAATTTATCTGGCGCCGCCGGGAGAGTTGTTCATCAATGGCCTGGCTGCTGATGTAATGTTCTTCCGCGGCTCATTGGACAAGCTTGGTATCTACCCCGACATGATCCAGGTGGGGAAATACAAGACTGCGGTCGAAACGTTTACCCGAAAGGACATGTCTGATGCCAACCGGGAATTCATGAACTCCTGGCTCGACGACTCCTTCAATCGTTACGTTGACGCAATTGCGAAGGCGCGAGGCAAATCTCCGGAAGCTGTTCGCGCGATCATTGACGACGCTC
>JANNJZ010000410.1:0-2181 GCA_031396065.1 Pyrinomonadaceae bacterium | reverse complement strand
CCGGACGTATAGTAGCGTTGATCTAGTATATTATTAAGCATCAAAAAGCCGCTCAGATGCCCGCCTGGGACAGGTTGCTCGTAAGCAATACGGCTGTTTAGTGTGAAGTAGCCAGGAATTCGTGGTTGCGCATTTTCTTCATCTCCCTGGTGAAACTGTGTACCGACGTAGAGACCCGTTAATGAGACAGTCCAGCCGGGTGCAGGATGATAATTACCTGTCACGCTGAGTCGATTCTTCGGAACGAGGGGGATACTGTCACCTCGCTTGACATTCTCCAGAAATGGATTGAATCCCACAAAATACGGATTCAGGACCAGATCCCCCTGAAATGTCGCCTGGGTATAGGTGTAGTTCACCATTCCATCAAAAGACTGGTTGAATTTTGCCTTGAAGGTTGTCTCAATGCCCTGACGCCTCGACTCAGGAATGTTCTGGTTCGCCGGAGACCCAAAGTTGCACGTGCTGGGATCCCCACAGACAAGATAAATTTCATCCCGTACATCAGCCCGAAATAGTGTGAGGCTTGCCTCGCCCCAAGATTGAATTTGCACCTTCGCGCCCACCTCGTAATTGTGCGATCTCATAGGCCTGAGGTTTGGATTACCCTGGCCAAATGGGCCGAGACCGGATCCAAACAGCTCGTTATAGGTCGGGACGCGAAATCCCTGCCCATAACTGAAGTACAGGCTCGCACCCGGGGCAACTAGATAAGTTAATCCTGCACGAGGGGTTGTTCGGTGAAAGACTTTTGAGCCGTTATTGACGATGTCGAGGTTGTCTCCAAAATCAATGTCATTACGATCGTATCGAACCCCTGAGGTCACGATCAGTTGCGAGGTCAGATTCAATGTGTCTTGCGCATACAGCCCAAGAATTGTCTCGTCCGTCGATCGTAGAGAAGAAGAGGGCCCAAAGGAAAAGAGGGCTAGACTTCGATTTCCAAAATCGTTCCTGGTGTATTCGCTTCCCAAGACAAGGGCATTGGAATAACCGAGGACTTGCCCATTATGGTTCAACTGGAAGACCCCACCGCGCGATTCGGTCATAATATTGTTGGTGCCCCTCCCACTCTGAAACACAGTAAACTGCTCCTGTGCCAGGCGGCGGTAGAATCCATTGGCGTTCACGGAAAACCCGAGAGGAAATTCATGCCGGGCATTCAATCGTACAATGTTTGTCTCGGAGTCGTAAAAGTCGCCAGGCGTGAAATTGCGCTTAGGGTCGATCGCGGCTTGGCTGAGAGGAAGCGTGCCGGCCTGCTGCAGCCGATCTTTGACATAGGTATAGGATACGGTGATGTCCGTATGCTCAGTCGGGCGATAGCCGAGCTTGCCGAAAAACCGTGAAATGCGAGCGGCAGATTCGTCTCGAAAACCCGATTCTGTTTCTCGGCTGAAGTTGCTGTAGTAATCGAATTTGCCTATCGGCCCGCTCGCATTGAGGGTGTAGCGTTCCCGGTGGAAGCTGCCGAACAAGGTTTCGCCCGTCGCTTGATGTTTGTCTGTGCCTCGCTTGGTAATGATATTGATAACCCCACCCATCGCATTTTTTCCATAGATCGCGGCCGCGCCCGGAATGATCTCAATGCGGTCGATCGTTTCATACGGGATAAGGTCGAAGTTCACAGTGTTGAAGTCCGGCTCATTCATCCGCTGTCCATCCACAAAGACTGTTGTATTCGGAACCGGTTGCCCATTGAACCCACGGAGATCGATCGTTTGCTGAAAGGCATTGCCGACAGCATCGTACATCACGATGCCGGTTGCTCGCTGAATCGCTTCCTGGACGGTCTTGGCACCAGATTTTCTGATCTCGTCGGCCGTGATGACGGTCACTTTTGCCGGAAGCGTTCTAGCATCGACCGGCGCATCGGGCAAGCGTGTACTGGAGACGACGACTTCTCGCGTCTCAATCACATCATCCGACTGTGCAGCGACACGACCTGTGGCTGTAAAAAACACGGTGGCGGCAAGAATAGGAACGCAGAAACGTTGCAGACGAAATCTCACAATGACCTCCCTTTGACTCGAAGGGCTGTGTAGAAACATCCGTCAGCTGGGTGTCCTGACTCGCGGATCGTCGTTCCCCTGCGCCTTCCCATGTGCCGAAACACACAGTGACTTATGTGCAGGATCACTCCCCGCTTACAGTGGCGGCACCGTGATGGCTTTGCACCAT
>JANNJZ010000367.1:0-9885 GCA_031396065.1 Pyrinomonadaceae bacterium | reverse complement strand
CTTGCGCGCCCTGAAGCAGGAGCGTGAGTTTCGGGCAAGGTTAGAGTCTGGACGACTGGATGGCTTATCAAACTAAACCGTGCTGGTTCGGACGGCGACTTTGCACAAATATTATTCGGCGACGGATTCCTAGCCCGCGGTAGTGGGCGGTAACGTAAAGCCTGGGGTGGAGCGTAGCGGAACCCCAGGAACTGTAGACCGAAGGACCGCAGCCCGCGGAGCGGGCGACAGCCCAGCAGTCACGGTCCACTGTCGCCCGCTTGCCGCGGGCTAGCATTATCTTTGGATTATGAACCTGGGGTTTCCGCTGCGCTCCACCCCAGGCTTTATGCTATCACCCGCTACCGCGGGCCAGGGCCTTCGGCCCAAAGTCATTATTCCGACTTCGCGCGGCCCAGCCACTTAGCCACATTGCATACGTAAGCTTTGATGTCTTCGAGAGCCTGCGGATTTCGCTTGTAGCCATCGCCCGGTGACTCAGCAACAAAAGTCGGACAGCCCATCTCCGTATCCCAGTTGTAATCCGCAAAGTGATGAAAGCTTGAGTCGGCAATGCCGCGCCCGAGTTTGTTACCGTGTTTGTCGTCGGAACTCTCAAACGCAACGACGAGATTGAAGTGACGTCCGGTCGTCTGACTTTGGCCGGTAACAATTGCGCGTGCATGCTCTTCATCTTCAGGAACTCCCACCGCGCCCTCGTGTGGATGAGCGGGAAAGAACTGCACGGTGCCGGCTGATGAGGCTGGATTGCGCAGAATCTCGTGCGGGACTGCTACGTTTATCGTCTGGTAATCGCCATTGGCGCCCGAGTGGTAATTGGGCCAGGAGATCGAAGTAGTAAACGGATCGTCAGGGACATGCCTTGATGGATCAGGTTCGGGATGCTGGGAATGAAAGAAGTGGGCGCGACCGACACCACCCAGGGTGCAGAGGGAAGTGCCCAGGTCGTGATGATCGCGGGTAGTCAGAATCCCGCCACCACGCTGACGAAAACGCGTGATCCCCTCGCAGTCTGCTTTCATTAGACCATCGCCGGTATCAACTGCAAACAGCCAGAGCTCATCGAAGTTTGAAGTGTCCAGCTTGCTGAGAACCGGATCGTTACCATCATCGTCTGACTCGCGATCGCGCGTGGTCACTTCAAACAAGGGGTTTCCGGATTCATCTTTCCGAGAAGACAACTCGTCCCGCAAGAGGGAGAACCGGCCAATGTGCCAGTCGTTTTCGGTAAAAGGAATGGTGGTTTGCAGCAGGATGTGGATGGGGGTTTTCATTTTTCTACAGCAAGGCCTGGCAGTAGCGACTTAGGCAATTGATGCCGACATACTAACACTGGCACGGGGCACACAAGTGTGCTTTCTAAACAGTCATGTGACTCGCGCTGACATGCCTCGGACTTCTAACTCTTGCAATCTTTCGATTAATGGATTAAAAGGGTGGCAATTCTTAGCTAAGGTCTTACCGCATCGAGCCGCAATTGCCCCTGTAGCCCGACCTGTTTTTGGTAACGAACGGGAAAGGACTATGTCTTGAAACTACAGCTCACTCTTTCCAGGCTTGCGTTTGTCAGCGCGTTTCTGCTGGCGAGTTTCGTCAGCGTCGCTGCACAATCAACAATTTTCAATGTACCTTCCACCAGCGTAGAGGCTCCCGGAAAGGTGTATGTCGAGGGCGACTTCATCATGCACTACGGCTCTTACCGTGATGGTGGGTTTCAGACTTATGGGCCACGCGTGGTCGTGGGCCTTCCCGGCAAGACTGAGGTGGGTGTAAATCTTTTCTACACCCGAGCCCAACCGGGCGAGCCGATCAACATCCAGCCAAACTTCAAATGGCGTTTCTACGAGAATGAGAAACTGGGCCTGGCTTTTGCCGCGGGCGTCGTAGTTTCGACGCCCATTACCAGAAGGCAGTTAGGCAACACTTACGGCCTGCTCTACGCGGTCGGCAGTAAGAAAGTTTCCGGTTCCTATGGCCCACGAGTAACCTTCGGCGGTTACAGATTGGTAGGCACGTTTGACGATGGGATAGACAAGAGCGGGGTTATCCTCGGCCTGGAGCAGCCGATAACGAAGCGGATTGCCTTTGTGACCGACTGGTCCAGCGGCAACAATGATTATGGTTATGTAATTGCCGGCACCGGCATAACCCTGTCGCCGAAGAGTACTTTCTACGCCGGCTACAACTTTGGCAATCAGGGTCGCGGAAATAATTCGCTCGCCGCTTTTTACTCGTATGAGTTCTGAGACCATTAAAAGTTCGGAGGGGACGTAAAGCAAACTGTTAGTTTGCGACGGCGGCGTACCTCGTTCTCCACCTGCGATGACCCTGGCCACGAATCCGCAAACTAACAGTTTGCGTTACTCAAAACAAAACGGACCTGCGCAGACCGTTTGCTCGAGTTTGCGTCGATCGCTCGGCGCTTCGCGTTCCCGCAATCCTTCGGGCAGCACCTCAATGTCCGCCGGCCTTCCCACCGCCGCCATGGCCTCTACTCGAAACCCTTCCGGTATGTTCAGCGCTGAGCGGGCGCGTTCGTAATCAAATCCCTGCATGCCGTGAACCACTAACCCTTTGAGCCAACCCTGAAGCGCCATATTTCCCCAGGCAGCGCCGGTGTCAAACGAGTGGGTTACTGAAGGTGCACCATTCATGTCCATAGTGGTTTTGGAGATGAAGAGCACGAGCGCTCCGGCCTTGTTGGCCCAGCCCTGGTTGAACTCAACCATTAGGTCGAAAAACGTTTGCCAGTGTTCGGTGTCGCGATGGGCATAAAGTATGCGCCACGGTTGATTGTTATACGACGAGGGCGCCCAGCGTGCGGCCTCGAATAGGGTCATCATCTCCTCATGTGAAACTGCTTCGCCGGTCATCGCCCTGGGCGACCAGCGATCCAGGAATGCGTCGTCAATTGGATAGTCGGCTTTTCGTTTTTCACTTCCTTTGATCATATTGTGCGTCCTTCCGGAGTGGTTTTTCTCTGTGCGTCTCTGTGTTCTCTGTGTCTCTGTGGTGATCGTTCCTCCGGAGTCCACCAACGCATTAGACAGGTGTATAGAGTACAACTTTAGGTTGCCGCCGCCGAAACCCGCAAGCTAAAGCTTGTACTCTATGCACCTGGTAGGGTCACTTCATGGTCATGATGGCTGCCATGGTCTCGATGCCGTCCCATAGATTTCCCAAACGCAGGTTCTCGTTCTCGGCATGCTGATTATTATCGTAATTAGCAATCGGGACAGTCATCGTCACAGTATTCAGATTGTCGGTGATGATCGAAAGAGGCAGGCTGCCTCCGGCAGTCGGCAATCTGACAATCGCCTGTTCGGAAGTTGATTGGACTGCCGCGATCACGGCCAGCGAGATCGGCAGGTCCATCCGAGTCCGCTCAGCGTTGTAGCCACCGGGTCGCTGGGCCACGCGAGCGATCAACGGATGACGCTGGCGTTCAGCATCGGTAGGCTCTCGATCTATAACATAGAAGCCTTCTTTCCGAATGTGATCGATGAGTCGTTGAACTTGCGCGTGGTGGTCGATGCTTTTGACTAAGCGCAAGTCTAGGACGGCAGAGGCGGTGGTGGGGATAACGTTGCGAGCGAGCGCGCCGACGTCGCCGCTACTGATGCCGTTGATGTTCAGCGACGGCTCGTTAATCAATTCCAGCAGACTCTTGCCCGCGCCTTCGGTGCGCGCCAGGCCCAGTTGAGACCGCAGGGTGTCGTCGTATTCCGGGGCCTCAGCAATGGCCCGGCGTTCAGCTTCGCCGAGTGGATCGACGTTGTCATACCAACCGGCAATCTTCACCCGGCCCGTTTCATCCTTCATCGAAGCCAGCAGCTTCGCCAGGATCAACGCAGGATTGGGCGCCCAGTTTCCATAATGACCACTGTGCAGCGGGCGCTTCGCTCCATACACGGTGATATCAACGTTTGTGTCGCCACGTACACCAAAGACCACTTGCTTACGTCCGGATTGGTGGACTGGTCCGTCACAGATAATCCACGCGTCGCTTTGCAGCAGTTGTTTATTTTGCCGGAGTATCTCACCGAGGTGCGGCGAGCCTGCCTCTTCTTCCCCTTCAAAGAAAAACTTGAGGTTAGCTGTCGGTTTCGCGCCCGAGGCCATCAGCGCATCAAATGCTGTCAGGATCGCCATGACACCGGCTTTATCATCCGAGGCCGAACGACCATAAAGGCGCCACTCCGGATTGATGGCCTCGTTTGCTTTGGGCATCGGTAGAAGAGTCCCACCTGCTTCCAACGCAGCAGTGCGAAACACAGGTTGCCATGGCAAAGTCCCGGTCCATTGCCGCGGGTCGGTCGGTTGGCCGTCGTAGTGTGCGTAGAAAATGAGTGTGCGAGTGGCGCCCGGCGTTTTCCATTCGCCATAGACCACCGGCGGCACGGATGGATCGGAGGTCTCGAGTAACCGGGGCGCGAGTTTGCGTCGCTGCATCATGGTGAGGATTGCAGCGGCATTCCGTCGAATGTTTTCTTTGTCACTGGCGATATTAGGAATCGCGAGCAGGTCCAGAAACTCTTTTAGGATCTCGTGTTCGTGAGCGCGCCGGTATTCCCGCACCGAGCCGTCGGCCAGCGCGATTGATTGAACCAGCAGAACCATGAGCACAAAAGTTGAGAGTAGTTTGGTTAGGCTCATCAGCTTGAGTTCCCTTTCTGACCTTCTCAGCCGACGAGAAGTTGATGAATTGACTTCATCAATTTCCATGGATACTTCTCATCATCAACTTCGAGACTTGGTATAAGTTGAAGGGCCTGAACTATCCATGCGCGCTTGTCAGTTGTTTGTTGGATACCGTATTCAACAAGCAATGACTCCAATTCTCCACAGGGATTAATCACGAAACCCTTGGTCAAGCATATCTTCCACAACTCATCGAAGCGCATCTGAACGGGCGGTGGCAACACTGCTCGGCCGTTTTGCTTTAGTTCTTTCCACACCTTCGCGGAATCACCGACCTGATAGCAGCCTCGGCCAATATGCTGCAAGGCTTTTTCTTTCTCTGACGCTGATTGGACTTCAGACGTAAACGTTCGATTTTGAATATCTGCGACGACAGCAAGCAAAACCGAGAGTTGTTGTTTTGCAGTTTCAAGCCTTTCTTCAGGAAGGGGCTCTTTTGCTGCACCTGCGATCTCTTTTTGAATAGCTAATGCGTTCGCGGTCTCGGTCTTTTCAAGGCCAAGTGCGTTCAAGTGTGTCTGAAATTCGACGTAGTCATTCAAAACATCGAAATCCACTATGCCGGCGCAACGAACACCCATATCTCGATATAATGACATGATCTTCGGAACCGTTTGCTTGTTGTCTGCATTCACAAAATGTAGATCACTGTCCGGTTGACGTTTCTTAGATACAGCAAGGTAGAACCTCGAATCACTCGGGCCTTCGACCACGAGGGCACCTGAATAAAAGAGTCCGTCGAGGACACGAGCCGAACTGAGTAAGGGATCAGTAATCAACTCCTTTAATCGCTCGGGATCCAGAATATTAAAACGGTTGACGGCCCCGCTTCTGTCGATCCGAATTATCGTAACGTCCTGAGTTTTGCTGATGATTCCGCGCAGCACGTCCGCGCTGTGCGTTGCTAAAACGATTTGGAGAGAATTGTCAGCTTGGTCTGAGAGAAATTCACCGATTCGAAATGCTTGTGGGGGGTGGAGAAAGGCCTCGGGCTCATCGATCAAAAACACACCACGTTTTACGCTCAGCAGCGTCACTACAATCCCAACGAAACTTCTTAACCCGTCGCCCTGCTCATCCAGTCTCTCGTGGCCTGAAAGTATAGATCGCGCCTCGCGGGGATCAATCGGCAGCCCACTGAAATCCAGGCCCACTCGAAGTAACATGTTTTGAAGGGTGCTGAAGTCGAGAGCTATCTCCTGGCCAAAAGCGCTCTTTGTCAACTGTCGAATCTCTTGCTCAGTCGCTCGCCCCGCATTATAGAGTGCATGTAAAACATTGGAGGTCTGTTTCTCGTGACCCGGGCTGGCGGTCTCCTTTACCAGCTGTAACCTTTGCTCTGTTGTGAGAAAACCAATCATCGCCTTGCCAAACGACTCGGCGAAGTACTTCAGGTTGGGCCCCGCCGCGTCATTGTAGAGTCCAGCCTGGTAGCCGGCGGGCCATTCGATTCTACTGGAATTGTGGGTTTCATCAATTAACTCAGGATTCAGTACACGGTATTCCCAGCTACCCGCGCGGTTTTGGTACCTTTCCACATCGTAAGATTCACGCAAGTCTTCAATGTTATTGGGCATCGTCCATTTGACATTATTTACCACAACACCTGACATTGTGTTGGCATTTGTGGCAAATGTTGAGACTTCCTTTAACGCACGGCTCTTTCCAGAGTTGTTCGGTCCGACGATTACTGTGAGTTTTCTAGGGATGACGGTCGTTCCATCGTTCAGCGTAATCTCGGTTAACTTGTACTGGTACATAGAACCTTTCTTTAACTAAGCCTCTGGCCCAACGATGACGAATCGTCCAAAGAATCCACAGCCTGCAGGAGTGCTTCGAGTTCAAGCGGGCGACGGCCGATGTTCTGATCGCGCATCAGGACGATCCATTTCTTTTCGCCCACGACCGCCAGCCATTCAGTGTCGGGAGTATTGTGTCTGAATCTCGCTTGATGAGGCTCGACCTTTAGACCAGCTTTGCGTAGCTCTTCGAGAACCAGTGTGCCGCCGAAAGAACGCTCCAGAAAGAATGTGGTTCGCTTAAGCTGCTTTTCGCTGGGCGTGCTCGTATTCGATCGCTTTTTCGATTTCCGCTGCTTCGCACCCATAATCTTTGGCCAGCTCACGAACTGTTTCGCCGGCGCTGTATCGGTCACCTATCACAGCGGTGGGAACACCGACTCCTACCAATATTGGCTTGCCGAATGATATGCGCGGATCGATTAGAACCAGCTTTGGTTGCTCTTCCACTTCTGCGGGGTGACGATTTAGGTAAGGATAAAGACGAGCGGCAGCTCCTTGCGGGTCGCGTTCAACCCGCTCCAAGTAAGCGCTGATAATGTCCTTCATTTCAATCTGGCCCTGCTTCGTTGCATTGACGAGAAGTCCGCTTTGCTCAACGAGCAAATCGAGTCCTTTAAGTTGAAACCAATAATCAGCGAGTGGATGCGTCGAATTTGAGTGCCGTCGCAAGTAACTTACAGCACTACGGACACTCTGAAGTGGGATGGCATGCCGGTAGCGAATTGCGTCGAGAATGTGCGCCTCGACAAGGTTGATAAAGGACAGTAACGGCAACTTCCTGTCGGGTAGCAGAATGACAGGCTCGAACTGGGCTCGACCTCTGCTCGTTGGGTAGTGGCGGCCTCTAATCCACGATCGTAGGGTGGGCTGTGGTATTTGCAGCCAATGAGCAGACTCCGCGATACCGTATGTTGGTATTTCACGCGGATCACGCCCGCCATAAATATCAAGTTTTCGCTTCGCGCTCACAATACGAATAACCTCTGCACCGCTTATACTCTAATCGTCCAGCTTGAATCAAGGAAGCCATCCCGTTTCAACGAAGCGCCTGGTCCAGCGACGCGGAATCGTCCAGCAGAATCCACTCAACTATCGAAAGCGGCAGGCTGCCGTTCTTGATCAGGTCGTCGTGAAACTGGCCCAGGCGAAAGTTTGCGCCCTGCTTGTCGCGATACTTCCCGAGCAATCGCATGATCTGCCACTTGCCCACCATGTACGTAATCTTCTGCGTTGGGCTCGCAGCGGCGCCCGCAGCTTCACCGGTGGCAGCTTCACGATCCAGACCACCGGCTTCCATGAAGTAGTTTACAGCCTGTTCGAAAGTCCACTTGCCGGTGTGCAGATTCACATCAACACCGATGCGTGCGGCGCGGTAACGCGAGAGACGCAGTATCTGTCCCTGGCCGGGCGTGTTGACTGGATAAAGTCCGGTGCGCATTAACATCTCTTCGCCGTAGAGCGCCCACCCTTCGACAAAGATTCCGTCGCCGTGCTGGCGGCGGATCTCATTGGGCAAGTGGTTAGCGATTGAAAGCTGGAGGAAGTGGCCGGGGATTCCTTCGTGGCCAAGAATTGGCCTGGGGTCTTCGATGGCGGCGCGAATGTAAAAGTTTTTGCTTTGCGGGTTGTAGGTCGGAATGAAATAGAAGCCGCTGTCGTCCTTATCATAAATGCCGGGAGGGTTCATGAAGCCGCCGGGACTGGTGGGCTTGAATGCTTCTGGTAGCTGGCGAATTTCAAAACGACCCAGGTAAGCCGGCAAAGTTACCAGCCGGTTAGTCTTCAGGAAATCGATCATCTCGGCTTGCCGGCTTTCATAAGCTTTCAAGAACGCCGCCTGGTCGGCGGGAATATTCTTACTGCGCGCCGGATTAGGATCGGCCAGCGACGGGTCGGGCAAGAGCGACTCCAGTGCCCGATATCGCGTCAGCTCCGCTTGGCCCAACATCTCAACCTGCTTGGCGTCGATCGGGAGCAGGTAGATGTTTTTGAGGATGTAGTTGTAGTGCTCTTCACCCATTGGTTTGAACGGAACCATTCCCGGCAAACGTTTCTCCAGCCAGTCGGCTAACCCATGAATGGAAACCAGAGCTGCGTCGCGAGCCTTGACCAGTTCACTTTTCTCTGCCGGACTCAGGTCTTTCCCGAGCGTCATCAAACTGTCGTTGAAAAGGCTGTCGATGGAACGAGCCGAGTCGATGGCCAGCTGGGCGTAGAGTCTGACGGGCTTACTCAGATTGCCTTTGCCCTGTTCGATCAGGAAAGGCATCTGTTTCAAGCGCGCGGTGGCGGCCAGCGCCCGGTTGCGCGGCGTATCGTATTCTTTCTTGAGCAGCGAGAAGATTCCGTTGCTGCATTCGTTGACGTAGGTTTGAGGATCGCTTTCTTCAAAGTCGATCACCCGATTGAAAAAGTCGGTGCCGTCGAGTTGAGCCCGAAACAACAACCAATCAATCCGATCCTCCTTGCTCCAGTTGGTGGTTTGCATTGCGCGGACCTTTGCCAGCGTTTCCTTAACCTGAAGCCGTCGCATCAGCACCGCCGAGAGCGAATAGTCAGTGAGCTTGTGGTCCCAGGTGTGCAGTCCGGCGTCACTCGAAAACACGGGGTAGTTTTGGTTGCGCCAGTTGTAGTACTCCAGAGCTATACGATGAAGGTCGGCGGGGGTTTTCGGATCTTGTCCGAAGGCCGCGGGAGAGAAAAGCAGTATGGACAGGCACAATAGCAAACGGAAATGTTTCATTGATTCACCTTATGAATTGATGTTGGTAACCATGAAAATAGAGCAGACTAGCGATGATTACAAACTGACCCGGCACATGATGACGCCTTGATTCATAAGATTAGTCTCACTCCCAGTCCGCGTTTCGCGGACGACTGAGAATAGCCCAGCGACTGCCACCCCACGCGGGCTGCCCGCGCGGGAACCCCGGTTCGTCGCTGGGATGGCAAAAACTTCTAGACTAAGTCCGTGAAGCGGACGGCTGAGGCGAAGTCCGGTAGCTTTAGAGTTCAGCCGTCCGCTTAGCGGACTAGATTACTTGTCGAGTAAAACTTGATGTGAATGAGTCAAGTTTTTAGGTGTCGGCAGTAACAGAGAGTTAGCCGAGATGCGGTGATAGCCTTTTGCGGCTCTGCCGCCTTCCGTGCGGAAAGGCTCGGCCTTTCCGATAGCGGATTCATTCTTGAGGCTCCGCCTCTGATGTCGCGCGGAGGCATAGCCTCAAAATAAATAGAGGTGCCGGTGAGGCGGAGCCTCACCGCACGGAAGGCGGCAAAGCCGCAGAACCAAGCTTAGAGACAAACTCATCCGCGGCGAAAATACAAACACACGTCTGGTCGGTCTGAGGCGGAGCCTCGCTAGAATCTTTTCGATCCTCAT
>JANNJZ010000361.1:0-69449 GCA_031396065.1 Pyrinomonadaceae bacterium | reverse complement strand
GGAGGTGCCGGTATCCGCCACATAGAGGTTCGTGCCGTCTGTCGTGATGCCTTCCGGAGACCAAAACGATGCCGCCGTCCCCACACCATCGGCGTAACCCTGATTCCCCGTTCCGGCAAGGGTGGTCACGGCGCCGGTGGCGATCACCACCTTGCGGATGATGTGATTGGGCGTACTCCCAGCTTTACAGTCTTCCGCACATCGGGCGGGCACAGCCGCGAACGGGTTTTAGATAGTGTCGATAGCGCCAGATAATTGCCTCACTAAACCGCTACCACCATCGAAGCGAAGAAGATGATAATCTGAGTTTCATCACGATTGAGGAGCCACGATGAAAAAGTTAACTAACCTATGCTTGGTTCTGATTTTGACTAGCGTTGCATTGTTGAGCGCGAGCGCTGGGAGCGCAGGCATCTTGCCCGCCTCTTCCCCAGCGAAGCTGGCCCAGGGCGATGGTTCAATCGCCACCTTCTGGGAAAAGTTTAAAGCTTCGGTCATTAAAGGAGACAAAACAGCCGTTGCAACATTATCGCAGTTTCCCATCTCGATGCCTTACGGGATGCCCACGGTTCGAACCAGGACTCAACTCATCAGACGCTACCGCGATGTCTTCAATCATGAGGGTAGTGCGGCGAAGTGCTTTGCCACCGCCCAACCGGTAACGGATCCGGCCCGCCCAAAAGAATTCACCGTCGGCTGTAAGAACGCCGCCGGCGACGAAGTGATTATCTATTCATTCAAGCGCGTCGCGAAAGGTTGGGCATTCAACGGGCTCGACAACATTAACGAATAGGCTTGGATTGCGACGACTTGGGCCACAAAGCGGCGGCACAAGCCTTCATTGCAAGTCAACCTACCCACGGAAAAGGCGACTCCCGAGGGAGCCGCCTTTTAGCTTTGACGAATAGGCGCCAGGGCCCGCGCCAGCTGGAGTTTGAGTTATTCCGCGACGCCCATCTGCCAGAGCATGTACGCATAATCAAACGCTACTTCGCGCAAATAATCGTAGCGGCCAGATGAACCGCCGTGACCAGCGCCCATATTGGTCTTCAACAGCAGCGGATTATTGTCAGTCTTGGTGGCGCGAAGCCGCGCGACCAGCTTGGCGCCCTCCCAGTAAGGCACCTGGCTGTCGTTGAGCGAAACCTTCACCAGCATCGAAGGATAATTCTTCGCTCCGATATTGTCGTAAGGCGAATACTTCTTCATGTACATGTAGGCATCCTTCTCATTTGGATTGCCCCATTCGATGTATTCGCTGGTCGTCAGCGGCAACGAAGCGTCGAGCATTGTGTTGAGCACATCAACAAAAGGAACCTGTGCCACCACTGCCTTAAAAAGATCCGGGCGCATGTTTGTCACGGCTCCAACCAACAGCCCGCCGGCGCTGCCACCCTGGATAACCAGCCGATCGCTCGAGGTGTACTTGTTCTTGACCAGATGCTCACCGGCGGCGATGAAGTCGGTAAAAGTATTTATCTTGTTCATCATCCTGCCGGCCTGTCGCCATTCCTCGCCCATTTCGCCGCCCCCTCGAATATGAGCGATGACGTAGACCACTCCACGGTCCAGCAGAGTCAAGCGGTTTGAAGAGAACGTGGGCGACATTGACAAACCGTAGGAACCGTAGCCGTAGAGCAGCGCCGGTGCTTTGCCATCCAGCTTGGTCCCCTTGCGATAGACCACTGACAGCGGAACCTTTGTGCCGTCAGACGCGGTGGCGAAGAGGCGCTCCGAAACATAATTCTTGCGGTCGAAACCTCCAGGCACTTCGGTCTCTTTCAAGAGCGTAGATTGCTGGGTGTTCATGTTGTAGTCGAAAACCGAACTGGGCGTGACCAGCGACTGATAGTTGTAACGCACCACTGGCGTATTGAACTCGCGGTTAACCGTAATCCCGGCCGCGTAAACTGGCTCAGGAAACTGGATGCGATGAGACTTGTTAGTCTTCATGTCAATGACGCGAAGTTTCTGTAATCCTCCTTCCCACTCAGACACCACTCCGTGACCCGCAAAAAAGGAGATGTCGTCGACCTTGACCGCAGGTTGATGCGGCACAAACTCTTTCCAGTTCTTCTCCGACGGATCCGAAACCGGGGCACGGACTACGCGAAAGTTTTTTGCACCTTTGTTGGTGCGAATGTAAAACGAATCGCCGTAGTGGTCGACGTCGAATTCATGATCCGCTTCCCGGGCATGAATAAGCTTAATTTCCGCCATTGGCTTGTCGGCCGGCAGATAACGAAACTCGCTCGACGTCTTGGAGTAGGACCCAATCAGGATGATCGCCTTGTCACGCGTGCGGCCGGCGCCAAGATCGAAAAGCTCGTCTTTCTCTTCAACGATTAGGTCGGTTTTCGCGCTTCCCAACACATGACGATGAAACTTGTCAGACCGTTTGGTCACTGCGTCTTCAGTAGCAAAGAACAAGGTCTTGTTATCAGTTGCCCAGAGGACACTGCCGACTCGCTCAAACGTCTCAGGCAGCAACTGGCCGGTTCGAAGGTCCTTGATTTGTAGTTTGTATTGCCGGTAGCCGGTGGTGTCGGTCGAATAAGCAAGCAGATTGCCGTCATCACTAACGACGATCGAGCCGACACTAAAAAATTTGAGTCCTTTGGCCAGCTCATTCTGATCAAGAATCACTTCTTCTTTCGCGTCCAGTGAGCCCAGCTTGCGACAGTAAGTTGGATACTGTTTACCCTGTTCAGTTCGGGTGTAATAAAAGTGGTTGCCCCAGCGATAGGGCACGCTGCTGTCAGTTTCCTTAATGTGGCCCACCATCTCCTTGTAGAGTTTCTCCTGGAGGGCCGCGGTCGGCTTCATCATTGCTTCAGTGTGCGCATTCTCTGTTTCCAGATACGAGATGACGGCCGGATTCGACTTTTCCCTCAGCCAGAAATAATCATCGACCATCGTCTCGCCATGAATGGTGGTTGTCTTGCTTTTCTTCTCTGCCATTGGTGGTTTTGGCGCGCTTGCTCCCCCTCCTCCATTTGTTTGCGCTAGCGCCGCGCGGTTAACCGTGAAACCCGAAATCAATATAAACAGAACGAGCATCAACAAATGCCTGGGATGTTTTCTCATGTCGGACCTTCTTTTTAAGAGAATTAGGGTTTTGTAGCCTTGCGAACATTGAGCTTGCTTGAATCGAATCGGTCTGGAAAAACCGGAGCACTTGCGGGAGCCTGCTGTAAGTCGGGGTTAACGGCACACGGCCGTTAATCATGGACGGTTCAACCCCGCGGCGGATCGCCCCAACCCGATCCTTTATATTTCCCGTCTTCAACAATGCACGGCACCGTGGGGTCACCGTTTGAGAAGGCAAGCATCTCCACACGCCGCTTGCGATCCGTTTGCGCGTCGTAGTCGGTGAATGAGATATCGTGTGAATCGTAATAGTCCCGAGCCTGTTGGCAATAAGGACAGCCCGGCTTGGTATAGATAACTAACGCCAAATAATTGCACCTCCGTTTGGCCTTAGTCTATCAATTGATGCGCGAGGATGAGAAGCCGAGAAGGATGTCCAAAGTCCAAGGCCCAACGTCCAAAGTCTGTATCACCACACTGACTTTGGACTTTGGACATTGGAGTTTGGACACAGTAGACTTCGCAAACCATGAGCGAGCAGACTGAGGAGACAGTGCCGACAACCGCGGTCAATACGGATCTGCTCGACCCTTTCGACCGGCTCATAACGATTGAAATATTGGGCACGACTGTTGAAGTACCGGAGAAAAACCGGCTGCTGCGATGTTTCCAATTCCTCTCACTCAACACCATCTCCTACGGCGACTTTTGTTGGAATGGCGACTGCACAAATTGCCAAATCTGGTATCACACCGAAGGACAAGTTCGGGAAAATGACAAGCCAGGGCTGTCCTGCCGGATGGAAGTAATCGAGGGAATGGTTATTACATCGATGAGTCCGTTTATCAAACTGGACGGGATTACGAAATGACGGGTAGCGGAAGAGGGGAAAAGGTAGTTCAGTTTTACTTTATCCTTTATCCTTAACCCCTTCCCCTTTTACCCTCTTCCCCTCTTTCCTAATCCCTGGCGGACCGTTAATACTTCGGCACGCTCGGATCGACATCATTGGACCAGGCGATGATGCCACCTTTTAGATTCATCAGATTGCCGGAAAAACCCGAGCGCTTGAGAGCGTCGATTGCCCTGGCGCTACGGCCGCCCATCTTGCAGTGAATCACGGTCTCCCGATTCGCGTCGATCTCCGACGATCTTGCCATCACCTGTCCCAGCGGAATGTGAATCGAGTTTGGGATTGTGCCGATAGCTACTTCATCTGCCTCACGCACGTCGATGATCTGAATGTCATCACCGTTGTCGAGACGCTGCTTGAGTTCAGTCGCAGTAATTTCAGGCATCGGCTGAGTAGTCGCTTGGTTCATGAGTCCTCCAGAAGAAATGATTAGGGACATATTCTAGCCGCGGGTGGTGGGGTTAACAAGACACCGGGATCTGAGCTGTTTGCTGCAGTGCCTGCAGCATCGCGCGGAGCGATCTCATTAACACCGCGGCTTAAGAGACTGTGTGATAACTCCACGTGTCGTGTCATGAGGTCAGTACCACCTCATGACCCCTATGGTCGTAGTATCACAAGACTCTTCATCCCGGTAACTATCTGTCGGTAGCCACCGAGACATTGAAAGTACACTAACGCGTTCAGTTGGCAGTTTCTAATTCGTAATGAACATCGGCTACACTAACCACTACACGCTCGATTCAACGTACTTCTTTTTTCGGCGAGGATTGTCCATGCGCTTTGAGTTTTACCACCCCGGACTTGACGATACTCCGAAACTTTCAATTGACGGCACGGTTTCGAACAGCATCCACTTTTCCCATTGGGAAGGTAATGAAACCCCGGCCGAACTGAAAGCTGACACCTCCACTGAGATTGCCTTAAATCTGGTCGCTTCGCCTGGCCGGGAGAGCCTGACTCGGGGAATCGAGTTGGTTACTAATAATCACTTTGATACTGATGGTGTGCTTTCTGTTTGGACCGTTCTTGCGGGAGAGCGGGCGCTGGAATTGCGCGATAAGTTGATCCCCGCCGCAGAGGCTGGGGATTTCTGTGAGATAAGAACCGAGGATGCTGTGCGCGTGAGCATTGTTATCCAGGGCTCGGACCAACCCAGCCCGGGAGAGGATTCTGGTTCGCCGCTGGCGCGTTATCTTGCCGGAGAGGAAGTCGATGATCCGCGCGCCTACGAACTAGTGCTGCCTGAAGTCGAGAAGGTCTTGACCCGCATCAATGATTACGAGCATTTGTGGAGCGTCGCGTGGGGGAAAGTTGCAGCGGCACTCGAGAGCTTCGAGCGCGGAGGTTCACAGGTCAACGAATTTGCCGACTCTGGACTTTCATTAGTTACCCTCGCCCCCGAGGTGTTTAGTCCCGCGGGTTTTGATCCCTCGCGACATGCCGCGCCCTATACGGCAATCTCGCGTTACGCCAAAGGCTCGTTATTCCTGATTGCAACTCCGCTGAAGCACGGTTGGGCCTATCGAATTGACTACCCTTACTATTCCTGGGCGGAAACAATCATTCGCCCGCGCATTCAGCGCCACGACTTTTCTCAGTTGCTGACCGAGCTTAATCAACTTGAGTCCACGGGTGAAGGCGTTTGGAAAATGGATAACAACGAAATGACCTCGGCCATTAAGTTTCTGGGGAGCGATGGGAAGTTTGCCTCGTCGGGGCTGGCTCCGGATGAAGTGGCCGGGAGTTTCCAGAGAATGATGGCCGCCGCTCTTGGCAGCCAAGCGGTTTCCGTTTAGAAAGCACACTTGTGTGCCCCGTGCAGGAATAACTCAACGATGGTTTGGCAGCGAACGGGCGCACAAGTGCACTCTCTAAACGAAACGTATTTGAGTAAAGGCCGCACCCAAGATTCGAATGCATGATGTATTAATCATCGGCGCTGGGCCGGCAGGACTCTCCGCAGCGTTTTGGTGCGATGAGTTGGGTCTTGACACCCTGGTACTCGAACAGAGCGCGGTGATGGGTGGACAGCTTCACTCTATCCACAATCCCATTGAGAACTATCTCGGCTTACGCTCGCGTAACGGCGTTGAGTTTCTTGATCGGTTTTCCGAACAGGTGGGCAAGGCCGATTTCGATCTTTGGACCAACGTTGAGATCGAGAGCATTGATTTGAAAGCGAAACGCGTCAGCTTGCGGAGTGGTGAAGAGCTTCAATCGATCTCGATTATTATCGCCACCGGCGTTAGACGCAGGCGCCTTGGGGTTCCCGGCGAGGAAGAGTTTGCCGGGCACGGCATCATCGAATCACCAAGCCGGGACCGCGCAAGCCTGGCAGGCATGGATGTATGTGTGATTGGTGGAGGCGATGCGGCCGCGGAGAATGCTCTCCTGTTAGCTGCTGTCTGTCCAACGGTGACTCTGGTACATCGTAGTAAGAAATTGAAAGCTCGGCCCACTTTTGTTCAGGAGTTGCAGGGGCAGCATTGCATAACAGTTTTCCCGGAGTCCCAGGTAACCAGAATTCTGGGCCAGGTGGAAGTGGAAGCTGTCGAGATCCTTCGCAAAGGCGCGCTGAAGCCGTTTCAGATGGCGGTGCGAGGCGTGGCGATTCGCGTGGGAGTTGAACCAAACACCGAAATATTCGCCGGGCAGTTAAACTTGGACGAGCAAGCCTATGCGGTGGTGACTAGTCAGCAGGAAACTAACGTGGCGAATGTATTTGCCGTCGGCGATGTTTCAAATCCACTGGCTCCCACAATCAGCGGCGCGGCGGGCGCAGGCGCAACAGCCGCAAAGGTGATTGCCTCGCGCTTGAACGGGGGGAGGTGAAGCCGGGTGGGTGGGCCTCCGCCGCCGAGGGGATCCTTAACGGAAGTTTGCTGCATGAATCCAGAAGCAATCGAAACAGCCGCGCCTGAACATCCACCATATACGGATGCTCACATCGCCGCGTATCCGGTCGAGTACATCGCCGGAATTGATCTTTACAATGCGGGAGAGTTTCATGCGGCCCACGATGCCTGGGAAGAGCGTTGGATGGGTGAAGTCGGGGCGCAGGAGAAACTTTTCCTGCAGGCAATGATTCAATCGGCGGTAGCCTTTCATCATCTGGAGATCGGAAGACCGGGTGCTGCACGACAGATGTACACCCGGGCAAAGGAGAAGTTTGACCGGTTGGGAACCAGAGTATTTATGTCTCTCGACCTTGAAGAGTATCAGGCGCAACTTGATACGGCGCTGTCCTGGTTGTTGACAGTGCCTGACCCCCGCGAGTTAACCCAGCCCGAGTTGCCGCCTCCCAGGATTAAACTACTTCCGGAACTGTCCGACTTTGACTAGAAACTGCTTCAACAATGTCATTTCTCAATAACATCAGGCTGTTGCTGCTCGCGTCATGGCTGGGCGCCGCAATATTCTTCAGTGCCGCCGTCGCGCCTTCCGCGTTTCGAGTGTTAAGAGCATTTAGCCTTCCCAACGCAAGTGAGATAGCCGGCGCGATTGTCACCCGAACGCTTTCCGTAGTGAACACCAGTGGATTCGCCTTAAGTGTGCTGCTGCTGATCACCGCATTCGTGCTGAGGGCGGGTTATGGCCGTCGGGCCTTCATTGTGCAAATAGTCCTGTTGGTGACCATGGCGATAACTACCGGGGTTGGTGAATGGGTGATCGCCGCGAAAATGCGCGGGCTGCGGGCGGCAATGCAACCCAGTATTGATCAGATACCCGCAGCTGACCCTGGCCGTGTGGCGTTCGCTGCCCTGCACGGGTATTCTGTCACTGCGCTTTCGATTGCTATTATTGCCGCCCTGATTGGTTTCTTTGTTATGGCCAATCGGGCGAAATAACCCGTTGCCGATTCGCGCTTCATAATCGATAGGAAGGACCGCACTTGGAAATTATCGAGCACCTTGAGGAATGGCGTAAGAGTTACGCCGATTGGCAAGGCAGTCATGGTTCGATTGGCGCGAACGATGACGTTGGAGACGACTATCCCTTTGTCGAAAACCGGCGCGCACCATTTTCTCCGGCGAGGCGGGCGTTGCCAATGCTTAACCTGGCGCTCATTTCCTCAGCCGGCGCCTATATCGATGGCACAGATCCTTTCGACACCAGCGCCCCCGGCGGTGATCTCAGCTTTCGCGAAATACCGGCCGAGATACGAGCGGACGAGCTGCGATTTGCTTCGCGGGGTTACGATCCATCCGCGGTCAAGGCCGACCTCAACTCGCTGGTGCCACTTGGTCGCTTATCCGAATTTGAGAACAACGGCATTATCGGCCAACTCAACCCAGTGTTTTGGAGCTGTTGCGGCTTCATCCCTGACGCTGGCAGGCTGGCTGAAGAAATGGCGCCCCGGCTGGTTGAACGCATCGAGCGATACCAGGTACAAGCGGCCTTGTTGATCCCTGCCTCGAAGCTTTGCCATCAGTCAGTTTCGCTTCTGGCCCGGGCCCTGGAACTGGCTGGCATTCCCACCATGACTGTGGCAGTCGTTCAAGACGTGGTGGAAAGTGTCCGACCCCCTCGCGCTGCATTGTATAAGGGCGAGCTTGGCAGCGTCGCCGGATTGCCAAATTTTCCTGAGCACCAACGACGTGTGCTAGACGAGGCGATGCGCCTCATAGAACCTATGGACCAGCCCGGGATTCGCAAGCTGGTAGTCGCCCTGCAGAGTCAGGTGGAAGAAGCCCGTGGCGAACGATAGAAATCGCCGGACTTACAAGCCTTTTCCTCGAGACGGGCGCATGAGCACAATCAAACGAGGGTTGCTCTTCCTGGCAGCCCTGGTCGCGATAGTTGTTCTCTATCTTCTCCTCTGGCCGGTTCCAATTTCACCGCTGGCATGGACTCCACCGGCTGCGCCAACTTTGACGGGTGTGTATCAGCAAAACAACTTGTTGTCTGGAGTGGAGCGCCTCTCGCTTGTACCTCCCGGAACAGGCCACGCGCCGGAAGATGTGGCACTCGACGCCGAGAACCGTATTTACGCCGGCCTGGACGACGGACGCATTATGCGTTTGCAAGCTGATGGCACTAACCCACAAGTCTTTTCCAATACCCAGGGTCGCCCTTTGGGATTGAAGTTCGACCCAAATGGCAATCTGATCGTGGCTGACGCGATCAAGGGATTGTTGTCGATCGCTCCCGATGGTTCGGTGAGCGTCTTAACCAACGGCGCTGATGGGGTGCCATTTGGTTGTACTAACGATCTGGACGTCGCCACCGATGGAACTATTTACTTCACCGACGCCTCCAGTAAATTTCCACTGACGAACTTCACGGCAGATATTCTCGAACACGGACTAAATGGACGCTTGCTGGCGTATAACCCTACAGCCAAGACCACCCGCACAATTCTAAGTAACCTTGCCTTTGCAAATGGGGTGGCGGTAAGCCCGGATCAAACATTCCTCTTGGTCGTAGAGACCGGTAAGTATCGAGTGCACCGTGTTTGGCTTAGCCAGGATCCAGCAGGGTTATCTGCCGCCGGGAGCCCTGCTGGGATTGGTGGCCCGTTATACGGAACCTCTCAGATATTTGTAGACAACCTGCCCGGATTCCCGGACGGTATTTCTTCGAACGGGCGCGATAGGTTTTGGCTGGCTCTGGTAACGCCCCGTGACCAACTTCTCGATAAACTGTTACCACATCCCTTCCTCAGGAAAGTGGTTGCCCGATTGCCAAAGTTCCTACAGCCCGCACCCAAACGCTATAGCTTCTTGCTCGGCTTGGATGTGAATGGGAAAGTGACAGACAATCTTCAGAATGGCTCACCTGATTGCTACGCCCAAATCGCCAATGCGTTTGAGCGACAGGGATCGTTGTATTTCGGCAGCATCGGCGAAAGCACCGTCGGACGTTATCACCTTCCTTCACAGCCCACGCCATCAAAATAACCAGTGCCGTTCCAGCGATGTGCTTGGGACTGAAGCACTGAGAAGCACCGAAGCACTGGGCTTTGCCTAATAAGTCGGTTTGAGCGGCGACTTGTTGGGCAGGATGATCACTTTTTGGGCAGCGGAACCGATTTGGATCGAACCAAATGGTCAAATCGCTTCCTTAACAGAAGTGCGATTATTAGGCCTAGCGGTAGACCCAAAACCAAGCTAATGGTCGTGTACTTTGGGTTAAATGGACGAGCAAGCGCGACGATGCTCCCCACATAAAAGAGAGCAGCAATAAGCATTGTTATGAAACCTACTAATCGGAACCGATCACCTGTTTTCCCACGTGCAGAATACCACCTCCAAAACATGCCACATACCAAGCCCAAAGCCATTCCCGAGCAAAGGCCCGTGGTCACTGAGATTCCCTTGCGTTCTTGCGTTACTGCATCTGCCAACTGTACTCGGCTGAGTGCTTGACCCACGTAAAGCGCAATCGCCCCTGTTGACACCATCCATGCTGAACTGAAGTCAATTCTTGCAAACCGAATCTTGCGTCTATCTGGGTGGCATTGAGCCCACTCAACCGAACACTTGAATAAGAAGTAGAAAACTAATATCAACAGCACCCAAGGAACCGCCTGCGGACTCTTTAGGGCGGTCACAACTGGGCCTACGTTTCCTCCAGCGTCTTTGGCTTTATCAAGATCCACGCCGACCAATTCCCAGATGAATAAGATCGTAGCCCACAGCATTACCTGCTTGTGCGCTTTGTGATACTCACTCGAAAGGGCGCTAGGCTCGCGCTCCCTCTTAGCTGCTGTTGGCTTTGGATCAGACATAACGTGAGAAGATGGCAGGCTTATATCACCGTTCAGGTGGAAGCACTACCAAAAAAGACGGGCCACGTCCCCAAAAACATGACCCGCCAAACCCCGCTTGCTAAGGTTCTGAGCTAGTTCCTTTTGGAACCCGGCCCGAACGGCCAAGCCTTGTATCCATAGTCAACTGCCCGCATCCGTTTCCCGGTGCGATATTCTTCGGTATTTCGGGTTTGACTTGGCTTTTAGAATTTATGGGACTCTACCCCTTCTCAAACGGCTTGGCTGCCCTTACATCACTTGCTGCGATTGTTTTCTTCGCCCGTGCTCTCGGATGGATCAGGCTCTACTTCAAATACTCGAACACGATACAGAAGGAAGTCGATAGTCCGGCTTAGAAGACAAATTCGGACCCAACTCACCTACTTTTTGGGCAGCCTCACGACTTTCTGGGCAAACGGGACTTATTGGGCAAAGCCGGAGCGCTGGAGCGCTGAATACTCACTACACAGCTGTATACCTAGTTACCATCCTGTTTCTCCTCAAACGCCTTGCAAAAGCTCTTGTAAGGAATCGGCCCGATTTATTGGATACCTGGTATCCAAACGGGCCGATCTCCGATCACAAACGAGTTAGCTCCTAAGTCCTATTATTTGTTTAGTTAGAACGATGAGGCCTGTCGGCGGAGCATGGCACGGGCATTGATACTCATCCATACGAACAAACGAAGAATAATGAATCCGATGATCGGATTAAGAGTCCCCCCAAGTTCCAAGGAGATAACAAGGATTATGATCAACTTACTATCAGCAGCCAAATACACGCCGCCTCACGCATTTAAAACTACTGAACTTACCAACGCCTTGATGCACAAACTCTCGCCTGAGCTGATTAACACGCTCAACTCGCTCGGCGTCGATCAAAGATACTCAGTCATGGATAATTATCCCGACTTCCTATCGGGCAATGCGATAAACCCGAGCAGTTCGACGCTCGAACTTGGTGTGGGCGCAACCAAGCGCTGCATCGAGGAGTGGCAGGGAGATCCTTCCCGAATTGGTTTGTTGATTGCCGCCACCAATACCCCAGACCAAATGCTTCCCTGCCTCGCTTCTGAGGTAATGGGGAAAACTCACGGATTATTGTCTCGTTCAATCAGGACAGTCAGCATGCAAGCGCAAGGCTGTTCAGTTTTATTGAAATCCATTGAGGTAGCTCAATGGTATCTCGCCGCCAATCCGGGGCAGCTGGCCATGGTCTTGATGGCCGAAGCCCACACTCCCTATGTCGCCCCGCTTTTGCGGGACGAATACCACGGATTTCGAGAAATCATACGATTGAGGAAGGAGAAGAAATTAGATGAAGCCCAGTTTGAACAGAAGAGGTTGGATACCACCTTCGTCATCCAATCAATGCTATTTGGCGATGGCGCGGTAGCGCTCCTGGTTGGCACTGAAGAAGGAAAACCAAGCTTCGGCCCAATATCCCACCTGACCAACGAGCTGACCGGAGACGTTGACCTGCTCACCATGAATAGCAACAGCTCACATCCGTTTCTAAAGGGTCGCCCGCAATACTTTATGCGACCCAGCGTCCCCATGCGCGGCGCACACTATGCGGTAACGACCGTGAAGAACGTCCTCCAGCATCCCGATTCACCCGTTTCACACCTGGGCCAGGTGGATAACTGTTTGATTCATACGGGCAGCAAAAAAATCCTGGACGGCGTTTGCTCTCAACTGGATCTCGAAACCGGTTCCACCAAGGTGCAGGGTTCTTATGAAGTTTTAAAGAATTACGGAAACTTATCGAGTGCCTCGACCGGGTTCATGCTGGCCGAGAAGAACGAATGGAAAGGACCGGCGATGGTGGTAGGTTTCGGAGTGGGGTTCACGGCCAGCGCCGGAATCATGAACTACAACTAGATTCCCTGGACCTTCATGGCGCGCCGACATTTTCAAGGGCGGGCTGATTCCCGACCACGCTCATGATGGTTTGGCTTATCTGCGCAAAATCAAAAGGCTTTCCAATGATTCCGTTGACCAGATTGTCCTCACCCTTTGGAGGTTGAGTGCCGGTACCGTAGCCAGTTACGAGTACCACACTCATCTCCGGCCAGCGCTTGCGAATCTCGCGAGCGGTTTCCCAGCCATCCATCTCAGGCATCGCCAGGTCAGTAAACACCAGGTCGCAACTCTTGCCGGCCAATGTCTGCAGCGCAGCTTGTCCACTGGCAGCGAGCAAGACGCTGTGGCCCATGACTTCAAGCATTTCCGCTAACGTCTCCCTCACGGACGGCTCGTCGTCAATGACGAGAATCGAGAGTGCAGGCATTTCCACACTATCAGGCAGAGTTTCGCCACATTCTGACCTGACATCAGAAGCCGGCAGCTCAATGGTGAAAACTGTGCCGTTGCCTGGTTCCGAAGCTACGCTGATTGTTCCTTCGTGTCGTTCGATAATGCTGTAGCTGACAGAAAGGCCGAGGCCAGTGCCATGTGCGCCTTTAGTCGAGAAGAATGGATCGAAAATCTTCTGTCTTACATCTTCAGGCATGCCGGTACCGGTGTCGGCAAATTGCAATTGCAGTCGATTGGCGTCGCGCTTGATGCTTATCGACAGCTTGCCGCCCTCGGGCATTGCGTCAACCGCGTTCACTATGAGGTTGACGAATACCTCTCGCAACTCTGAAGCGCTGCCGAAAGTATGCTGGTCGCTTTCCGCTTGTAGAGTTACGTTATAATCCAGACCTCTCAAACGCGCCTCGTTTTGCCAACGCGTACGCGTGATCTCGATCGCATCGGTTAGCAAGCTGGCCACATCCAGAATCTCAAATTCTTTAGCAGGTGATTTGCGAGCAAAGGTTTGGATTCGGCGGACGGTGGCGGCAGCGTCCTCGGCGGCAGTCTGAATGATTTCAAGGTTGCGCAGCAACGCTTCATCCCGGATCTGGCGCCGGAGCAATTGAGCGCGACCCAGAATTGCCGCCAGAGAGTTATTAAAATCGTGAGCCACGCCGGACGCCAGTTGGCCGAGGGCGCGCAACTTGTCAGCGCGGGCAGCCCGCTCACGTTCTTCCTTTTGCTCGGTGATATCGCGCGCTATACCAAGCACGCCGGTTGTTCGACCATCGACTACGAGCGGTGAATTATCAACCCGGGCAAATCGCAGCCTGCCCTCAGCAGACAAATACCGCATCTCATAGGTCTGCGCCCCTCCCAATAGAGCAAGCCCGAGTTTCGAACTTACGGCTTCGCGGTCGCCTTCATACACGAGATCGACAAGACGTCGGCCAATAAGATCCTCGCGCCTAAGTCCCACTCCCAATAGCGTGGCGCTGTTACACCACTTGAAACGACCGTCCATGTCTACCGCATAAATCGACTCGCGAGCGCTTTCGAGTATGTTAGTCAGCAACGACTGATGCTCTCGAGCGACCGCCTGAACCTTGCGCAATTCTGAGAGGTCTCGGGCCGTACAAACCGCCGCCGTCACCAGGCCTGTCTTATCCATGACCGGTTCAATTGAAACTAATAAAGGCCGGTTCAGCCGGTCAGGTATTACTTCAATAGTGACGCTTCGACCCTCATGAATTGCATTTTCCACGACGCAGGTTGAATTCCGCGTGCTGGTCTGGAGGATGTTGCAGCACTTGCTGCCCAAAAGGTCGCGCGGATCTGATGCCTCCATCGCTGCGCCGGCGCGATTGACCCGCTTAAGTAGACCGGCGCGGTCGAAGATGAATATGCCATCAGACATCGCATCAAAAGTTGTCTCCCATTCAGATTTCGCCCGGGCTACCATTTCGAAGAGCTCGGCTTGGGCTATTCCGATGGCCAGACGTTCAGCTATCGAATGCACCAGAGACAGCTCGTCCTCTGTCCAATAACGCAGCCGATCTGTTTGGTGTATACACAACACGCCGCGGAAAAGCCCTTTGACGACAAGCGGATAATCAATCTGAGAACGAACATTTGCTCTCCGTGCGTACTCTCGAACGGCGGCACTAAATTCCTTAGAATCCTCTTGATGGTTTAATGAGTCATGGATGACCAGAGGTTTTGAGATGCTCAGCAGGTGGCGGCCGATAAGGTCGTCATATGTGACCTGCAGCGAAGGGCTCATACTGTCACAGCCCGACGCCAAATATTCGTGCTCCACCGGTGAGACGGAATGGTCGGGATCGTCAAGGTGTATGTGAACCCGCGAAGCGCCGAGTGCCATTCCCAGTTCACTGGTCGCAGTATTCAGGACTTCCGGCAGACTCAGCGAGGCGCGTATCGCCGTAGTCACGCGGTTTACCAGGACTTCCCGTTTCGACGTCGCTTCAGCTTTCTGAAACAGCTCCGCCTGTCGAATAGCAATGCCCGTTTGATCGGCAACCGCTTTTGCAAGCGCAATATCGGATTCGCTCCACTGACGCAGTTCTCGGGTGGTGGAAAGACCAAAGGCCGCAGTCACTTCGTCGCCTACTCTGATGGCCACATACATGATGGATCGCACCTGCGCCCTTGACAGAATGCGCTCATAAACATCCGCTATTCGGACATCGTTTGCGGCATCATTAAAACAAAGCACCCCGTTTTCATCGAGAAAGTTGATTAACCCCCGGACATCTTCCAGCTCAAAGTTTGAAGCTACCGGAAGAACTCCATCAGCGTGGTATTCCGCCACCGTGGTGGCTCTGATTCCTTTTTCGTCCTTTATAAAAAGCGAGCACCGATCGGCATTCAGATAAGACCCTAATTCCTGAACAGCTGTACGGAAGATCTCTGAGCTATCCAACGAGCAACGAATCGCTTGCGAGATTCGGTGGGACATTGCCTCTCGTTGAGACTGTTGCGCCAGAGCTTCTTCTGAACGCTTGCGATCAGTGAGATCCCTACCCATACCTTGAACTCCGACGGGTCTTCCGTCGTGGTAAATGAGTTGAGTACTTACCTCCAACCTTACCCGGCGACCGCTTTTCGTCACGATCTCGAGTTCGTAAACTGTCGGGGCTTTCTTATTCGTCTTTTGCGTGATCATTTGCCGCGCGAGAGCCACGAATTCTGGAGCAAGGACGTCGACTATGTTCATTTGAGCGGCTTCGGCTCGGCTATAACCAGTGATCTTCTCTCCGCTTCGATTGAGCGAGGTGATGTTTCCGGCAAGATCGTGGGTATAGATAATGTCGTTGGCATTTTCGAATAGCTCACGATAGCGCTGTTCGTTCTCCTGCAAAGCCTTTTGGGCTTTTCGGTTATCGGTTATGTCAGTGGCAACGCCGATTACGCCAATTACCTGGTTCGACTCATCTGTGAGCGGCGAATACCGTGCTTCGAAGGTCACCTCACCAACGTCGACTGTTGCCGAAACAGCCTCGCCAGCCATAGCCCGGCGCACATTGTCAATTATCTGCGGATTGTCGCCATAAATTTCGAAGACCGATCGACCAACCATTTCGCCCGGCTTCCAGCCCAATGCGGACAACCCTACGCCTTCAGACAACGTGAAGACTCCGTTTTGGTCGAGAGCAAACAATATGAGTGAAGCACTATTAACAACCGTGCGTAATCGCTCTTCAGTCTGTCGCAACGCCTCGCGACCGCGGCGACGATCGGTGACGTCACGGATCACCGCTTGAATGGCCGGTTGACCTCGAAACACAAAGGGCATCCCCGCAACTTCCACGTCGATGACGTCGCCATTCAACTTAATGTGCTTGACCTCATTGAGCAGGCTGGGTAAGGCCGATTCATAGATATCGCGAATTCGTCTGGTAGCCGAGTCGCGATAGTCGGGATGCACAACGTCGAGTATCGGCTTATCGAGCAGGTCTTCGGGACACGAGGCACCCCAGAGACGTTGCGCCGCGGCATTGACGTAAACGATTCTGCCTTCACAGTGGACCACGATCGACTCAGGCAACAGTTCTACCAGCCGCCGATAACGCTCTTCACTCTCTTTCAACGCTGCTTCGGCCACCTTCTGCTCGGTGATATCGCGCACCACTCCACGAACACCGGTCGGCTGTCCTTGCCGATCACGTTCGATCGTGAGCACGCCTTCAAGATACCGCCCATGATCTTCGGCATCCTTGATGTAGTAGGTGGACCGTAGCGATGAATCATTCGCTACTCGTTTGGTCTGTTCGACGTCTCTGGCGGCAGCGTCACTACCAATTAACGTACTAAGATGGCGACCAACTATCTCAGACGTTGGCCTGCCAAAGACAATGCCACCAGCAGCGTTGATGCTGGTGATATATCCATCCATATTGCGCGTGTAGATGATATCTGCCGCTTGCTCGACAATCCCACGATAGTGTTCTTCAACACGGCGACGCTCAACCAGCCTGGCAACTTTTACCAGCAACTCTTCATTCCGAAAGGGTATGTCGAGGTAATCGTCAGCACCGGCACTTAAGCCCTCAATACTATCGTCCGCCGAATTACGAAGGCCGCTGATTAACAGTACAGGGATACTGGCCGTGCGAGGCTCGCTCTTGATCTGACGACAAAGTTCAATTCCGTTGATGACCGGCATCACCACATCACTGATCACAACATCAGGATCAAATGAATCAAGAATCTCCAGCGCCTGGCCACCGTTCTCGGCAGACACGACTTCATAGCCTTCATACTCCAGAAGTTCGGAAAGCAGTTCGGCGATTTTGCGATCGTCATCTACGATCAGCACTCGACACTGTTCTGAGAAGGGCGTAGTCATCTGTCAGCTTTTGGAAGGCCCAGTTGGGTTAAGGCACTCTGAGGCAGTTACTCGGTGGGAGCGAGGAAAAGGAATATCTTGTTTTGGAGGTCGTGGAAAAAGCGCTTCAGAAAGAGTGGTTCTTGCCTAGCGCCCGGGGAGTATAACAAGGTTGGCAAAGATTTGTCATGCCTTAATTCGCCGCAATGCCCCTAATCTCCCGGGCTTAGAGGGACAGTTTGCCGAATTTCTAGGGTTGGACCCGACGTTTGGTCGGGATCTCCTGACCTCCGGTCTTGGCGAAATAGCCCGGTCGGTAGTTAAGTTTCAGGTTCTGTTTTCGCAACTCGGGATCAACCACCTCGATACGGATCACCCGATATGACCCATCGCGGCTCTTGTTCGAAGGAGAGTAGGCCACGAGATACTGTTCTCGGAGATCTCGCTGAATCAGTTCAAAGGCTGCCCGCAGCTCGGTCTCGCTGCGCGGGAAAAAGGCTCGTCCGCCCGTTTTCTCGGCGACCTTTTTTAACGATCCAGTGTCCACGCCCCCTTGATATGCGTCGCCAATACCTATCGCATAAATCAGCGCATCAGCCTTCTGCGCGCGTTCGATAGCCTCATGCATCTTCACCTGACTAATGGTGTCTACTCCGTCCGTGAGGAGAATGATGGCGCGCCGGGTATCTTCGGCAGAAATTGATAACAACTCGTTGGAGGAAGCCCAAATAGCGTCCCATAGGGCAGTGGAGCCCGCCATCATCTGGTTCTGATCAGATATCGGTGGAGTGGTTCCGACAACCACTCCACCGCCGATATAACCAGAAGGCGGAACAAACTCCACGCGTTCGATAGCTCGGCGCAGGCGCTCAAGATTTGCTGTGAACCCCTGTTCCAGAGTGACATCACCCGTAAAGGACACTATGGCTGCTTCATCCCTCGCCGGACGCATCACCGCCTCAAGAAACGCGCGCGCCGCAGCTTTCTCATCGGGAAGCGTACGCTCTTCCGACGCGCTGGTATCAATCAGAATAGCAATTGACAGGGGCAAGTCGGTATTCTGCTGAAAGGTAAAGACCTCTTGCGCCTGCCCATCCTCGAGTACTCGAATATCTTCTTTCTTAAGGTCGTTGACGAACCGTTTGTTTGAATAGGCGGCAGTGAAGAAAATATTAGTGAGGTTGGTTTCCACGCGGATGACTTCGTCCGAGTCATCTTCTTTTGAAACTACGGGAGGAGTTGGTGCAGGTGAAGGTTCAGAGATTCTCCTGGTTCTCGATTTGTCCTGGATTGCGGATCCAGCTTGAGACTGGGCAAACAATCCGCTTGAGACCATGGGACCGCCGACCAGCAAGGTTCCCAGCCCAAGCGTTAAAACCACATCTCTTAATCCGCGATCAAACATCCTAATGCTCTTACGGTCTTACGCTATCCGCGATTGCTTTGTACCCGTGTTTGGTTCGAACCTTCAAATCCTTTCGGCCATCGCCGAGTTTCACGTCGATTTTTCGAAAGCTGCCATCATATCGATCGTTCACAGGTTTGTAAGTGACCAGGTATTGGGCCCGCAGTTCTTTGGAGATTTTAGTAAAGGACCGTTCAAGCGAAAGCATGTCGCCGGTGAAAAAGGCCATTCCCCCTGTCTGGTCGGCCAGCGTGACCAGATCACGGTCGCCTTTGTCCTTTACCTGACCAGCCTCAACTCCCGGTACCGCAGAAAGAAATCCGGCTTTTGTGGAGATTGCGAAAATGGTGGTTTCAGTGCGCTGCGCAATGTCGATCGCGTCCCGCATGTCCGCACGGCTGAACGTATCGTCCCCGTCAGTGATGACAACGAGAACGCGCCGTCCAACTGCCGACCGGAGCTTCTCGTCGCAGAATTGCCAGATCGCATCGTAGAGGGCCGTTTGATTTCCAAGCTTCTTCACTCCCGACACCGCGCGCTCCACCAGGTCGAGCCTGTCGGTAAAGTCCTGGCGCAGAGTTATCTCGTGGTCGAAAGTGGCAAATAACACCCGATCCCTCCGAGGCCGCACCACTGTATAGATGAAGTTCATCGCCGACTCTTGCTCAAATTTGACCTTGCCCGCCGTTGAGGGAGAAGTGTCCATCAACACAGCGAGGTATAGCGGTGATGTTTCGCCCAGGTCATCGGAAAACGTCTCAATCTGTTGAGGGAGCTTGTCCTCAAGTACGAAAAAATCATCCTTGGTCAAACCAGGAACAAAGTTACCTTTCTTGTCGACGACAGTAATTGGAAGCCGAACGCGTCGGATCGGAATTTCTATTCGCTCGGGATCTTGCTCCGTACCTGGCGGCGTAGGGCCTGGCGTTGGTTTGGTTTGCTGAGTCTGGCTAACGCCGGCAGTCGCACCAAAAATAACGCCACCAAGCACGAGCCCGGACGTAAACATCAACAGCCGCGGCAGGAATTTGAAAACGGACAACTTCATATATTTTAGGTTTGCTGGTAAACAGTGCCTTCTGCCTGCTCGAGACCGGCGCTTTGATGCCTCGCCGGCGCAACCCCGTTGCCCTCTGCAGGCGCTCGTAAAACAAAGCCTTTTAGTGATTATAAGAGCATATAACTCAATCGAAACCAAACATGGCCACAGCCTCCCGCGCACCTCGCGGTCGTGACACTTGTTAACCTCGGTCGCGTGGTACAATGCGTGCCGACTCAGAGTTACGAAGCACAACCTAGACCTCGCGCGAGAAACTCCCTGCGATGTCCGGCCGAGATAAAAACACCTCAGAAAGTTCCGGCGACACCCCCCACGTGATTGCTCATTATCGCATTCTCAAACGGTTGGGCAAGGGTGGAATGGGAGAGGTCTTCCTCGGCGAAGATACCAAGCAGCATGGCCGTAAGGTGGCGCTCAAAGTACTCCCTCCGGAACTCACCAAAGATGAAAGTAGAGTGCGCCGATTCAAACAGGAAGCTCGGGCAATCCTTGCGCTAAATCACCCCAACATTCTTACGATTTTCGAGATCGGCGAGACTGAGTCCACTTTCTATATTGCCACTGAATTCATTGAAGGCGAGACGCTGCGACAACACCTCTGGCGTGATGGGATCAAAGTCGACGAAGCACTGGGAATAGCTATCCAGGTAGCCATGGCCCTCGAGGCCGCCCATGCAGCCGAAATAGTTCATCGAGATGTGAAGCCAGAAAACATCATGCTGCGCCATGATCGCTTTGTGCGTGATCGCTTTGTCAAAGTGCTTGATTTCGGACTGGCGAAACTTACGGAACCTGGAACCACTGCCACCGATCCAGAAGCGGTGACAATTCCCATCAGCCACACGAACCCAGGTGCTGTGCTCGGCACAACTGGCTACATGTCGCCTGAGCAGGCCCAGGGCGAACCAATTGACCTGCGTAGTGACATTTTTAGCCTGGGGGTCGTGTTGTATGAAATGGTCGCCGGCCATGCGCCATTCGCTGGACCAACCGACAGCCACATTCGCGTGTCCATTATCGACCACGATCCAGCTCCGCTTACATCGCAGTCGGCCGAAGCGCCCCGGCATCTGGAACGAATCGTTTCCAAAGCCCTCGCTAAAGACAAAGCAAAACGATATCAGACCGTCACTGACCTGAAACTGGACCTCGAGCAATTGAGAGAAGAGCTCCACCTCGGAAACTCGGAAATCCGCGGGCAAACCCAGGCCTACTCCGGCACAAAGGTTACTGGCTTCGTCCCCTCGCCAGCCGGTTCCCATTTGGAGACCGCAACGCAGGCGGTTGATACCGCGCCGAACCCGCCCAGCACGGAAATTATCAGAGGCACTTTGGTCCGGCACAAGCCCGCCGCATTCACTGTGCTCGCCATCATTCTGGCAGGGCTAATCATCGCAATCTATTTTTATTCTACTCGTCGCTCGATTAATTCCGTGGCTGTGCTGCCTTTTGTAAATGACAGCAACGATCCCAATGCCGAATATCTTTCTGACGGAATAACCGAAAGTATTATTCGCCGCCTCTCCCAGCTACCTAACCTAAGGGTGATGTCGCGAAGCGCGGTTTTCCGCTTCAAAGATAAGAACCTTGATCCGCAGGAGATAGGCCGCAACTTTAAGGTCGGCGCGGTCCTTGTTGGCAGGCTCATAAAACAAGGCGACCGACTGATTATTAAGACTGAGTTAATTGATGTGGCTGACGGTTCACAATTATGGGGCGGTGAATTCAACAACAGCCTTTCAGATATCTTCTCGGTTGAGGACGAAATCTCTCGCAGAATCTCTGAGAAGTTGAGGCTCAAAATTACCGGGGCCGACGAAGAAAAGCTGGCGAAACGATATACGAAAGATACTGAGGCCTACGAACTTTACTTGAAGGGCCGATACTTTTGGAATAAGCGAAACGAAGAGGGATTGAAAAGCGGCATCAAGTATTTCCGGGATGCCGAGGATAGGGATCCACGTTATGCACTCGCCTATTCCGGCCTTGCTGACTCGTATTCTTTGCTTTCCGATATAGGCAAAGTGAAGCCGGACGATGAGATGCCAAAAGCGAAGGCCGCCGCACAGAGGGCTGTTGACATTGATCCAGGACTGGCTGAAGCCTACACCTCACGCGCTTTCGTGAAACTCGCTTACGACCGGGACTGGCTGGGCGCTGAATCTGATTTCAAGAAGGCCCTGGAACTGAATCCCAAGTATCCGACGGCTCATCAGTGGTATGCATCTTATTTTATGCAGATGGGGAAATTCGAGCGCGCGAAACAGGAGCTGCGAGAGGCCCAACAACTCGATCCATTCTCTCCAATTATTACGGCCAACCTGGCCCAATACTCATACTTCGAACGGCGATACGACGATGCGATCGAGCACATTAACAAAGCCCTCAAGAACTCTCCTGACTTCTGGGTGTTAAGACACTATCGCGCCCTGGCGTATACGATGAAAGGGATGCACGAGCCAGCCATCGGGGAGCTGCGAGAATTAATTGGTGCGCCGGGGGAGGGACCGCTAAAAGAAGGAACCGTCGAAAACGAACCGGAGGTTGCCGCATCTCTCGCGTTTGCTTACGGAAGCGCGGGAAAACGAAAGGAAGCCGAAGCGATCCTCGATCGACTCAAGGCGCTTTCCAACCAGCGCTACGTTTCGGGGCTCTACTTCGCGATCGGTTACGCTGGACTCAAAGACAATAACCGGGCTATCGAATATCTAAACAAGGCTTTTGAAAGTAAACATCCCGGACTAGTGTTGATAAGGATCGAACCGCTTTTCGACAATTTGCGATCTGACGATCGTTTCAAGCAGCTTACCGGTCGGTTCGAGCCCATACCCTGAAAATGTTTGTTTACGAATGCATCAGCGTGGAGTTGATTCGTCCAGAACCCTTCACACATCCGCTTCCAACTGCTCCAGCAAACCAAGAAGCTCAACAGGCAATGGAGCAACAAACTCCATAGGTTCACCAGTCTTCGGGTGAGCAAAGCTCAGTTGTTCCGCATGAAGAAACTGTCTTTTCAATTTGCGAATGTGTGCTCGCAAGCGCACGTCGTGAATGTTATTGTCCCGGCCTCCCCCATAAAGCTCGTCTCCAACAACGGGATGTTTCAGCCAGGCCAGATGGACCCGAATCTGGTGTGTGCGGCCGGTCTTGATCTCAACGTCAAGAAGCGTAAAAGAACCATAGCTCCGGCGAATCTTATAAAGCGAGACAGCGCCCCGACCGCCCGCGACAATCGCCATCTTGGTTCGATTGCGAGGATCGCGGGCAATTGGCTGTTCGATGCGCCCCTCTGTCTGTTTGACTACACCGAACACCAACGCCACATAACTCTTGAACACTTCACGAGCACGAAACTGATCAGCCAGATTCTCATGACTCGATTCCGTCTTGGCAGCAACCAATAAGCCTGACGTGTCTTTATCCAGGCGATGGACAATACCTGGCCTAATTGCCCCGGCCCGGGTGGAGAGATGTTCGAAGTGATAAGCGAGAGCATTTGCCAGGGTGCCGGATTGAATGCCCGCGGCTGGATGAACCACGAGGCCGGCCGGTTTATTGATCACAATCAGGTAGTCGTCTTCGAAGACGACATTCAGAGGAATGTTTTCGGGGGTGAAGTTAGCTAACGCTGACGGAGTCAGTTCAACTTCCACTTCGTCGTTTTCAGACACTTTGTACGAGGACTTAACTGCGTGGCCGTTGACGAGAGCGTCTTCATTGTCAATCAGGCGTTGCAGCCGGGATCGGCTCCAGCCTTCAATCTGCGCCGCAAGATAAGCATCGATACGAACGCCCGCATCCGTCTCACCGACTTGGAGAGAGATAACCTCGTTATCTGCTCCGGGTTTATTTTCAGTTGAATCCATACGACTTTATTCTAAAAGCAAGGCACGATCAGGAACCCTGGGGTGGGCGAGTGGTCGCGGCTTCGCCGCCTGATGTGCGGAAGGTCTCTGACCTTCCGTGCGGATTAAAACAGTTGGGGCTATGCCCCGGCCTGGGGGCATAGCCCCGAGCTAACCAATTGGGATCTCGCCCGGGCGGGGCGAAGCCGCCGCCGCACATCGGGCGGCACAGCCGCAGGAAACTCCAGGTGAGGTTGAGCGACTATCCCCACAGCGTTTGGAGACTAGAGGCAAGCTCCTCCAGGCCACTCATCCATTCTTGTTCTCAAACTCCTTCATGAAGCCGACCAGTGCCTCGACGCCGTCGAGGGGAAAGGCGTTGTAGATCGAAGCGCGGATACCTCCAACCGATCGGTGCCCCTTCAATCCATCCATGCCCTGGGCCGTCGCCTCAGCAGTAAACTTCTTCTCCAACTCTTCCGAAGGAAGACGGAAAGTGAGGTTCATGATCGAGCGGGAGTCGTGATCTGCATGCCCCCGATAAAAGTCGGTCGAGTCAATAGCATCGTAGATCACTTGCGCCTTCTTCTCGTTCTCGCGATGCATCGCCTCGAGCCCACCCTTCTCCTGCAGCCACTTGCAAACCAAACTGATGATGTAAATGCCCCAGGTGTTTGGCGTGTTATAGAGGGATTTGTTCTCGACGTGCGTGCGATAGTCGAGCATGGTGTGAAGTCCTTCAGGAATTTGCTGAAGGAGATCGTCGCGCATGATAACCAACGTAACCCCACTCGGCCCCATATTCTTCTGCGCTCCCGCATAGATCATCCCATACTTATCAACCGGAATCGGATGCGACAGGATGTCGGATGACGCATCCGCAACCAAAGGAACGGCCCCAACCTCAGGCTCTTGTTTCCATTCAACTCCTTCAATGGTTTCATTCGTGGTGAGGTGAACGTAGGCCGCTTTCGGATCGAGTGTGAGTTCGTCAGCTCCAGGAACTCGGGTGAAGTCGCCGTCTGCCATGGTGGCCGCAACGTTGGTGGCGCCGGCCCGCTTGGCTTCCTTCAGAGCTTTCTTTCCCCAACTGCCAGTAATGATGTAGTCAGCGCTGCCGCCGGACGGCAGAAAATTCATGGGGATCATTGAGAATTGCAGACTCGCCCCACCTTGCAGGAACAACACGTGATAGTTGTCGGGGATACCAAGCAGATCTCTCAGCCCGGCCTCCGCGCGGCCAAAAATCTCGTCAAACGTTTTCGACCGATGGCTAATCTCCATCAATGACATGCCGACACCGGGAAGGCTCAACATGTCGCGCTGAGCTTCCTCCAATACAGGTAGAGGAAGGACCGCCGGGCCCGCGCTGAAGTTGAAAATTCGTTCTGTCATTCTTTTTCTCCGTAAATGGTGAATAGTAAATGGTAAGAACCAAGGATCGGTGAACTCTTAGAACCAATGTGGCTACACGCCGCGCCAGAACCATTTACTATTTACCATTTACTATTCACCCTTTGTCTTCTATCCACTCTTCTCTCCATACTGCGCTCGCATCATTCGACCCGCGAGACGCGTAACCAAAGAACGCGGGACGAGGCGCTCCGACTCAACCATAAAGAAATTCGTCCAGCCCGACACGACGCTCGCTTTGCCGCGAGCAAGCGCGCGCAGCGCTACGTCCACAACCTCGTCCGGAGTCTGCGAAACGCGGGCGGGAGGTTTCTTACCGCGAGCAGCTTCAAAGAAGTTGGTTTCGGTAACACCTGGACACAGTGCCATCACATGAATTCCGTGCGGCCGGTTCTCTTCCCAGAGCGCTTCTGAAAACGAAAGGACAAATGCCTTGGTCGCGGCGTATGTTGCCATGAAGGGGACGGGCTGAAACGCGGCGGTTGAAGCAACGTTTATGATCGCTCCCTGTTTACGTTGAACCATCGGCCCGAGAAAGCGATGAGTCAGATCCACCAGCGACTTGATATTCAGATCGATCATGTTTAGTTCGCGCGCCAGGTCGAGCTTGCGGTACTCCCCCATTGAACCAAAGCCCGCGTTGTTGATTAGCAGATCTACAGTCAGACCGCGCTTTTCAGCTTCGTCGAATAAGCGCGCCGGCGACTCCGGCTGGCTCAGATCGAGCGCTACATACTGCGCGCGAACGCTGTTGGAACGGCCAAGTTCATTGCAGAGGGTTACCAGCTTGTCTTCCGAGCGCGCCACCAGCAAAACGTTGCGGCCGCGTGCGGCTAGCTTGCGAGCGAAGACTTCGCCAATGCCTGAAGATGCGCCGGTGATTAGGGTGGTGTTCATAGATCGAAGTGAGTGCCATTACCAGGCAAGTGTTCGAATATGATTGAAGTTAATGGCGTCGATCCCGAGATTGCTGAGATATCCAAACAGCGCCAGATCATCAGTTAACACAAGATAATTCCCTTTGACTGTTTCAACAATGCCAGAGTCTGTCAGACCAAATTTATTGAAGTGGGCCGAAGTCGAGATTGCTCCACTTTCTATGTATCGCTCCTCCAAAGTCAGGATGCACGTGGAAAAATTACTAAAGAAGAAAGAATGGAGCTCCCTTGGTAACTGGCCCGAGAAGTTACTCACTTCAGTCAGAATATTTGGTGTGGTTATTATCTTGTCGAATGATTCGAATACACGGGCCAGCAAAAGGAATTCGTCTATTGTGAACGCCATCGTCCGCTTAAATCTTCGGATCCGATCAGGATCATACATTCCAATGAAGTAAAGCAGCAGCAGATTCGTGTCGATAAGGAGACCCTTAGTCTTATATCGGCCAATCAATTCGGTAACATACTCCATGCTATGCAACGTTCCTGATTTTCATGGACTTCACCTCTCCTGTTGTTGCGTCGATCTTGAATACTTTGTACTTCCTGTTGCTGCTGACATTGAAAAAGAGCGGCGACTGGTTCGGAGGAACCATCGGGTAACTCAGCGTGATCAGCCAGTACTGCCCGTCATCGGTCAACTCAACCTCTTCCAGTTGGACGTTTGCCACACCTTCATCAGCATAAAGGCCGGCAAAATACTCAGACGCCCTTTGCGCTGCTTCCTTAACATCTAACATGATCTTCCTCCGATGGTTCAGGAACTCTACATCGAATCTTAGTCTTTCAACTCAAGCAAATCGAGTTCGATGATGTCCACACTTGCCGTGCGTAATCTATCCAGCATTTCTCGCGATGGCGCGTTGTCGAGGTTGATGCGGGCCACGGCGGCTTCCGCGCCCTCGAAGACTATGTTCTCCATCTCCTGAACATTGATATGTTCGCTCTTAATGGCTTCGAGCACGGTCGCCAACACGCCTGGACGATCCAGATGGCGCACCACCAATCGGTGCGTCGCAGGTGTTTGCCGCGCCAGGTTTACGACATTGGGAACCTTCCCCGTTTCCTTAAACTCGCGAACGATCCTGACTGTCTCCTCGGCAATCGCTTCCTGCGCCTGATCAGTTGAAGCGCCAACGTGGTGGGTGCCGTAAAGATTTGCTTCGTTGCGGATCTCGTCAGCAAACTCGGCCACCGCGGAGGTTGGCTCTCCGGCAAATACATCCAACCCGGCCCGAATGCCGCGAGCCTTCATCGCCTCGATCAAGGCAGGCTGATCAACCACTTCACCACGGGCGGTGTTGATAAAGTAGGCACCCTGGCGCATCGCTGAAAAAAACTCAGCTCCCAGGAATTCTCTGGTGTCCGGATTTAGCGCCACGTGAACACTAACGATGTCGGCTTCACTAGCTACTTCGGCCGGCGTCGCTTTGTATTCAACCCCCAACTCTGCGGCGCGCTCGGGCGTCAGGCTTCGACTCCACGCGATTACCGGCATTCCAAAAGCGCGCGCGCGCGGAATCATTTCCTGGCCGATCTTTCCAACACCAACCAGTCCGAGGGTGCGACCAAAGAGTCCGCGCGCTTTGGAAAACTCCTTTTTGTTCCATTCACCACGACGCAGCGCGATTACGTTGTCGACAATACGACGGTCGAGCGCGAGGATAAGAGCAAACGCCAACTCCGCCACAGCGATAGAATTCTTGCCCGGACAGTTTGAAACATAAATACCCCGCCTCGAAGCCGCGGCAACGTCGATGGTGTTAAAGCCAGCTCCGGCTCTAACGACGAGCTTGATCTGGCCCGCCTCAAGCATGAGCTCAGTAACCTTCGTACCGCGCACCACCAACACATCGGGCTCTACTGCACGAATAGCCTCAACCAACGCCGCATCTTTAAGATCTGGTTGAAAAAAAATCTCGCAGCCAAGGGCCTCTAAACCATCGCGCCCAGACTGTTCAAATTTGTCAGCAATTAATACGCGCATCATTTAGTCCAATGTCCAAAGTCCAAGGTCCAAGGTCCAAAGTCTTCCTCTATTCATCGTCCCAACCTTTGCTCAGAGCAATAATCCTTATCCCTGACATTGGACTTTGGACCTTGGACCTTGGACTATCTTAGATCTTATGAATTAAGAGTCCGTCACGTAGTTTCGGCTCAAACCAGGTCGACTTTGGCGGCATAATTTCGCCTGCATCCGAAACTCGCAGCAGGTCCTCAATCGTCGTGGGATACAACGCAAAGGCTACCGCCGCCTTTCCTTCGTCGACCAGCCGCTTTAGTTCTTTGCTACCCCGCATCCCGCCGACAAACTCAATCCGCTTGTCAGTACGAACGTCCTTAATTCCCAGAATGGGATCAAGTAAGCGATCCTGGAGAATACTCACATCAAGTGAGTCTACAATTCCCGATGGCGGCCCTGACCCGGCCGGGAAACGCAGTGTGTACCAACGACCTTCGAGATACATACTCCATTCGCCGCGACTGGCCGGCTCAGACCTTCCAGTATCCTCAACGTCGAATTCCTGGCGGAGTGCTTCTAAAAACTCCTCGCTGGAAAGGCCATTCAAATCTCGCACAGCACGGTTGTAGGGTAGTATCTGCAACTGCTCATCGGGAAACATAACGGCCAGGAAGAAGTTGTACTCTTCGTCACCCGTGTGTCCGAAGCTCTGCTCTTTAAGTTCAGCACGAGCACGCGCGGCGCTGGCGGCACGGTGATGCCCGTCGGCAATGTAAAGAAACGGAATGTCAAGAAACGCGTGGACAAAGCGTACCGGATCGGGCACGTGCCAAACTGTATGCTGGATGCCGTCCTGGGCCGTGAAGTCGAAGAGAGCATTAGTCATCGTCGTCTCCATCACCATGGTGTCGATATCGCGGCTGGCCCGGTAGGTCAGAAAGACTGGGCCGGTTTGGGCGCGCAGAATGAGCATGTGGTGAGTGCGATCATCCTCTTTATCGCGTCGGGTCCGTTCGTGTTTACGAATTAGATCCTGGTCATACTCGTTTATCGAGCAACAGGCAACCACCCCAATCTGCTCGTGGTCTCCCATTATCAGCCGATACAGATAAATACTGGGGACTGCCTCCGTCTCGAGCGGGCACTCCTCAATCAATTTGTCAAAATTCTCGAGTGCCTTCCGATAGACTTGATCGCTATGCGGGTCTGTATCATTCGGCAGATCGATCTCCGGTCGCGACACGTGCAGGAAACTCAATGGATTGTTCGCGGCCAACTCGCGGGCCTCGTTGGTGTTGACCACATCATAAGGAACACTGGCTACTCGATCTGCCCGGTTGGTTGGTGGACGCAAGGCCTGAAAGGGACGAATGTCTGCCACTGGTTGCTCCCTGGCAGTTAGAATTCCATTAGAATTTCGTCAGAATTCGACTGCACTTTATTCCCGAACGTTATTAATTGCAGAAGGCGTATCGCTTAAGACTATCCGGTCGCATGTGGTCTTAGCAAGTCAGGAAATTGAACCGGGAGGGCCACCAGAATTCAACGGAACTAATAATGGTCCATATGCGACCGGCGCCACGGAAACGGTGCAATTGAGTGTAGAATGTTTTCATATGAGAGGTTCGGAAGAGTCGATAGCCAGTACGGAAGCCAGCCGGCAATCGCTTCTCGAACAGAGACTGCGCCAGGTGGATGAGCAGTTTCGCCGCGAAATGCGGGCACGAGGTTTTGATCCTGACCAGGACGCCAATCTCGCGCTGACGGCGCCTTTGGCCAAGCTCTATGCTGAACGCGAACAGTTGAGAGAGGAACTTGAATCGCTACTAACGGCTTCGCCGCAATCCGTGCGATAAGGCTCGGCCTTGCCGAAGCGGACCATATCGAGTTTGAGGCTGAACATGCGCTTCGCGACGTAGCCTCGAAATTTCAAAACTAGCCTTTGGTAAGGCAGAGCCGGCGGAGCCTTACCGCACGGATGGCGTCAAAGCCGCGAACGCAAAGTAGTCCTGGTTATCACGGTGGACAAATCGCGTTATTGAAAGAAGCAATTTCGGAGGGCGCGAGCAAATGAATGAACTAGCAAGTAAAGAATGTGTTCCCTGTCGCGGTGGCGTGCCACCGCTGAAAGGTGACGAGGTTACAACCCTCCAATCCAAACTTGAGGGCTGGGAGGTTATTAATGAGCACCACTTGCGGAAGGAATACAAATTCAAGGATTTCAAAGAGACCCAGGTGTTTGTGAATCGCGTCGGCGACCTCGCCGAAGAACAATGGCATCATCCAGACATTTGCTTCGGTTGGGGACATGCGGAAGTCACTATCTGGACTCACAAGATCGATGGTCTAACCGAAAGCGATTTCATTCTTGCGGCTAAAATTGACATGCTTTAGTTCTTGCATTTTCAGAAATCAAGGACAGTCGGATGGCTTGGAGGTTAGTTAGATGTTGCGTGCTACCATAGTTTCCATGAGCGACAACGACAAGAACCTCATCAACTTTATTGCCACCACCGTAGAGACTTTGCGCGACCAGTTTGAGGCTATGCGTCATCAGATGGTGACGAAGGATGACCTTGCTGCGGTCAAAGAACAGATGGCGACGAAGAAAAACCTAGCCGAGGTTGCGGACCAATTGGCTCGAGTGGAAACAAGGGTTGATCACATTCAAAGCCAAATGGCTACGAAAAATAACCTTGCCGAGATGGCGACGAAGAATGATCTGACTCGCCTGGAGACCACAATGCAGGGAGAGTTTGAACAAGTGCATCTTCGCCTCGATTCAATTGATCGTTCATTGTCCACTCGCATAGGTCAGGTTGAATCTGAGGTTAGTCGGCTTCGCAGCGTGCTTTATTGGCTCGTCAAAGACAAACCTGAGATGTTGCGCCTTCTGGGTCGGCCCATACCTGGCGAGGGTCGGCAGCCGAGTTGATCTAGAAAAGTTCAATGCTTCCGGTCAGTCATGTTCTTCTGCGGCAATTATTTCTCAATCTCTTCTCGATATATCTCTTCCGTTTCGTCAATCATCCGCTCGATGCTAAACCGCGCCGCCACGGATTGCTGAGCGGCCTGTCCCAAACGAAGCCGCTTATCGCTGTCGTCCAACAACTCCAGAATCGCCTCTGCTAGTTTTCCCACGTCGCTGATGGGAACCAGAAGCCCGGTCTCCCCCGGCTGGATTATCTCTCGCGCACCGTCCGTGTTGGTTGCAACCACAGCGGTACCGCTCGCCATCGATTCCGCTATCGCCAGGCCAAAGGATTCCGTGTGCGAAGCCGAAACAAACACGTCGAGGGCACCGTAGAGCTGCGCAAGATCCTCCAGCCATCCCACCAGGCGGACGGGTTCAGTCAGATTGAGTTTCTCAATCAAACCCTCGAGATGGATACGGTTCGTGTTTCCCGCAGAGTGATCAAGCCCGGCAATAAAGAAGCAGGCATGCGGATATTGCCTCAGCACAAGAGTCGCCGCTTGCAGGAATTCCTCCTGGCCTTTGAGAGGTGACAGTTCTCCTACCGTGCCAACCAACAGACTATCTTCAGGAAGTTTCCAGTGGTGAAGAAACTGCTCACGGTCAAAGTTACGCCTTGCATCTGCAAATCTGTTCGTATCAATTCCATTGAAAACGACGCTGATGTTTTCAGGCTTCACTACTCGGCTGGAACGAAGCTGAGACCCCACCGCCTCCGAAACCGCAATCATTCGCGCGCCACCGGCAAGCGTAATCCTATGGAGTCGACTCATCGGGAAAAGCACATGGCGCGTAACGACCAAACTCGCCTCTTTGTTTTGACGCACAGCATATGCTGCCAGCGGATAATCGCGGGCCATGTGAGCATGCACAATCTGGATTCGGTTTCTGCGCACCAACTTCGAAAGCTCGCGAGCACTCCTGGCGTCCAAAGAATTCCGTAGTGGTAAGGTCGTAACGTTTTCTTTGGGAATCGCCTTCAGCTCGACAACCAAGGGTGAATTTGGCCTAAGCGCCAGAAACACATCATGTCCTCGGCCAGCGAGTCCATTAGCTAGATCCGCAAGGTGCCGCTCACCTCCGCCCATTGATTGGGCCGAACTGATCTGGAGAATCTTCAACTGGAAACGCTTACGATGTCAGATTGGAGACTACTTTACTCAGACCGAATGTACACAAGAACTCCTCAGTCATCCATATCAAACTGTTGCCTCGCGGACTTCTGGGGCGGCTGGTTTTCAAGTTCCAACTCCGATTCTGCGTACCGAAGCGGGACAGGCAAGGTCGGGCGATGTTTGCTTACCGTTGCGGTATGAGACTTATATTCAAAGAAACCCGTTCAATAGACCGGCATAGGTGTTGCGAACGATAACAATTTCCCCCCAGTTTCAGATCATTGCTATGGCTTGGGAACGAAGGAGGCGAATTTATGGCGAATCCAAAATTGGTAACCGGACTTTTGAAAAATCGGGTCGCGGCGGAAGCGGCGGTTGATGCAATCTTAAAGCGTGGATATACCCGAGATGATATAAGCGTCATGATGTCTGACGCGACTCACACCAAAGAGTTTGCCCTGCAGGCGCGGACACATGCGGCGGATGGCGCCGGTATCGGCGGTGCGCTGGGCGGAGTGGTCGGCGCCGTGTTGGCAGCAATCGTGGCGGTTGGCAGCACTATTCTGCTTCCAGGCTTAAACCTCGTGATCGCGGGACCTGTGGTCGCAGCGCTCGCGGGGGCTGGTGCAGGCGCCGCCACGGGCGGAGTTATCGGGGCACTTATCGGCGCCGGAATTCCTGAATACCGCGCCAAGGTGTACGAAGCTGGACTGAAAGGCGGAGGCATTCTGGTGGGCGTCGAAGCCAAATCCGATGAGGAAGTAAAGAAGCTTGAAGAACTCCTTGAAGCAATCGGGGCAGACAACGTTCGAGCTGAGTAACTAAGGCTCAAAACAACATGAAGGGCTTACGACAAGTGATACGTCGTAAGCCCTAAATGTTTGGCTAGGGTGAAAGTGTTCGCGGCTGCCCGCTATCTCATTTCCGAATTGCTTCCCCGATATCTTCAACCACTTCGCCGACTTTGCGACGAGCCTTGCCGAAGCCTTCCTGAACCTTACCAGCAGTTTGATCCGCTTGGCCCTCTTCCTCGAGGTCCCGGTCGTTAACCACGCGGCCCACCGTTTCCTTAACTGTGCCCTTTGCCCTGTCAAATTTGCCTTCCAACTCGTCTGTGTTTGGTAGTCCCATTCAAAGCCTCCTTTTGTTTCTGCTCGCAAGAGTCCTGCATTGATGACAACACTCGCAGTGCAACGGCTGTACCTGTGAAGGAGATACCAGCACTTTGACCGATCAGAACGTTATCAAAGGGGATTTCGAATTTCGCAGGAGAACAAAGACGCGTTACTTATTTAAGCCGTGTACGCTTAGGAGACTGGACTGGTTGAACTTAGAACGATCGGATGTGGCTAAAGCTCCTCATGCGACGATGAGCTTTTCTCCCTCGATCTCAGGCGGTTTCACGAACCGATAATTCTTGTCACAGAGAGGAAGCCTAACCTCGAAACGGGTACCCTCACCGGGCTCGCTCACAACCACGATCTCCCCCTGGTGACGCGTAATAATGCCGTGAGAAGCAGAGAGTCCAAGACCGCTCCCGAGTTTTCCCTTTGTAGTAAAGAAAGGCTCAAAAATTCGCGAAGCAGTTTCAGGAGGCATCCCGCAGCCCGTATCGGCAACCCAGAAACAGCCGATATCAATTTCAGCGCGAGCGCCTATCTCCATGATGCCGCCATCAGGCATTGCGTCAACCGCATTGAAAATCAGATTGAGTACTACTTCGCGTAACTCAGCCTGTTCGCCCATCACGTAGACAGAGGGGCTGCCTTCAACCCGAACATCGATCTTCCCTGCCTTGCTTTGCCACTTCGGCCGCGCAATATCGACGCTCGAAGTAATGAGATATCCCAACTCAACTGCGGCAAACTCATTACCTGAGCCGCGGCGCGCAAACTCGAGGATTCGCCGGAGAGTTTTGGTCCCGTCCTCAACGGCGTTGGTGATCACTGCCAAACTTTTTGCGGACGACTCGTCAGTGGCGTTCCTTAACAGGAGCTGCGCACGACCCTGGATTACTGTCAACGAATTATTAAGATTGTGGGCCACGCCGGCAGCCAGTTCTCCAACTGCACGCAATTTGTCCGACTGGGCCATTAACTCGTGCTCGCGCTTTCGCTCCGTAACATCGCGAAGGAAAACCAGCACACCATCAATTTCGCCATCTTTCCATAGCGGAGAAGTGTGGGCTTCGGCATAGCGAATGGAACCATCGCTACGAACAACTCGGACCTCATATTCAGTGTCGTTGCCGGCAACTGTACGCCGCAGATTGTCCGCTGCGAGAGCGCGCGAGTCCTCGGAGACGATATCCAGGAAACTGCCGCCACCCCTCATCAGCATTCTGTAAGCTTCTGCCCGCTCGTTCATCCAGGTGATGTGTCCTTCGCGGTCGAGTGCGTAGATTTCATCAGGAGTTCGATCGGCGATGCTCGCGATAAACGACTTGGTCGCGATCGCTTCAGCTTCCGCGCGTCGAAGGTCCGAAATGTCACGTGCGATCACCAGAGCCCCTGGCCCCGTTCCGGAATCAACTCTGAGTGGTTCAACGATTATGGATATGGAGTTCTGACCTGCAACTCCCGCCATGATTTCCACTTCAACCTTTTCGCCCGTTTGCATCGCCCTATCCACGACACAGCCATCCGCGCCCTCGACATACCAGAACATTTCGCAGCAGGACCTTCCCTTCAGCGCCGAATCCTTAAGGGCAACACCCAACTGGACTTCTGATGGGGCATCCGCCAACCGGATACCGGCGGGGTTAGCTCCTACCAGATGCCGATCACCGGAGAACAGAAAAGCGGCGTCAGGCAACAAATCAAACACTTCGATAAACATTTGATCCTGCGGCTGGTGACTGGTCAAAGAAGAGTCGGCGGTCAAATCTTGAATCTTATTCATGAGACGCTTTGTTAACTTCAGGGCGGGGACCGGGGGGAACTAAACTGGTGGGGCCTTCCCAGCAGGCGTGCCATAGTAGCAAATTTGACGCGGGGGGTGCCAGAGGATTGTGAGTCTACCTACGATTTAGCTCGACCCAGGCTAATGACTCGCTCAGTTAGCGAACCCGCGTGTTTTTCGCCAGGTAAATCACGAGGCAAGGGAATCCGAAACCGTCGGCGCAGGACACGAGCAAAGGCCCCGGGTATAGATCAAGTCAGTGAGTCTTTTCCGGAGTTGCTTCCGCATGTGGCTAGCAACCCTGGAGCGACTTCAGCAAGTGGCCACTTTGACGACGGAGAACTCCCCGGTATGATTCCGAATCATTAAAAGAAATACCGACTCCCGAAGGCGTTCTAGAAGCAAACTGCAATGGCAGTTGAAAAAATGATCACCATCGGCTAATCGATGAAGGAAACGAATCCTTGAACAGAACCGATGTTCTAATCATCGGTTGCGGCATCGCTGGCGCCACCGCCGCGCTTAGACTTGCCCGCAACCCAACTCGTCAGATCACAGTAGTCACCCGGGCGCGTGATCCACACGAATCAAATACGCTTTACGCTCAGGGAGGCATAATTGGCCGCGGCGCCGATGACGAGCCTGATCTGCTTGTCGATGACATCATCCAGGCAGGCGCAGGCGTCAGCGCCCCTGGAGCTGCTCGCATCCTGGCTGAAGAGGGCCCGCCTCTGCTTCACCAGATTCTTGAAGAACGCGCCGGCGTTAAGTTTGACCGGGACGAGCAGGGGCACCCTATGTTCACCCAGGAGGCGGCGCATTCGCGACGCCGGATCCTTCACGTTGGCGATTCCACCGGGAAAGCAATTATGAACGGCTTAATGAACGCGTTGCATGATTGCGAGAATGTCACCGTTGAATCGGACATGACTGCGGTCGACCTCATAACCTTCCCACATCATTCCCGGGATCCTTTAGACAATTACCAACCGATAACATGTCACGGGGCTTACATGTTCGATCGCAACGAGCACACGGTTCATCGCTATCTGGCGTCGGTAACCGTGCTGGCCACTGGCGGACTCGGACGCATTTATCGAAATACCACCAATCCGGTTGGAGCAAGGGGCGATGGCCTGGCCATGGCGAGTCGCGCCGGTGCCCGAATTGTCAATGCTGAGTACATACAGTTTCATCCTACCGCTTTGGCTGTACCCGGAGCTGAGGGTTTTTTAATCAGTGAAGCGTTGCGAGGGGAAGGCGGCATACTCATCACTCCTGATGGCCGGCCATTTATGGCTGAGTATGCGCCGGAGTGGAAAGACCTGGCTCCCCGTGATGTGGTGGCTCGCGCTATCCATCACGAAATGGAAAAGCATGGGTACTCGTTTGTGTTGCTGGATCTTGCCTCGCGCATGTCTGCTGACACGATCCGCGCGCGGTTTCCCAGCATCTACAAGAAGTGCATGGAGTTTGGCGTTGATATCTCAAGCGAACCTATCCCCGTCATTCCCGCGGCGCACTATTTCTGTGGTGGTGTCTTGTCGGATGAGTGGGGACGGTCGAGTATTGGACAGCTCTACGCTATTGGTGAAATCAGTTGTACCGGTGTGCACGGTGCAAATCGTCTGGCTTCAACATCGCTGCTCGAGGGCCTGGTTTGGGGAAACCGCGCCGCGCAGCATATCGAAGAGGCATACGGTCTCGAACCGCTTCCGCGAACGCAGTTTGAAAACGTTCCACCCTGGGATGAAAACGGACTAAGCGCCGATGCCGACCCTGCTCTGATTCAAGGGGATATGCAGACCATCCAGAATATAATGTGGCACTACGTTGGGTTGGTGCGCAGTGCCGATAGGCTCTCGCGGGCGATACGTGAGCTGCGTCATCTTTGGAATGAGATAGAGACGTTTTATCGAACCACCAAACTCGACGACGGGTTGATTGGCTTACGGAATGCAGTTGAGGTGGCGTTGATCGTAGCCCAGGCGGCACTTCACAATCGTCAGAGCCGCGGTTGCCATTACCGGCAGGATTCGGTGGCTGTGGAAGGCGACCGTTTGATCTAATTGGTTATCCCATTCAACGCACCGTCATTGCATAAACGCGGCAGACAAAAACCGGATGGACTTCTGAATTGAAGTCCACCCGGTCTTTTTCAAAGCAGCTGTTAGAAACTGAACCCTGCTAAAACTGGAATCGGGCGCCTAGCTGCATTTGGAAAACCTGGCTGCCAGGATTGACGTTATTTATCAGGATCGCGCCCGTACTGGGATCGCGAATCTGCAGGAAATTAGGATTCAGGGGGGAACCGCCGCTGCCACATAGCTGGCTCGGAACAGTGCAAAACTGTCCCCCCCCGCCGAAAGCGGTGGCGCTGGACGGGGCCGCAGCAGTACCCACCAGAATGTTGGGCCGATTGAGAATGTTGAAAAACTCCGCCGAAAAAGTCAGCCGCCGGTTTTCATCAAACTTAAAGCTCTTCTGGACCCGTGCGTCCACTTCCCAGATCCCCTTATTTACGAAATAGTTCCGTTCATACGTCAAGCCCGGAACCAGAAGAGGCCGTTCATTGTTTACGGTGTCTCCATTTAGATCCACGCCCACGGTGGGATTAAACGGAGCTCCTGAACGGAGGCGGATGGCACTCGAAACTTCAAAGTCATATGGGAGGAAGAAGATCGGGTTAGCCATAAACTGGCTCTCACGATGAAGTCTGCTGAGATAGTACTCTCTCCTCAAATCATAAGGATCAGAGTAGCCAACCCCATCCTGGCGTTCGTTGTCGTCGTCTGACAGCAGCCTTGAGAACGTGTAATAAGCGTTAAGTTGGACTTGCTTTCGAATCAAGCGCGCCCTAAACGTCAAGCCGCGATAGAGCGACTTGGCAGTTGATTCGCGCACACCGACGGCCCCTAGCGCAAAGCCCTGTTGGGCCTGGGTAGGTCGCTGACGAGTAGTAACAGAACCGGTCGGGAAGCTGAGCGCCAAGCCTGTAGCTGGGTTGATAAACCCGCCTGGGGCGTTAATAGCAACATAGGTCCGACCGGAACCCAGAATCTGGTCAACAATGCCACCCGGCGATGACATCGTCGCAAAGTTTGCGGCCGTGTTGTTTGCTTGCAAAAATGCGACGTACTGCGCGCCGGTTAAAGGCGACGGCACATTGAGATCGCGAAAGCGCGCTACCCGGTGGGTCGACACGTTAGCATAGTCGATACCTACAACCAGGTTTCGGGCAATCTCCCTCTCAACGCCGAAACCAAACTGGACTGAGCGCGGGTTCTTAAAGTCTTCAGCCTGTCCCAATACTTGTGCTCCGACAAAGGGGCTGGGGCTAAGACCGAGCCCACTGGCAATTCCGGAAATTTGGTCGGGGGTGAGAATTGGCAGAGACGCTAATCCAGAGGTGTTCAAGTTGAGCCCAATAATCGCAAATTGACGATAGACCGTATTGGGAGTACAGCGGTTTTTCGCGTCGGTACCGGCGGCTGCCGCAGGGTTACAACCCGTAATTGCTTTGTACTGGGTTCCCGAAGCGCTGTTGAGAAACGCGTCAAAAGTCGCTTGGCTAAACCCGGCGAAAGGCAAGCGTGTAGTTACATCCCCCGGCGTCGCGCGATAGTTATTGACGGGAGACGCAAGCACAATCAGCGGTGTGCGAGCATAGTAAACACCGGCGAATCCACGAATGACCATCTTGCCTTTGCCTTCCGGATCGTAAGCAAAGCCAAAGCGCGGCCCTATTTGCCATCCACTATCTGCAATTTGGGTAGCATCATAACCTTTTCCCCGAATCGGAAAGATCGTGTTCTTCACCACGTTAACGATTTGGGTATTGCTGGCGTCCGGCGTGGGATTGTATTGCTGTTCCATACGTAGGCCGTAGTTAATGCTTAGCTTGGACGTGAGACGCCAATTATCCTGTCCAAAGAATGCTAGCTCGTGAACCACCATCTCCGCTTGCAAGTTTCCGATCTGTTTTTGGTAGTTGGCACTGGTGGTGTCGAACCGCCCCAGGATGGCTTGAACCAGGGTTGAACCTGAGCCGGTTTGAGGCGTAACTGAATTTGAGAGTCTCAGCAAAGTGTCCGATACCTGTTGGGCAGTAGTGCCGAGGCTCAGATTATATTGACCGAATTGGCTGAAACCAAACTTCTGAGTTGCATATATGCGGCTGTATTCGCCACCGAATTTGAAATTATGGTTACCCTTGAGATACGTGAGTGAGTCGGCCACCTGGTGCCGCGTGTCGTATTCGGCGTTTGGCAGAAAGGATGAAGTATCGGCGCCGCCCGCACCATACGTGGCGAAGCTGTTTACAATCTGCGGTACTACCGAATTTGAAAGACGCGGCCGATCTTCACGAGCCCACTGTAAACGCAGTTCGTTGATGGTGTTGGTGCCGAAGTTGCTAACCAGCTGGGCAACGCCAATCTTGGTTTTGTCCTGCTCTGTTCCGTTGGTGGATAACGCTTGCCTCGTCGTAGGGTCGACCGCAGTTTCGCCCCGCGAAGCCGCGTTCAAAGCGTTGTTGTTACTGGCACTGAAGCGAACGTTGAAGCGATGGTTATCAGCCATGTTCCAGTCCAACCGGCCCAGGCCCGCCCAGGCATCGTTAGTCTGGAGGTAACCCACTTGTTCGGCAGTATAAAAGGCTAGAACTTCTTGTTGAGCAGGGGTCAAGGTGAGCGCGCCGGGGAACCCTACGGGCAGGGCGAAAACGATTTGACGATCAGCCCTGAAGCGCTGCTGTTCGTATGATCCAAAGTAGAACAGCTTGTCGTGTTTGATAGGGCCCCCAATGGACCCGCCGAATTGTTGTTGGGTGGGTGCCAATGTCGGGGTGATCCCCAGAGCATTAAGTTTTTGGGCCGCCAGCGCATCGGTGAATTCATTGCCACGCGCCAACTGCTTTGGACGCAGCAAGTAAAAAGCTGAACCTCGGATTCGGTTATCTCCGGACTTCGTTACCGCGTTGACAATACCGCCCGTCGAACGTCCGAATTCGGCAGAATAGCCTGAAGCGACGACCTGAAACTCTTTGATCGACTCCTGGGGAATTGTGAAGGCAAGATTTGAACGTTCACCACCGCGAATCCCACCAAAGAACGGCTGATTGTAATCGACCCCATCTACATTGATGTTGCCATTGATTCCCTTCTGGCCCGAAAGTGAAATCTGACCGCGCGATGGATCGATTTGGGCTGTCGGCGTGAGTGTCACGAAATCCTGAAAGCGGCGACCATTGATCGGGAGTGTGTTAATCGCGGTTTCATTAAGAACAGCATCCGATTCATTCCGCGTAACCTGAATCGCATCCGCGGAAACCAACACGCTAGCCTGTACACCGCTGGCACCTACGGTCAGGGTTAGATCCGCGCTACGTCCCACGTTCACCGTGACATCATCAACAGTTGCCGCAGCAAAGCCCGTCGCCTCGGCCACAACTGTGTAGATACCCGGCGGCAGGAGAACGATAGTGAACAAGCCATCGGCGCTGGTCGTCGCGGTGCGTTCCAGGCCAGTTCCCTTGTTAGTAACCTTGACGATCGCATTGGGAACCGCTGCACCATTCGTATCAGCAACCTGACCGCCAATTTGACCGCTACCAGCTTGTGATTGAGCCAGCCCAGCTACGCTCAAAGCGAGAACCAGCAGAATTAGAGAGACGAGCTTTACGGATTTCGACATGGAGGGCACTCCTTAAGGATGAGAAAGTTGAAAGCGTCTGTACGGCAGATCGGTCACACGTTGAGAACTTGAAAGCAATCTTGATTGATGCCGACAGATAGGAACAGCAATAATTTCGGACCCAGGGTTTAGACGCGAGTTCTACCACGCTTCAATAATGAGCGCAAGTTAATAACATGCTAAATAAAATCGGGACTTTCCATTGGGGATCGAGTAATCGCCCAGGGATATTTCGCCGGCAAAGTATGGCAGGCCGAAGCCCAAAATTCCGTCGACCGGCTGTTGGAGGCAACCAATTGTCTTATGGCAGCCGCCAAAAAACTCGGGCGCGCCTTCGAATTGAAGACACGCCCGAGTTCCGGTTAAGTGTTGGTGTTTGCCTTAGAACTCAAAGCGAACGGCTAATTGAACCTGACGCTCGCGGAAGAAGAAGCCATTGGACAGGTCGCTTGGTGTACCGAACGTTGGATCGTAAGTCGCGTTCACAGTCGAACCTGAGGCCGAGACCACATACATTCGATTATTGACACCCGTAACCTGTGTGCGATTGAAAATGTTGAAGCCTTCGGCTAACAACTCGATCTTGGCATTCTCTTTTATGGTAAAGCGCCGAGAGATGCGGAGATCGACGTACTTGACAGCCGGCGCATGGAAAGCGTTGTTTGGTAACAACGCGAAACGGAGCGAACCATTAGAACCGTTAACGCCACCGGCCGGGCTGGCACCAAACGCTGCCGAAGGACTAAAGCTATTCGTCACCGGCGTGTAGCGGAATCCGGAAAACATATTGACGATTGGTGCAATCGTCCATCCATTCAGGATCGCCCGACCGACATTGCTATCGACTTTGAAGTCGGTATTGTAAACCACACTGGCGACGAATTTATGCCGCCGGTCGTAGGGAGACAAACCGTTATCACCGATAGAATCGTAGGGATCGAAAAGAGCAGAAAAGCCTGGCGTGAAGGTATTCGAACTCTGCGATCCACCGTTGTCCTGCGCTCTCGATAAGGTATAGCTGCTCTGGAACTGTAGACCATTTGTCAGACGCCGATTCGCCTGCAAAACCAAAGCGTGATATTTCGTGGCGACGCTGTCGCGAATCTCCAGGATATTGCCAAAGCTGGTGTTCGGTCTGGCACCCAGGTAGTAGGGATAACGCCAAACTTGACCTGCCAATGGACCATCCAAAATGTTTATGCTTCGCAATGCTGTCACCCGATTAATATTGGTGTCAACAAACGTGGTGAGATGGTTTCCAAAGCTAAAAATGTAGGAGGCGGAAAGCACCGTATTGTGTCCCACTTCGCGCTCAACGATAAGATCTCCCTGGTGAATGAGTGGATTTTGAAAACCACTCCTGAAGTAATTGACACCGGCTGTCCCCGCAGGTGCACTGCTCAAAATGTTGGGGAAAATGGGTGCTGCTGGATTGCCGGCTGGGTCGGTAGCAACCGTGCAGAGCGTCGAACTGCAATTAGCTGGCACCGAGCTTACGGCCTGACCGGTTTGTAGGCCAGTGTTGATGAGCGAATTAATGATGATGCTGCTGTTAACCCGCCCGTAGTAGATTCCGTAGCCACCCCGCAAGCTCGTCTTGCCATCGCCATTCACGTCAAGAGCAAAACCCAGGCGGGGGCCGAAGTTGTTCTTGTCACTTGGCCGGTTGGCAGTTTGGGGTAAAGCTGGATTAACGAGGAACGGCGTGGGAAACTGCTCATACTCCCAACGGATACCGAGATTGAGCGTTAGCCGAGTCGTAACGCGCCAGTCATCTTGCAGAAATAACGCATAGTCCGTGGTCTCTAGTTGAAAACGCGGCTGTCCAAAACCCTGCGCATAGTTGCTCGTGTAGCACTTGCCCGCAAGTCGTGTGTTCGCCACCGGCGTCACCTGGGTCGAACAAGTGCGGCCCGCCGTTCGTAATGATCCGCCCGTAGTGAAATTCACATAATCAACGATAAAGTCGTTGATGTTGCTGTAGGTGTAAGAGCCGCCGCCGGTGAAGAGGTTATCGTCTATGTCCCTTACCCGATTAATATCAACTCCCATCTTGAAGCTGTGGTTCCCGGATGAGTAGCTCAGCGTGTCGGCGAATTGGAAACGCCTCTCATCCGGCAGAGCTATTCTGTCCAGGGACGTCGCCTTTCCGATCGTTACACCATTTGTCAGGGTTATCTGAGGAGAAAATCCGCCAGCTGTAGTTGGCTGTCCAGGAAGTGGTTGTTGAGCAAATTGCGAGTTGAGTTCATGAGCCCACTGGAAGCGAAACTCGTTGACCACCTTGCTGGATATCGTTGAGGAGAGACGTAGATTGAGTGAATCTGTCTCGACAAAGTCGTTACCGAAGCCCGTGCGATCGCGGGTGACGGTTGCCCCTGTCTGAACCCCGGCGGGCGACGCCCAGCGCAAGCGGTTATAGGTTGCGGTAAAGGTGTGATTGTCGTTTAGCCGCCAATCGATTTTCGGTAGAAAAAGCCTTTGATCTCCACGACGTGGCACTTGGCCGGTTTGATCGTTGAGAAAGGTCAACGCCCCACTAATCTGGGCATCAGTCAAACCGCGCGAGGGGTTCTTTAAGGACGAGGCGACCAAAGCAGCTGAACAGCCGGGAGCAGTCGCCAAAGTGCAAAGGTTGACGGTGTTTAGATACCCAGGCGTACTGAATACAGAGACTCCTGGAAAATTGCGTTTCTGTTCGTCGTAGCTGAAGAAGAAGAACGCCTTATCTTTGACTATCGGACCACCGATAGTTCCGCCGAACTGGTAGCGTACATCTTCGGGTTTAAGCGCTTCCCGCGTCGAGACTCCATTAACCAACCGGTTGATGAAAGTGTTTGGGTTGCGCGCGCCCCATTTATTGTTGCGGTCGTACAGGAAAGCCGACCCGTGAAACTCATTGGTACCAGACTTGGTGATGGCGTTGATTACTCCGCCGGCAGAGCGTCCATATTCGGCCGAGAAGTTTGAAGTGTTAACTTGAAACTCGCGAATTGCGCCCTGACTAATCGAATACGCACTGCGCGTGCGCCCGCGCTCTTCCGAGAAGAACGCCTGGTTATTGTCGCCGCCGTCAACGGTGCTGTTGTTCAGCAATCCAGAGATACCGCGAAAACTTATCAGACCGAAGTTGCCGTCGGGAGTAGCACCAGGCGTGAGTATCGCAAAGTTAGACCAACGTCGGCCGTTGACCGGCAGTTCATTAATCGATGTCTGGTTGAGATTGCTGGAGAAATCCTGCTGCGATGTGTTAATGACCGGAGCTTCCGAAGTCACTTCCACTGTGCCACCCGATAGTGGGCCAATCGAGAGCGCTGCCTTGAGACTCGTCTCGCGACCAACTTCGACCACAACCCGGTCCTGGTTGTAGGGACTGAAGCCACTCCCGTTGATGGTGATGGCGTAAATGCCTGGCTGAAGATTCGAGACCTTGAACCGGCCCTGGTCATCAGTAGTGGCTGTGTCTTCCTTGTTCGTTTCGGTGTTTCGCACCGTCACGCTGGCATTTGGGACAACTTCTTCATTGGGGTTAGTAACGAGGCCGCCAATTGCGCCAGTCACGGTCGACTGCCCAAAGGCAATCGCGGTAATCCCTAGAATGAGAGACAGCACAAAAGAGAGCTTTACAAATTTCGACATAGCAGGGGAACTCCTTAAGGATTGGATAACGTTGAAGACTTGTGCGGAACTTAGCACTAGATTTGTATCTTGAAGAAACGAGAGCAAATTTAAAATTAGACAAACTGAAGGAAAGCGTTCGCTTTGTTATGGACGCGACTTCTAACACGCTGCCTGTGTTTTGTGCAAGCAAAATACAGGTTAATTACTTCGCAAATCGAGGTGTTACTAACACGAAATCTCGGATTACAAAATGGCAGCTTGCGTCATATTATTGTTCGCAAGATGTATGCCGAATAAGCCTTCCGCTCTGCGGAGAGTTTTAGGCCTGATTTTCAATGATTGGGCTTGGCTGAGAGCCAACCAAAATGGAATTAGCCAATAATTTGGATCAAAATCCTAAAATCAGGAAATCTCGTAAGCTGGGAGCGTAGGCATCTTGCCTGCAACGAGCGCGAAGCTAAGCGCTGAAGAACCCTCAATTCATAAGAACGCACGCGCCTGCTTGCCCCGGCTTCGGCAGGCAAGATGCCTGCGCTCCCAGCTAAACACGCTCCACGATGATCGCTATCCCCTGGCCTCCGCCAATGCAGGCCGTCGCCAGTCCATATCGACCCGCCCTTCGATGCAACTCGTGAAGCATGGTTAGAACCAAACGCGTTCCGGTTGCGCCCAGCGGATGTCCAAGTGCGATGGCTCCACCGTTGACGTTAGTGCGAGTCCGATCCAGACCCAACTCTTTCTCAACCGCAAGATACTGAGCGGCAAAAGCCTCGTTCACTTCGATTAGATCCATATCAGAAAGCTTAAGGCCCGCTTTCTCCAGAGCTTTGCGAGTGGCCGGAACCGGACCGATTCCCATTATCTCAGGCTCCACTCCCGCATAAGCCCAACTGACGATTCGACCCATAGGCTTGGCGTCCTTACCCTTAAGGTACGCTTCTCCGCATATAACCAAAGCCGCTGCCCCGTCAACAATTCCCGACGCGTTGCCAGCCGTAACAAAGCCGTCCCTGGCAAATGCGGGTCTCAACTTCGCCAGCCCTTCCAGGGTTGTTTCAGGGCGCATGTGATCGTCTGCCGCGAACATCACAGTTGATTTGCGCGACTTCACTTCAACGGGAACGATCTCGTCTGCAAAGTAACCGGCGTCGCTGGCGCGCTTCGCTTCCTGTTGCGAGCGCAACGCATACTGGTCCTGTTCATCGCGCGAAACCTCAAACTTCCGGGCCAGATTCTCAGCAGTGCCGGCCATGGGTGTGTTGCAGTAGGTGTCGAGCAGGGCCACCATCAGACTGTCCTCGAGTTGTCCTCCACCAAGTGAAAATCCTGAACGCGCGCCTCTGATGACGTGCGGAGCCTGGGACATCGATTCCATCCCACCAACCAAAGCCGTTTGGGCCTCGCCCAGTTGAATCATTTGGGCCCCCGAAATAATTGATTGAATTCCGCTACCGCATAGGCGATTAACGGTCAAAGCCGGTCGATCAAAAGGAACTCCAGCTTTTAACGCCACGTGCCGGGCGCCGTAGATTGCATCGCCAGACGTCTGGAGGGCGTTACCGATTACTGTGTGATCGATATCCTGAGGAGAAACTCCAGTTGCGTCCAAAGCCCCCCGGGCCGCCACCGCACCGAGGTCAATTGCCGATATATCCTTCAACGCGCCGACATAATCGCCCATAGGCGTGCGCTTGCCACCCAAGATAAAGACATTCTGAGACATTGTTGCAATAACCTTTCGCTGAGAGGAAATGTGGTCTAAATAGAATCGAAAAGAGTAACAGCGACCCTCAGGTCAGTCAATTTGAGCCAGTGTCTTTGTACAACTGCTGGCCCATACTTGGAATCTTATTACTGTCGGATCAAAGTTACTCATTTGGCGGCTTGCTGAAGGTTGCTGGTCCGAACATTACTCTTGCTCTTTGGGTGTTTTATCCCATATTTTATTCAGGCCTTCCATTAACCATTTGACAAAGGAATTTTGCTCGTGACTCTCAATAAGTATTCCTCCGCTCACACGTTTCAGGTCATTCTCTCGATCACGCTCTGCGTTATGTCTTTTGGCGCGTTTCAGTCCGTGTCGGCTCAAAAATTCGATTCCATTGAACGGCAGCGCACGATGGACATGTTGAAGTCGGTCAAGGCGTCGCTAAAAGAAAATTACTACGATCCTAACTTCCACGGCATGGATGTCGAAGCTCGCTTCAAAGTTGCAGAGGAAAAGCTCAAGCAGTCAACCTCGCTTGGCCAGTCGTTCGGGATCATCGCGCAGGTATTGCTCGACCTCAACGACTCACACACGAAGTTCTACCCGCCAGCCAGGCCTGAGACGATTGAGCATGGTTGGGAGATGCAAATGATTGGTGACGCCTGCTACATCGTCGCCGTCAAACCGGGCAGCGATGCCGAGAAGCAGGGACTCAAGGTAGGGGACCGAGTCCTTGCGGTCGAGGGCTTTAAGCCGACGCGCAAAGAGATGTGGAAGATGAATTACTATTACCGCGTACTCAGCCCGCGCCGCGGACTTCAAGTGACCGCACAGAGTCCCGGGGCTGAGCCGCGTGAATTGAACCTGAAAGCCAAGGTCACGTCCGGCGATCGGATAATAGACACCTCAAACGCGCTCATGGTTCAAGCGGCTCTAAGGGAAATCGAAGACAGCCGTCGCGAGGATCGCGACCGCTACTACGAAAATATTGACGGCGTCTTCGTTTGGAAGATGCGCGCCTTCTACCTGACGGAGAATCAGGTGGATGACATGATGAGCAAAGCGAAAAGACGCCAGGGACTCGTGCTCGATATGCGGAACAACGGCGGCGGAGCGGAGCCCACTCTGCTGAGATTGCTCGGCCACTTTTTTGACAAGGATGTAAAGATGGCCGACGTCAAAACACGCAAAGGCGTGAAGCCGATAGTCGCTAAGACGCAGAGGCAGCCTTTCACCGGCAAGGTCGTCGTGCTACTCGACAGCGACTCCGGTTCGGCGGCGGAGGTTTTCGCGCGCGTATTGCAACTTGAAAAACGTGGCACTGTGGTTGGCGACCGTTCGGCTGGAGCCGTCATGCGCTCCCTCTCCCACGGGCTTAACATGGGCGCGGACTATCTGGTCTTTTACGGTGTCAGCATCACGAATGCGGATGTTTTGATGACGGATGGCCAGAGTCTGGAACACGTGGGTGTCGTCCCGGATGAGTTGTTATTGCCGACCGGCGAGGATCTGGCTGCAAAACGGGACCCGGTGCTGGCTCGTGCATTAGAACTGGCAGGAGCCAAAGTCGACGCTGTCAGAGCGGGTGCGCTTTTCCCAATAGAGTGGAAAAAATAGGGGACTCTCAGTCCTAGTGCTCGTCCCGCGTCGCCTACCCTCAGGGGTCTGGTGCCGCGGGACGAGCATTTTATTTCTGCATCTTGCTAATCTGTAAAGCGATGCTGAGCGCGATAACGATGCAGCAATTCTTCCAGGAACCCCTCATAGGTGAACGTTTGCAGATCATACGTAGGGCGAAGCTTGTACAAAAGGGGCATCGAAACTCTCCAGGCCATCCATTGCCGCGCCATATCGGCCAATTCCCAACGTCGTCGCAAGAATGTCTCAACCACTTCTATCTCAGACTCAGTCAAACTCGTCAGTGATGCCGTGAATTCGACTGGCCTAAAAGCACGACGCAACGCTTGATCGCTGATCGGCGAGGCAAACACTTTCGCAAAAGCCGGCGCTTCTGCCTCACGCTCACGGACTACGACAGTTCCCGCCACCATGTCACCAACTCTTTGGTCTGACAAACTAATAAAAACCGAAATCAAGCCAATTGAATAAAAGGGTAGCGGCATCATGTCAAAAGAGCGCAACAGGTTCCTGACGGCCGCTTCCCAAAATGTGACAGGTCGGCCATCTTCACGAATCACCCGCAGCTTCAGCAAACGTTTGCCCGGTGTCTGGCCATTCAAGATCCACTCAAAGAAGGCGAAGTAACTCGATACGATCAAAAAAACAATCAGGATCAAAACAGCCTGGACCCATTTGGGCGCATTGGAAAGTTGTTCACCAATGTTCGAATAACTGGCCAGCACGGTAAATGCAATCACCATCAAAAGAATGGCGATTACCTGAATCGTATGGTCAATTGCACAGGCGAGAAAGCGGTTGCCGATCGAGGCGAGGGCAAAGTGCAGCGGCACGCGCTCGGGCGTTTCGATTATCAGAACGTCTTCGCTGGCCAATGTTGCTGACATCAGGTTAACTCCGAAAACTTACGAGCTCGCCACGAGCAGTGATGCGGACTTTAGGGTGTCCCTTTAAGGCAATGGGTCAATTTTACTAAGTGGTTTGGATTGTCGAGCCAGATTCCATTGTTCAAGAAGCTCCGAACGGTGTATATCGATCCACTGACCGACTAGACTTTTCGCGCCCATTGGCAATGAGCCTTCTATTATTTCGGACGTTTGAATTTCTACTAGCGCTTCATGCTCACCATAGATGGCATGAAAGTGTGGGGGCGGGTGATCAACCCAAAACATTCTGATAATGATGCCGTAGAAGCGACTGAGCTCAGGCATGAGGTTGCTCGCGGCGGAGTCTTGGAAATAACTCCTCGGGAGTCTTGCCCGTCAGTCTCAAATAAAGGGAGTCTGGACACAACTCAATTACATCATCCCATTTGATCTCGCGATGCTCGCCGATGTGAACTGTCTCAAAAAAGCCCGGCTTATTCCAAGCCTCGAATACACCGTTGCCCGCTAACTCTGATAGATCCACTTCGCCCTTCGTTCCATCGGAGAACTCCAGGTATAAGCGATAGTTTGTAAGCGCACGAACTGAAGTTGGTTTGACCATTGGTTTCTATCCGGCCATAAATATTGAACCTTGCAGCGCCAAAGCGTCAAGACACACTATTCGCCGAGGACTCGGAGAAAGCGGCGTTTACCAACTTGCAAGAGGGCCTCTTCTCCGGATTTGATGGCGACGACTGTGCCGGGATCTGCCTGGCGCACGCCACCGATCCGCACACCGCCTTGTTCGATTAGCCGACGCGCCTCAGCTTTTGATTCAGCAAGTCCCGTCTCGAAGAGCAGTTGTAACAACGGCCACGAACGCGACTCTACCTCGCGGGTTTCAATCACCTCTGGAATTTCTTTGCTGCGAAAGATTCGATTGAATTCATCCTCGGCGGCTTGGGCGGCCCCAGGTGAATGAAAGTCTGTAATTATTCGCTTCGCTAACTCAACCTTCAGATCTCGGGGATTTACATCACCCGCCTTCGCCCGGTCGCTTCGGGCCTCTATCTGTTCGGACGAAAGGTCCGTGAGCAATTCGTAATAACGCCACATCAAGTCATCAGAGATCGACATCACTTTTCCGAACATCTCACTCGGTGGCTCATTGATGCCGATGTAGTTCCCCAGCGACTTCGACATCTTCTGCACGCCATCCGTGCCTTCAAGAAGTGGCATGATGACCGCGACTTGCGCCTCCTGCTTGTATTCCCGTTGTAGGTTGCGTCCCATCAGCAGGTTGAATTTTTGGTCAGTGCCACCCAACTCCACATCGGCTTCGAGGGCAACCGAGTCGTAGGCCTGGGTCAACGGATATAGCAACTCGTGCAAAGCGATCGGTTTTTCCTCCGCCAGCCGCTTAGCAAAGTCGTCGCGCTCCAGGATTTGTTTGACGGTGACATGCGAAGCCAGACGGATGAAACCGTCGGAGCCGAGTTTATCCATCCACTCGGAATTGAAGCGTATCTCCGTTTTGTCGGGATCGAGCAGTTTGAAAATCTGCGTCTTGTACGTTTCAGCGTTTGCTGAGATCTCTTCGCGGGTCAGTTGCGGACGGGTGACGCTCTTGCCAGATGGGTCGCCAATTAATCCGGTGAAATCACCGATCAGAAAAATTACTGTGTGGCCCAGCTCCTGGAACGCGCGCAGCTTACGTATGACTACCGTGTGACCGAGGTGAATGTCGGGCGCGGTGGGATCGGCCCCCAGTTTTACGCGTAGGGGTTTGCCCGACTTCGCGGCCCTATCCAGCTTCGCGCGCAAGTCGTCCTCACGAATGATCTCGGTCGTGCCCTTGCGTAGGTAATCCAGTTGTTCATCGATCGTCATACTGTTTCCGGCGGCTTGGCTGCGTGAACGGAAGGCCTGACCCTACCTGACAAGCAAGGCAATAAGATCAGGGAGAGAACCGGTTGCCCCAAAGTCGGCCTCCAACCCTGGATGGAGAATTAACGCTTTTCGAACCCGATTATTTGCCGGAGACGTAAGTGTAATTCTGCGGAAGGGGCAAATCATGAACCCTCTTATCCCAATAACTATACTGATTGTTATGGGGCAGGTGAAACAGAATCTGGGTTTCGTAAAGCTGAAGAATGAAAATCTTCGTATCGTCCTCGATATAGTCCAACGCTTTTTGGAAGAACTGATAATCCAGCACCCGAGTCGATTTTGAAAAGTAGTTGTGGTACCCGACCCCCTCATACGTCAGCATGTATGAGTTTCCAAACATGATTGAAGGTGGCAATAAATTCACCCCGGGATTTTCGGTCTTATACATTTCAACGGGCGGTTGGCCAGGTTTAACGGGCGCGGACGTCTTCTTGAATTTTGCCGGAAACCCCACCGTCGGAACCGATTCGGCCATTTCAAATAATAGCGGCGTAGCAATACGATCGCTTCCGCCAGAAAACTGCGACTGCGATACAACAGGATCATTGAAGGTCGGCGTGGGGATATGCAACTCCTCATAAAAATGTTCCAGAATTTTATGAGAGACCCAATACGCCCCGTAGGTGTTGAAATGAAGATCAGTTTTGTAAAAAACCGGCGTATCCCTTTTCTCACGCAAAATCTTTTGCGCATCAATGAAGGGAACATCGTTTAATAAAAATGCTTTTTGAAACCGATCAAGGCCCGTATTGGTCCGGATCGGTACGCCCGAGTTCACAAATTTTTCGGCGTACACCGTCGATTTGAAGGGAACGATAACGATAGCAAACTTGATCCCTTTCAAGTTCAAATGATTTTGGAGACGCTTAATGAGTTCGATCGTTTTCTGCAGGTTAAGGTCGCTGATTCTGTCTGAAGCGGGGAGTTGCTCGTAAGCTGTTTTCTTGTCGACGATCCATCCGTCTTCGCCTTTAATCAATTCGGGAGAGACGCCGAAGGCCCACCTGAGTTGATTCCAAAACCGGACGTAAAAGCCCTCAAATGCATTGTTCCCGTCGAACCACTTGGCGACCTTGAAAACATACTCGACCCGCTGTTCATTAAAATGAAACTCATTGATGGAGGGAAACTGGACCTTACCTTTTTGGACCGGCTTGCCCACCGGAACTCCGATGATCGTTCCCACCAGGGGAGCGATCAGGATCAAGTAGATGATGACGATAAAAAACTTTTTTGACTTCATGTCGAGGTTCAGAATCTGAAATAGATGAAGGGATGAAAATCGTTCCCCGAAATGCTGGCACACGAAACCACTAATAAGACCACGGCCAAAATTCCTTTTGCCAGGTCGTTTTCAAGAAACCTCATTACTTTAGTTCCGGCGAACAGGACCAGCAGAATTGCAACTCCATAAATGAACATGACATCCGGCGTCAAGAGCCGCGTAATCGCGATGTTATTGCTGGATATTTGTCCGAAGTCAAACATGGCATGAAGCAAGCCGCGGGCATTTTCCAATCCTTCAGACCGGAATATGGCCCAACCAATTAACACCAGAACGAATGTTAGAAGTTGTCCGATGAGCCCCTTGCCCGCAATCCCGAAACGCTTGTCGGCAATGCGCTCAAGAGTAAGTAATAACCCGTGATAAAGCCCCCACAACAGGAACGTGTAAGACGCGCCGTGCCATAAACCACAAAGCGTAAAAACCAGGAACAGATTGAAGTAGGTCCGGCCCGAACCGAGTCTATTTCCGCCGAGCGGTATATACAGGTAGTCACGAAACCATCGGGACAAGGTCATATGCCAGCGACGCCAAAACTCGGTGATACTGTGCGAACGGTAAGGGTTATTGAAATTTTCCGGAAAGTTAAATCCCATGCACCTTCCCAAGCCAATGGCCATGTCTGAATAGGCGGAAAAATCAAAATAGATCTGCAGCGCATATGTGAATACGCCCAACCATGCCGTCCCCATCACCAGTCCACTGGGGGGCAAGGAAAAGATCGTGTTTACGATGCTACCCAGCGTATCGGCAATAAGAACCTTCTTGGCCAGGCCAAAACAAAAGCGGGTGGCTCCCTCAAAGAGATCGTTCGTCGTCACTTTCCGATCGTAAATATGATCTTCTATTTCGACGTAGCGGACGATAGGTCCAGCAATCAATACCGGAAACACCGACAAATACATCCCAAAGTCGATGATGGAAGCCGGCATCTTCATTTCCAGCCGGTAGGCATCGATCAACGTTGACAATGCCTGGAAGGTGAAAAACGAAATACCAATAGGGAGCGCAATATCCCAAACTGTCTCATCGAAGGGTAACGAAAGCGCTCGGCTGATTTCGGTCGCAAAAAAATTCATGTACTTGAAGTAGATAAAAATCAGCAGGTTCACCGAGACTCCTGCTATGAGCAGTGGCTTTCGCGGTCCTCCCTTCATCAGAAGCAATTTTCGAGCGACGAAATAGTTAAAGACGATCTTAAAGATCATCAAGGACACAAAATAACCGGCCCCAATCCAATAAAACACGAGGCTGGAAACAAGGATGAAGGCATTCTGCACTTTCTTGGGGAGCAGAAAATACAGGCCAAAAAATATCGGCAGAAACAAGAAGAGAAACAGGTTGGAGGAAAAGACCATACGTTGGATGTCCAGGGTGGAACGATTATGTTTTGTTTGATTCGTGCGTCCGAGCAAAAACGCGCCGGCCGACTATCTCATAATTCCCACTTACAATCAGAGCCAGCGCTTCGGCATAAAGATGGTGCTCCTGTTCGAGTATGCGCGCCGACAGAACTTCTTCGGTGTCTTCATCGAGCACCGGCACTATTCTTTGCGCAATGATTGGCCCACCGTCGAGCGTCTCATCAACAAAATGAACCGTGCAACCAGTCCACTTGACGCCGTGTTCGAGTACTTGCTTGTGAGCGTCGAGACCGGGAAATGCCGGCAGTAGGCTCGGGTGAATATTCAGGATGCGATTACGGTAAGTCTCAATGAAGTATCCCGAGAGCAGACGCATGTATCCTGCAAGACAGATGATCTCGACATGCTGCTCTCTGAGGGCGGCGACTGTTTCCCGATCGTGTTCTTCACGCGAACGACCCTGGCGCTCAACCACAAAAGTTTTGAGACCTCGGTATTTTGCAGTCGCCAAACCCGCGGCAGTTGCGTGATCGCTTACTACCAGCGCGATTTCAGCACCGGGAACCCGGCCATCGTCCATGGCCTCAGCGAGCGCCAGCATGTTTGAACCGCGCCCTGAGATCAGGATACCTATCTTGGCTTTTGCTAACTGTTGCACGGACCACATGAGTCTGGCTGACACGGTAAGCAGCTATGCCGCCTGATGTGCGAAAGGTTGGTGACGTTTGTGACCTTCCGTGACGACACCAAAAAGTAATTGGGGCTACGCCCCAAGCCTGCGGGGCAAAGCCACTAAGAATATCGTGAACGTTTTTGGCGGCAAGCCGCACCGGCAACGGACGGCAAAGCCAAATCAGCACTATATCAACTTAACTTCTCGCTCCCCCGATACCACTCGCCCAATTTCAAAACAGTCCGCATCCTGGCCAGACAGATGTGAAGTAATCGACTGCTGATGCTCGGGCGCACAAACAACCACGATCCCAACTCCCATATTGAAAGTGCGATACATCTCAGCTTCGGATACGTTTCCGAGCCGTTGCATCAAAGTGAAGACCGGCAAAACCGGCCAACTGCCTTTATCGATCACGACGGAGGTACCTTCCGGCAGGATTCGCGGAATGTTATCCGTCAATCCACCACCGGTGATATGCGCGAGTCCCTTTATCGTTCCTGAGTTAAGTAGTCCGTCCAGTGATTTGAGATAACTCAAGTGAGGCTGCAAAAGCGCTTCGCCAACTATCATTCCAAGTTCATCCAGGTGCGTGTCGACGGTGTATCCGGCAACGTCAAAGAAAAGTTTGCGCGCGAGCGAGTAGCCATTAGTGTGAAGTCCGACGGACGGTAGCGCCAGCAATACGTCGCCGGGCGTTATTTGTTTACCGTCAATTATCCGCTCTCGGTCAACAATTCCCACGATGAAGCCGGCCACGTCATACTCACCAGTGGAATAGAAATCCGGCATCTCAGCCGTCTCTCCGCCCAGGAGCACGCAACCATTTTCGCGACAGCCATTCGCGACGCCCTCAACCACACCGGCCACAACGTCGGGCAGAAGTTTTCCAGTGGCAATGTAGTCCAGAAAGAACAGCGGTCGCGCGCCCTGGACCAGAATGTCGTTGACGCAATGATTAACCAGATCTCGTCCGATGGTGTTGTGAACGCCCGCGAGGAAGGCAATCTTCAGCTTCGTCCCCACTCCATCGGCTGATGCGACCATTACCGGATGCTGGAGATTAGGGAAAGCTCCGTCAAACATCCCCCCGAAGCTTCCTATTTCGGAGAGGGTGCGCTCATTGAACGTGCGCTTCGCTAATTCTTTGATCTTATCGGTGGCGCGGGTGGCGGCGTCGATATCAACTCCGGCGTCGCTGTAGGTTATGGGCTTGGTCATTAGTCGGTGAATAGTAAATGGTAAATAGTTGGTGAATAGTGAATGGTGAAAACCGGGCGCCAACTCAATAGGAGAGTTGCCGTAAACTCGCGTTCCGATTATTAAAACTTTGGTTTACTTTGGTTATCTGAAGCGTTCGTTTTGCGGCTGTGCCGCCCGATGTGCGGAAGGTCTACGACCTTCCGCGGCTTCCTTAACGTTATGGGGCTATGCCCCATAAATTGAAACCAGGGGCATAGCCCCAAAGATAACTGGTCGAGTTTCGGAAGGTCATAGACCTTCCGCACATCAGGCGGCGAAGCCGCGATCCCAGCACAAGGCAAACCATTCCCGCCATCGACGCCATAGGTTCAGCCATAGGACTTAACCATTCACCATTCACCATTCACCATTCACCATTCACTATTTACCTGTCTTAGTCTTCGGTGGTGGTCCAAAGTCCCCGTACGCAATAAAGCCCGAACGCGTCGAGTCGTCCTTCTGGGCCAGGCGCCCGATCCAGATATCGCTTTTAGGTTCTTTCGCGGCCTTGACTACCAAATCGTTTGCTCTACCTTTGGTGGTAATAGTGATCTCGCCTTGTAGATCCGTTCGGTAGAGTTTCACGTTAGCTGCCTTAAGCCGGTCCAAAACAACCTGTGACGGATGGCCATAGCGATTCCAGTCACCACAGGAAATAATTGCTACCTCCGGTTTAACTCGATCGACGAAATCCTGCGTAATCGCGTACTTCGATCCGTGATGGGCAACCTTGAGGATCTTTGCCTTGAGATTCAGTTCCTTGGTAAGCATTCGGTGTTCTGTTTGCTCTTCAGCATCCCCCGGCAAAAGCATCGAGAAATCACCGTAGTCAAGCCGCATCACGATTGAATTGGCGTTCGGCAAATTGCCACCGGTCTTGATCTGATCTCTGGTGAATGCTGGCTCGATAGGCGCCAGCACCGTCAGTCGCGCGCCACCGCCGAGATCATATTGCTTGCCCGCTTCAGCCTTTTCATAGTGGGCGCCGCTTTGAGCTACGGCTGCCTTATACTCGTCGTAAAACTTCGTGATTGCCGACGAACGATCAGGCTTTTTGGCTGCGGTCTTTTTGGACGAACCAACGCTGGGGGCAGGTTTGCTCGGCGCAGCTAATGACTCCGGCACATCCGGCGCCTGACCGTTATCAATCACATTCAACACTTTGGTCGCCTTAATAACCTCGTCGGCGCCGCCGATATGATCAGGGTGCGGATGGGTAGCCACAAAATAGTCGAGTTGTTGGACGTTGTAACGTTTCAACGCTTCCAGTACGACTTTGCCTTTGCCCACATCACCGGCGTCAACCAGGATGCTCTTGCCTTCAGGCGAGATGATCAGAATCGAATCACCGTTCACCGGTCCCACATCGAGGACATGCACCTGGAGTTCTTTGCCGGAGGCCGGAGGAGGCTTTGTTTTCCACCACGGCAGGACATACTTCCACCCAACGTATCCTGCCGCCGCCAACACAACTACTAGAACGGCGATCGCACATCCGCATCCTCGTACGGATCTTCCCACTAAGCTTTACCTCCGAGTGATTCGGCCGCATACGCAAGGCAAGCTTGCAGATCGTCGCTATCGAGATCCGGCAACTCCTGAAGCACTTCGTCGGCGTTAAGCGAAGCAGATAGGAGAGCGAGGACATCACTCACGCGTATTCGCATCCCACGTAAACATGGTCTACCGCCACACTGTTCGGGATTGACAGTGATTCGCCTAAGCAAACTCAATCGCTGTTCAGAGTGCACTGATATTTCCAATATTTGGTAATGTTGGGGCGGCGGACGCCGCTTCGCAGCAATTAGATAGGTCTAAGGCGAGGCGATGGTTCCGATCATTTTTGTTAATCAGAACTACAACGAATGACGTATCGACGAAAACGTCAGGCAATGGTTTTTTCCCCGCTCAGGTACAGATCAAGATTTTCGGAGAAGTCTTCTGGGCCGTCGATTGTGATATTCGTCAGCTTCGAAAACAAGGCACCGCCGTTCCTCGCTGTTTCGGTTCGACTGTAAACTTTCACGACCTCATACAACTCTTCCAGACGCTCCTTTGGAACTCTCTCAATCTCCGACTTAATAATCTCTTTTGTAACCATCTCCATTACCACATCTCCTGGCAGCATACTGTCGGATTAGGCCTCAAAAGTTACCGTCTCATGATCTCGCTCCCACATCGTTTCGGCCTCGCCGGTAATGCGAGTCGGATACTTCTTATTCCAGCAGGCCACACAAGACGCCTCGGGACTAATTCCGATCGCGCCGATCATCCCCTCAAGGGAGAGATAACCAAGCGAGTCGGCTTCAATGAACTTGCAAATCTCCTCAACCGACATTTGCGCGGCAATCAGATCCGCCTCGTTTGGCGTATCGATGCCGTAGTAGCAGGGACTAATCGTCGGGGGACAACTGATCCGTAAATGGATTTCCTTCGCGCCGGCCTCGCGCACCATCCTCACAATTTTCTTCGAGGTGGTGCCGCGTACAATCGAGTCGTCGATCAGCACCACCCGTTTCCCCTCAATCAAATGGCGAACGGGATTCAGCTTGATCCGCACGCCAAATGAGCGAATGGATTGCCGGGGTTCGATAAACGTCCGGCCGACGTAATGATTACGCACCAACCCAAAACGAAAACTGATCTTGCTCTGCGCCGAATAACCAATCGCGGCCACTGTCCCTGAGTCCGGCACCGGCACCACCAGGTCCGCCTCCGCCGGCTGCTCAATCGCCAGGCGTTTGCCCATCTTATGTCGCGACTCATTTACCGAGTGCCCATAGATTAACGAGTCGGGCCGGGCAAAATAGACGTGCTCAAATAAGCACATTGAAGGTTTTTGCGCCTCGAGCGGGTGAGATGAACGCAACCCATCCTGATCAATCACCAGCATCTCGCCTGGTTCAACATCGCGCACATACTGCGCGTCGATGAGATCGAAGGCGCAGGTTTCCGACGCCACCACCCAGGCGTCTCCGAGGCGTCCCAGTGCCAACGGACGAAATCCACGGGGGTCGCGAATCGCGATAAGCTCCGTGGGAGTTAGAAAGAGCATGGAAAACGCGCCTTCAGTTTTGCGCAAAACTTCTGGTATTGCCTCCCGAACTGATGCAGCTTTGGATCGCGCGACGCCGTGGAGAATCACTTCGGTATCGGAGGTGGCGGAAAAGATCGCGCCCTCGCGCTCAAGTTTGCGCCGCTCTTCGCGGGCGAAGGGCAGATTGCCGTTGTGGCAAACGGCGATTTGTCCGTGCTGACAGGTCACCAGGAATGGCTGCGCTTCCCGAATGGATACTTCACCAGCGGTGGAATAACGAACGTGTCCGATCGCGTTGGCGCCGGTCAAACGATCGAGGGCCGCCTGATCAAATGCATCGGCCACGTGCCCCATGGCGCGCTCCTGCCGCAGTTCCGAGCTGTTCGACGAAACGATGCCACACGATTCCTGGCCGCGATGCTGTAGCGCATAAAGGCCAAGATAAGTCAGCCGAGCGGCGTCTGGGTGGCCATAAATACCGAACACACCACACTCGTCCCGAAATTTGTCCAGAGTGATTTCCAGATAGCTATCCTCGTCACGCTCGTTTCGATTACCCTCTGAGCTTACTTCGCATTCACAAAGCTTTCAACCCATAATAAACTGCGTACGGATACACAAAATATTCTGCCTTCGGTATCATGAATTTCATCAGGCCTTTCGCGCTGGGAAAATCAAGAAATATTGGAGCCTCTGGCGGGGCCTACGTTATTAGATGGAGTGGTAAGTCGACGAGATATTATTGCTTAAGTATCCTTCTGGCTAACTTGGGTGGGGTCTCACTGGTCGAAAACGCCGGGCTACAGTCATACCCACGCTACGCGCCGAGACACTTGACCAGAGCGTGCTAGAGTGGTCGGACAGTTCAAACGTGAAAACGAACAGCACCCCTTACAGACTTATCACTGCCCTGCTCCGTGCAGGACTCGTGGTCGCGCTGGTCTCCGTCGGATTGGCCATCCACAACGAACTTCCTTACCGACCCTTAGCCGACCAACAAACCTCCAGCGCCGAAACCACGCTGCGGATTGTTTTGCGGCCAGCCCCGGGGGTCGAGACGCTGGACATCCAAGTCGAGCTGTATCCCGTAGACATTGTGGCGGTGCGGCACGAGTATTTTACCGAGCGGCGGGCGGGGAAGCGTTTTGATGACTTTCTTAGCGAGCGCATGAAGGGGCGTAATCCGATTACGGCCAGACTAGACCGACAGGGCCAGACCTCGATTGTAATGAGTGGTGGTAGTTGGTGGATCCACGCTCTCTCGTCTGGAGAAGAGGATCTCGAATGGCGCCTACCCGTCAATGTTGCCGGGCGCAACCAAACTGTTGAACTCACATCGCAGAACGTTTACACGCGAACCAGAAGTTTCTGAAGGCCAGAGATGTAAAGCAAACTGTTTAGTTTGCGATGATTGGTGACCTTCAAGTTGTGTGGCAACCCATCAACGCAAACTAACAGTTTGCTTTACATCTCTGACTTCAGACCTCCGACCTCTGTCATTATGAAAGCCTTACGAGTTGAGAAAAAGAAGCTGGCGGTCCGTGAAATTGACAAGCCGGAACGCGGCGATGAGGCGTTGGTTCGCGTTCTGCTCTCCGGCATCTGTAATACAGATCTCGAAATCGCGCGAGGCTATGCAGGATTCCAGGGAACCATCGGTCATGAGTTTGTCGGAGTCGTTGAGGAAGCCGCTGAGGGCTCAATGTTGGGCCAGCGGGTCGTGGGGGAGATAAACGCAGGTTGCGGAGATTGTAAACTGTGTGCGGCGGGCGATTCTCGTCACTGCCGAAATCGGACTGTCCTTGGAATAGTTGGGCGCGATGGAGCGCACGCGGAGTTTTTGCGTCTGCCCCTAAGAAATCTCCGGCCCGTCCCCGACAAGGTGGTTGACGAGCACGCAGTTTTCGTCGAACCGCTCGCCGCGGCCTGCGGCATCCTTGAGCGCGTAGCTATCAAAAGCACCGACCGCATCGCAGTAATTGGTGATGGAAAACTCGGATTACTCTGCGCCCAGGTCCTGGCTCTTAGCGGTGCCGCCGTTTTGTTAGTCGGCAAACACGCCGAAAAATTGCGCATCGCAGAACGTCGAGGCATTGAAACGGCAACTCCAAAAACAGTCGGCAAACGAGCCGATGAGTTTGATGTCGTAGTAGAAGCTTCCGGTTCAGCGTCGGGCTTCGCCGGAGCGTTGGAGCTGTTGCGGCCGCGCGGTGTGCTGGTTTTGAAGTCTACGCTTCAAGGGGTTTCGAACGCAGAGTTTGATCGAACTCGGCTGGTGGTAGACGAGATCACCATTCTGGGCTCGCGCTGCGGTCGGTTCGAACCCGCTCTCGACCTGCTGAAAAAAGGAGCGATCGACGTTGATAGCCTGATCAGCGAAGAGTATCCGCTGGCCAGTGGTATCCATGCCATGGAGCGGGCCGGGAAGCAGGGTGTCATGAAAGTTTTCCTCCGACCGTGAAGAACAAAGGCAGAAGGCAAAAGCAGTAAGCAGAAAGCAATGAACAGAAAGCGGTGGGTGGTGACAGTGGGCAGTGAGCAGGCAAAACTCATTTAGCTGTTTAGCGAGCGGACTTGTCGCCCGCGCTGGGGGGCACAAGCGCCCTCTCTAAACAACGCGCGAAGAAATTCTCCTTTCTGCCTTCTGCCTTCTGCCTTCTGCCCTCTGCTTTGCGCTTTCTGCCTTCCGCTTTCTGCTTTCTTTTGCCCCTGACCGAGCCTTTGGTTATACTTCACGCCTTCCTATTTGCCCCCCGATAACCACTTTCCTTAAGTGCTATTTCAGGGGAGCCCGACTTGCAGCGTTTTATGAAGGTGGTGTTTATGTTCGACCTTGTCAAAGACCAAACAACCGTCGGTGAACAGGCAATTTTGCGAAAACTCCGTGTCTGGATCATATCGCTGGCAACGGTCTGCCTGTTGGCAGGAATTGGGATCGGGTCGATGCTGTCCGGCCGGCCCACGGTGGCGCAAAACGAACTGCAGATAGCGCGCGCTCCAGAAGCGCTGTCCGCCTCGTTTGCCGAGATTGCCCGACGGGTGGAGCCGGCCGTGGTTAACATTGAGACTATTGCCGCCACCAGCGACCTTGCCGAGAAAGACCTCGACGAGAAAGATGAGCAAACGAATCCTTTGCTCGACATGTTTCGTCGCCAGGCAAGACGCCCGGCGCGCGGCGTCGGTAGCGGTTTCATCGTCAGCCCCAAAGGTTACATCCTGACCAACGAACATGTCGTTGAAGGCTCGGCGCGAATAATTATCGGCTTGCAGTCCGGAGAAAAGTATCGCGGCAGGGTTATCGGAGTCGACGAGGAGACGGACGTAGCCGTAGTAAAGATCGATGTTCCACACGACTTACCGACCGTAACTATAGGCGACTCGAATTCGGCCCAGGTGGGCGATTGGGTATTGGCGATGGGGTCACCGTTTGGCCTCGATCAAACGGTCACGGCCGGTATCATTTCCAAAAAGGAGCGCGAGACGCCGGGTTCGCAATCAAACTTTCAGCGGTTCCTCCAGACCGATGCGGCCATCAACCGGGGCAACAGCGGTGGACCACTGGTGAATATGCGTGGCGAGGTGATAGGAATCAACTCACAAATCGCTACCTCCACCGGAGACTACAACGGTATTGGCTTCGCTTTGCCGGCCACCGAGGCAAATTTCGTTTATCGCCAGATCGTTTCGGGAGGCAAGGTGCGCCGAGGTTATCTGGGGGTTACGCTGGAGTCAGTCAAGGACGAGTTTGCGCGAGTCTACGGTCTAACCGAAACCAGGGGCGCCATTATCATGGACGTCCAACTAACCAAGGATGACCAACCAACACCGGCGGCAAAAGCCGGGATGCTATCGAATGACATCATTACCGAATTCAACGGTCAGCCCGTGGCCAATGCACAGGATTTAATTCAGAGAGTCGCCGGCAGCCCAGTCGGAGAGTCGGCTGTCTTCACCTTCCTGCGTGAGCGCGACGGGAAATTGGAGAAGCGTACCGCCAACATCGTTCTTGGCGAACGTCCACCGCCGCCGCAGGTAGTCGAGAAGGGTCCAGACGGGCCAACGGCCCCGAAGCCAAAGGAGTCGGAGCCGAAGGGGAACGCGTTGCGATTGGGGATTACCCTGACCGAGCTTACGCAGCAGTTGATTACCGAAAAGCGCCTGACCGGCGTCCGCGGGCTCTACCTGAAGGAAGTGGATCCTAACGGCCTCGCCGCGGAGGTACGGGTAGGAGGCCAACAGGTCCTCAATGAAGGCGACGTAATCACCCGCATTAACCGTGTGCCGGTAGCCACGCTGGCTGATTTCCAGCGCGTGGTCAATGGATTGAAGCCAGGCGATCCAGTGGTGCTTCAATTCTCGCGCTACAACCGAAGTCCGATTCCGGTAACGACACGATTGGTCCAGTTCACTTATCAATAAGGCAGACGCGTTTCAAGTTTCAGGTTCCGAGTATCGGAACCTGAAACCTGGGGACCCGAATCTTGAAACTCTTTTATGGCTCAAGCAAAAAAAGCTCTCGCAAAAGGCGGCTCTAAGAAACAGCCCCGCCCGACACGCCCTTCTGTCAAAACCTATAACAATTACATTGGGGGCAAATGGATCCCTAGTGAATCGGGAGAGGTGTTTGAAAACATCAACCCGGCAAACACTGAGGACATCATCGGGCGGTTTCCACTCTCGACCAGTGACGATGTGAATGCGGCAGTCAACGCCGCGCAGCAGGCATTTGACGGATGGCGCTCCACCCCGGCACCTAAACGCGCGGAAATTCTCTTCCGCCTGGGTGATATTCTGATCCGCAACAAAGACAAGTTTACCGCGGACATGACTCGCGAGATGGGCAAGGTCTTGACCGAAGCCGGCGGGGACGTTCAGGAAGCGATTGACTGCACCTACTACACTGCGGGCGAGGGGCGGCGGTTGCACGGGTTTACGACGCCGGCTGAAATGCCGGATAAGTTTGCGATGTGCGTGCGGCAGCCAGTCGGTCTCTGCGGGTTGATTACGCCGTGGAACTTCCCCATGGCGATCCCTTCGTGGAAACTAATTCCCGCACTTGTTTGCGGAAACACAGTCGTTTTGAAACCCGCTGAAGACACGCCGCTGTCTACCTACAACCTGGTGCAGGCCTGTGAGGAAGCTGGTATACCACCCGGAGTTGTAAATCTCGTAACCGGCTACGGCGAAAATGCCGGTTCCTCGATTACGAATCATCCGGCTCTCCGGCTGATCTCCTTTACCGGTTCGACCGAGACGGGTCGCATCGTGGCTTCTGCCTGCGCAGACCGAAACGCAATTTGCTCCCTCGAGATGGGCGGCAAGAATGTAATCATCGTCATGGATGACGCCGACATCGACCTCGCTATTGAAGGAGCCTTGTGGGGCGCGTTTGGGACTTCGGGCCAGCGCTGCACTGCGTCGTCGCGGCTGGTAGTTCATAAGAAGGTTTATAAGCAGTTTTCCAAAAAGCTGGTCGAGCGCACTCGGGCCCTGAGGGTCGGTAACGGCGCTGACGCAAAAACAGATGTAGGTCCGGTGATTAATGGCGACGCCGTCAGAAAAATCATGGGCTACATCGATATTGGCCAGCACGAGGATGGCGCCACCCTGGCGGCCGGCGGCAAACGTCTGACCAAAGGCGACTACGCTCGTGGCTATTTTATCGAGCCCACAGTGTTCACCGATGTGGCTCCTGACATGCGCATTGCCCAGGAGGAGATATTTGGCCCAGTCACTGCGGTTATTCCCACCAGGTCTCTTGAAGAAGCCGTTGAGATTGCCAACGGTGTGCGTTATGGCCTATCCGCCGCCATCTACACGTCCGACGTTAACCGCGCCTTCCGCGCGATGCAGGACATGTACACCGGTATCTTTTATGTGAATGCTTCGACTATTGGCGCCGAAGTGCATCTACCCTTCGGCGGAACCAAAGCGACTGGGAATGGTCACCGCGAAGCCGGCACACAGGTGCTTGATATTTTCACTGAGTGGAAATCAATTTACGTGGATTACAGCGGAAAACTTCAACGCGCCCAGATCGACCTGGTCGAAGGCATCGGCTAATCTAATTCGGATTCCATCTGAGTTGTAGTACATCTGAGATCTGTGATCTGAAATTTGAGATCCGAAATCTCTGACTTCTTACTTCTGATCCCGGGGAGGGCAAACTGTGATTGTCGGCCTGCCAAAAGAAATAAAAGACAACGAATATCGAGTGGGCCTGACGCCCGCCGGCGTCCGCGCCTTAACCGACGCGAGCCACCAGGTGATAGTTGAGAAAACCGCGGGCGCAGGTTCCGGCTTCGACGACGCGCTCTATCAAAAGGCGGGCGCTGAGATCATCGATTCCGCCGACGACGTCTGGGCCAGAGCCGAGATGATCGTTAAGGTGAAAGAGCCGATTGAGCCTGAATATCCCCGTATGCGCGAAGGTCAGTTGCTGTTCACCTATCTTCACCTGGCGCCAGATAGAAAACTGACCCAGGAACTGCTCGCTCGCAAGGTTACCGGCGTCGCCTACGAAACGATTACTGATCGACGCGGCACCCTGCCGTTGCTGACTCCGATGTCCGAAGTCGCCGGGCGCATGGCGATCCAGGTTGGCGCCCACTATCTCGAGAAGATGTCCGGGGGCCGGGGTATTCTGCTGGGTGGCGTGCCGGGCGTGCCGGCGGCGAGGGTTGTGATTATCGGCGGCGGCGTGGTCGGAACAAACGCTGCAAAAATTGCGGTCGGAATGGGTGCCTACGTTACGATCATTGATAACAATCTCGAACGACTGCGCGAACTTGACGATATTTTTCTGTCCAAGATTTCTACGCTCGCTTCCAGCGCTTACATGATTCACGACGCCATCTCCACCGCCGATCTGATTGTGGGCGCGGTTTTAGTCCCCGGCGCTGCTGCGCCGATGCTGGTGACCAAAAGCATGCTCAAAGACGTGCCGAATGGCGCGGTCATAGTTGACGTCGCGGTGGATCAGGGGGGTTGCATCGAGACCACGCATCCCACGACCCACTCGAACCCTACTTACTACGTCGAAGGCGTTTTGCATTATTGCGTAGCCAACATGCCGGGCGCGGTCCCTCGCACCTCGACCTTCGCGCTTACGAACGCGACTCTTCCCTATGCTCTTAAGCTCGCCAACAAGGGTTTCTTTGACGCGATCAGAAGCGATGCGGGCTTGAAGGCCGGCGTTAACACGTATGCAGGTCACTGTACTTATGAAGCCGTTGCCGCGTCACAAGGATTACCCTACACCAGTTTAGATGCGTTAGTTGAAGTCAACAGCTCAACCGCTTAGTTAGATTTCGCTTGGAATAAAAAAGGCGACCTCTTCGTTGGAGGTCGCCTTTTTAGTGTTTAAGAATCTTTGTCTCTAAGCTTGGCTGCGGCTTTGCCGCCTTCCGTGCGGTGAGGCTCCGCCTCACCGGCACCGCTGTTTATTTTGAGGCTATGCCTCCGCGCGACTTCAGAGGCGCAGCCTCAAAGAATGAAACCGCTATCGGAAAGGCCGAGCCTTTCCGCACGGAAGGCGGCAGAGCCGCAAAAGGCTATCACTGCACCTCGGTGAACTTTCTGTTTTGCGACCCAAAAACTTGACCCATTCACATCCTGTTTGACGCGACAAGTAATCTAGTCGCTCTTTCGCGCCAACAGCTTTTCAATACATTCAATCAGGCCTTCCGCTGAAACCGGTTTGGAGAGAAAGGCGTCGACTTGATCGGTGTTTTGATTTCCTTCCCTCTGTTCGAGCGCACTCAGCAGAATAACCGGAACGTGCGAAAGGGTCTGGCTGTTTCTGAGAAAGCGACAGAATTCGTGGCCGCTCAGATTGGGCATCATCGCGTCGGTCACTACGATATCAATCGGCATTGACAGCGCAACCTTCATCGCCTCGAGGCCATCGGCTACCGGAACCACTTTGTACCCGGCCCGATCGAGAACGACTTCGAGATAGCGCCGGAGAGCTCGATCATCTTCCGCCAGCAGAACCCGCGCGCGGTGGTCGCTTTCTACTGCCGGCACCGAACTGTTTGCTTCCGAAGGTAAAGTGTTTTCGTGGACCATCATTCGAACTAGAGCTAGCGTCAGGGTGGGAAGGTGTTTTCTTGGGACGGAAGGCCCGATAGGCCCAGCCAGGTCAGAATAGGACTCCCGGAGAGGCCTTGTCAAATTGCTGGGCCTTTGACGTCCTGTCTTGGGTCCGCAACAGATTGATGCAGCGTTGACTCTTACACGGTTCGTTTAGAGGTGGGCACCCCCCACCCGTGCGCCTTGAATTATACCGCTCGCGCAAATGGATCACATTTAATCATTTGCCCGGTTCGTTTCATCCACGTCGTCCCGGTGGGCGGTGCCCACCAATAAAAGTACGGAGGTAAGGCGACGCAGCATCGATCTTCAAATTCACCCGCTACTGAGTATTCCCTTACCTTGACAATCCGCCGTTGCCGATTAGAATGTTTTTCGACTCGTGTGGGCAGATGGAGATGTGGCCGAGTGGCTGAAGGCGGCGGTTTGCTAAACCGTTAAGGGTCAAAAGCCCTTCACAGGTTCGAATCCTGTCATCTCCGCCATAATTCAAGGCAAAAGTAAAAAGGTAAAAGGCAAAGAAACGGCTCCGGCCTCAACACTTTTGCCTTTTACCTTTTGCCTTTTTACTTATGACTATTCGAGTTCGTTTCGCCCCGTCACCAACCGGCTATTTACACATCGGAGCCGCGCGTTCGGCGCTCTTCAACTGGCTCTTTGCCCAGAAGGCGGGCGGAAAGTTTCTGCTCCGCATTGAAGACACCGACTTGCTGCGATCTACCGAAGAATCCACGCGCTCGATCATCGAAGGCCTCGAGTGGCTCGGATTGACATATGACGAGGAGATGGTTTTTCAGTCCGCAAATGCCGACAAGCATCGAGCGGCGGCCACCAAACTGGTCGAAGAAGGCAAGGCCTACCGAGATTTCACGCCTAAGGCGGAGCGCAATGACGCTACTGTAAAGCAGGGGATCGCGGACCGTGCCCGCGCTCACTCGGCCGATGGCGTCGATTCTCGCGGCAATACATTCCGCGATTTATCGAAAGAGGAGTCTGACCAACGGGCTGCCGCAGGCGAGCCTTTTGCGGTGCGATTAAAGATTCCCCGCGAAGGCAAAACGCATTTTGAAGACATGGTCTACGGGCCCCAGGAGCGGGACTACGCCGAGATAGAAGACCTGGTATTGCTACGGTCCGACGGCCACCCGCTCTACAACCTCGCGGCCGTCATTGATGACATCGAGATGGACATCACGCACGTAATTCGCGGCCAGGACCACCTGACCAATACTCACAAGCAAATTCTCCTTTATGAAGCGCTCGGGGCGAGTGTTCCAAATTTCGCCCATCTGCCATTGATTCTGGCCCCCAACGAGGGAAAACTTTCCAAGCGCAAACACGGGGAAGTGGTTTCATTAACGACTTATCGAGACCGCGGCTTCGTGCCGGCCGCCTTTCGCAATTTCCTGGCCTTGCTTGGGTGGGCTCCGTCCGCCGGGAAAGAGATTCTTTCCGAGGAGGAATTGGTGCGTGAGTTTTCGCTCGAACATGTCCATCGCTCCCCCGCAGTGTTCAACTTCCAGGAGAACGATCCGCGTCACTGGACCGATGAAAAAGCGCTTTGGGTAAACGCCGAGTACATCCGCACCATGCCGATCGAAGAGTTATTCCCCCTGGTTAAGGCGGAGCTGCGATCCAACAAACTCTGGCGCGAGGAATATGACGATGACGACCGCGAGTGGTTATTAAAAGCCCTCAAGTTAATTCGAGAGCGTTACCACACGCTGAAAGATTTCTCTGGCCAGGGACGAGCTTATTTCTCCGACGACTTCGATTTTGACGAAGCAGCCCTGAACAAGAACCTGAGAAAAGATCCAGCGCTAAAAGAGCTTTTGCCCGCCCTGGCAAATTATCTGGAGGAGACGGATCCATTCACAGCCGAGACTGCCGAAGCTACTCTGCGTAGATTTGCGGAAGAAAAAGGGGTGAAGGCTGGGCTGCTGATTAATGGCTCACGCACCATGCTTACCGGCCAGGCAGTAGGTCCTTCAATGTTTGAAGTGTTTGACATACTCGGACAGAAGCGTTCGGTGGACAGGCTGCGCAGTGGCGTGCCATGGTTCGACGTGATGAATGCACTGGGAGATGTCTAGTCACCTCGGTGGAATTTTCTAAAGTTCGCGCCTTTTGAGTAGCCGCCGGTTTGCTGTGACATGAAGTCAGTACCAGCTCGCGGTAGAGTGTGTGTGGAAACTGTGGGTTCGTAGCGCCAAAGGCGCGAAATGTGACAGCTTGGGCCATCGGCCCAGGTAGACTCGCATAGAGATTCCCAGCGCTGAAGGCGCGAAATGAGGGTGGACTTAGTGGAATCCCGAGGATTTTCAGTCGCGACTTGTTATTTCGCGCCTTCAGCGCTTCCGGATTGTTATGACCCTACCCAGGGCGTTGCCCTGGGCTATCACATTTCGCGCCCTTGGCGCTGAGAACCTGGAGTTTCCACACAGTCTCGGTAGCCGGCGCGTCTGACTTCATGACACTAAACGTGTGGCTCGCTAAGACGAGTGTAGACTTAATGTTGCTCTATAAGGAATTACACATGCGAAGAATATTAATCGGAATCATTTTTGTTTTCACGCTATCAAGTGCCGCCGCGTTGGCCCAAAACTCCAACACCTCTCCGACCGTTAGGCCTCGCCAAACTGCCACCCCAACCAAGTCATCCACCAATTCGCAAAAAGGCACTGACGAACAGGAACCGGCAACCACTCAGCCGCAAGCTCGAAGCACCACGGCGAAACCCAAGGTTACCGCGACTCCCAACTCCAGTGCTCCGACCGTGACGGAAGCATTCAACACCTTGATTAATGGCATTCGTAATTCGGACGTAAAAGCTGTTGCTAGTATCTATCTGAACTCACCTCGCCTGATACTCTTCAACAACAACGGGAGCGTTACGAAAAGTTGGGAGCAGATGCGGAAGAATCGCGAAAGTTCTTATCGTGAAATGAAAGACGTCAAGCTCGACGTTCGCGACGTTTCCATAACCATGCTGGGGCGCGACGGCGCCGTGGTGAGTTGTCTGTGGACCCAATCCCAAACCTACAAGGGCACACCAGAAACTGCGAGCGGCAGAATGACCCTGGTGTTCAAGCGCGTGGGTAAGGAGTGGAAGGCAATTCACCTGCACACTTCGCCGGATAGGCCGGAACCATCGCGCATTGCTCCGTCTGAGCAGGTTCCCCAGTCAAGCCACTCGCCGAATCCAACCAATAACTAACTTGGATAAACATGTTGCGGAGAATCCCCAGTGTGGACGTA
>JANNJZ010000342.1:0-5428 GCA_031396065.1 Pyrinomonadaceae bacterium | reverse complement strand
CTCGGCACGAAGGCGGTCGTCGTCGGCGTAGAAAACAGTTCGCGTAAGATCTCGCTACGCAGTCACAATAGACTTTTGGATTCGTATCGTATCCCCGTGATCGGCAAGACCGGTTACACGATCGCTGAGCGGCGGGCGGTGTCCGTCTACGACTATGACGATCGCAGTGCGCGCAAGTTTGACGTGCCGCAGCTCGTGCTTGACCGCGGTCTTAAGTCGGGCCTGAGCGTGCCGATGTTTAATGACCGCGAGGTGGTTGGGTCAATGCTGATCCACACTCGCCGGTTGCGAAAGTTCGAGGAGGAAGACATTGATCTTCTTCGGTTAATCGCCAACCAGACGGCTATTGCGCTCCGCGGATTCCAGTCAGTGCGCCGGCAGAACGCCTACTTGAATGCGCTGTATGAGGCCAGCAAGGAACTCTCGGCGGGATTCACTGATACACCAAAGCAGGTGTTGCAGAGGATTCTTTATTTTGCTATTCACGGCTTGACAAGCCCGGACGGCAAGAAGCCATTTCTGGGAACGATTCAACTGTACGACGAAGAGACCGGCGAATTGGTGCTTGAGAGTGTTTATCCACCACACGCGCACCCGGGGTTGGTCCAGCGAATCAAGGAGCGGAGATCGCTCGACCCCAAGGTTAGCGGCGAACCGATTGGTGTCACCGGTTTGGCAGTGCTGAGAGGAGAGTCTTACCTCATCGACGATGTGGAGAAGCATCCCGAATACGTTGTCTACGATGCGAACACGAAATCCGAACTGGCAGTGCCGCTCCGCTCAGGCAACAAAATGATCGGGGTTATCAACGTGGAGAGCGATCGCCTCCGGGCTTTCGACGATGATGATCGCAAAGCGCTCGAAGCGTTTTCCGACATGGCCGTCATCGCAATCGAAAACGCGAAACAATATGCAGAGCTGACGCAGACCAAGGGACTCGTCGGGGCGCGCACCGCCCTGGCTTGGATGGGGATGATGAGCAGCCACTGGCGGCACAATATCGACCGCTGGGCCTTGACCATCCTCAATCAGGTGAGGAACACGCGCGATCACTCGGCCTTCAAGGCTGGCGTGCCCGAATGGCTGGAGATGAAGCTGCGTATTTTTGAGGAGCACGCCGCCAAGATCAAAGCCGCGCCGACCGTGCCGACCCTCTCCGCGGAAGATACTGAACTTATCAATCTCAGTGACTTCGTCGGCGAACGACTCAAAGTTCTGTGGAACGATGAGCACATTTACAAGGCGGCGAAGCTGCAGGCAGTACCGGATCTGAATGTCTCGGCCTCGGTTCTCGTTAGTAGCGACTGGCTCAGCAAGCTCCTGTACATCCTCATTGATAACTCTTTCGACGCCGTTAAGACGCTTCCAGCCGATCGACGTTGGATTGGCGTCGAGACCCGCCTGGCGGATGGGGGCATCGAACTCATCGTCTCGGACGGCGGTGGCGGCATCCCCCATGAGATTTTTGAACAGCTCTTAAAGAAGCCTGTGGAACAGACCAGGGCCGATTGCCAGTCAAAGAAGGGAATGGGAATGGGCCTGCTGATGGCAGACGCCATAGTAGAAGCCTACGCCGGCAGACTGCGCGTCGGGAAGACTGGACCAGAAGGCACTTCAATGGTGATTTGGTTGCCAACAACGAACTAATGCCGGCGGAAAATTTATGCGTATGGTGCTACTCGGGACTACAAAAGAAAACCACTGGAACAACGTGCTGAGGGATGCTCTGGCGCCGTTAGGCGGCTTCGATGTGATGACTCCGGAACAAGCGGCCCGCGGCGAACTCGATTCAAAGTACAAGATTGTTGCTGTTGATGCTTCCTACGTTGACGGCGTAGAACGCTATGTCTCACAGCTACGCTCCGAACAGCCTGATCGCCGGATAGTCGTGCTCACGGCGGCTCCCACCTGGCAGAGCGCGCGGGCAGCGTTCGAAGCAGGCGCAATCGACTACTTGCCAAAGACGCTCAATCAAAACGAGTTACTTAAAGCATTCAGGGACCTGAACCGCAAGCGGCTGCCACCGTGGCCGCGTTAGCGGCTGGAGCTGATATCCATGAATCATAGACCCAGAATACTGCTAGTCGATAACGTTCCGCAGGATTGCGAAGCTGTGCGAGAGTATCTCGAGCGCGAAGGATTCTCTGTTTCGCTCGTGACAACTGCCGACGAGGCAAAGCAGTTGATGGCGGCGAAGCAGGTCGACGTCGCGATTATTGATCTGCGGTTGGAGAGAGATTTGGATGAGCGCGACTTCAGCGGCATCACGCTCGCAAAACAGGCCGAGCGATCTATCCCGAAGATCATCTGGACAAATCATCCGACGGTTGAAGCAGTAAAGCAGGCGCTTGGACCAGCCTTGGACGGCCTGCCGGCTGCGGTCGGCTTCGTTTCCAAGCTTAATGACGAAGGACTGCCGACCCTGCTCAACTCGATCCGGCTTGCACTTACGCCAATCGATGCTCCGCTCACGCGCAGAGTTCTACAGGCATTTCAAGCCGAGGCGCCGGTGGCCCTGCATAACCGCGTCCAGGAAATTGGGCCGGAAGCGGCAGGCGAACGCATGCAAATGCTGCTGCGAGACATGTCGCAGGAGCTGGAACGCGGACGCGAGCGCGAAAGCCGTCAGGCAACGCAACTGCATGCGAGCAGTGTGGCGGTGAGCTGGGTCGGCATTGCCGCGATTATTATCACGCTGGCCTTGCTGTGGTTTGGCGAGACGCGGATCGGGCTGTTATCGGCGGCCGTTACCGCTATAACCAACCTGGTCCAAAAGCTGTTTACTACACAGGAGCGGGCCGCCCAGGACCGTCTGACGCGTTCGTACAAGAAGCTGGAGGAGATCTACCGCGCCACCCACCTGTTCGCCATTTGCGACGGCTTCGAATCTCAAGAGGCTCGCGACACGTACCGTCGAAAACTTCTCGACCACATAATCGATCAAGGGTGGCTGTTCGACGACGAAGACTAAAACCCCCGCACGAGGCCAATCCCATGCTATCCCCGAGAATCTTAATCGCAGATAACGACTCTCGCTTTGCCGAGAGTTGCGCTGAATTCCTGGAAAACTCCGGGTACTCCGTAAAAACTGCCTTTAACCTTGCCGACGCCGGCGCGGCGCTCGAAACCAGCAACGTCCATCTTGCGATCCTCGACCTGCGGTTGGTGAATGACGGAGATAAGAACGACCTGAGTGGCCTGACGCTCGCCCGGCGCTCCGATCCCATGATTCCAAAGATCATTCTCACTTCTTTCCAGCGGTGGGAAGACGTCCGCGGCGCAATCGGGCCGGTGGAAGTTGAGCGTCCGCCAGCCGTTTCCTTTGTGGCTAAACAGGAAGGGCTCGACGTTCTGCTCAGCTATGTAAAGCGGACCCTCGAAGCTTTCGCCGGTCGCAATTGGTCCCTGGAGATCGAATGGCGTGCGCGTGATCGGATGTCGTTGCTCGCCTTGATTGATCCGGGAGTTGCATCCCATCAATTGGCGACCCAGGCTGAGGAATTGGAAGATGTGTTTCGCATCCTCTTCCGCAGCCAGACTGAGATACGAGTAGAGCGGGTGCTTTGGCAGACCGGCAACCGCGTGGCGCTGTCGTGCTTCGCTTTCGTGAAAGGGAAACAGCCGGAGACATTCTTAGTTGTGTGTGGGCGAAAGCTGGAGCTTCAGGAAGAAGCGAGGCGCTATAAAGAGTTTGCCCCGAAGGCCGTCGGGTCCATCACTACGATTCTTAATGAGGCGGCTGCCACCCGGCACTACGCGGCTAACCTCTATACCCTTGTCGGCGGTCATCTGGAAGAGCTTCGGCCACTCAGGGAACTATTTGAAGCTGGTCCGGAAAAGTCATTTCACACCATCCTGCGAAAACTGTTTACGCACACGATTGCCGAGTGGTCGCAGGATCGTTTCGTCGTCGGGCGGAAGTCCTCGTGGAGGAACAGTTTCAACGAACGGTTAAGACTACGACCCAAACATTCTTTACGCGCCATGACTGTCACGCAATTGCGCAACCTGGTAAACGAGTTGCAGGGTGGCGACTTCGGTGTAGTGAGATCCGGTAGTAAGTTGACCTTTGAATTCGTCGGTGATTCGTACACCTATGCGGATCCGACGTCGCCGCTGACAGAAGTTTCAGCGCCGGGCACGGGCGCGCCGCTGGTGCATGTTCCGGGCGATTTGTCCGGGGAGAGCGTGTTAGTTGACGGTAATGATCGCGCCTGGGTGACGGACTTCATTAATGCCGGACTGGCCCCTCAGCTCTGGAGTTTGGCGGAAACTGAGGCTCTCGTGCGCTTCGATTGGGTTCCCGCTTCGCCTCCCGAGAGTATGCACGAGATGGAACGGGAACTGGTCTTTGGCGACTTTCTCAAGCCGCAACCATCGGAAGTCAGGCCATCCCTGCGCAAGGCGATAAGGGCGATACACACCATTAGGCGGTTAGCGAGACAGGCCTGTGGAAAAGACCGGCGACCGTACCATCTCGCGATCCTATTACAGGTTGGGAAACGCCTCGCGGCTACTCGCCTCAGTGCAAATCTTCTCCGGTCGGAGTTGTCTCGTCCCACGCATCTTCTGATAGCCGCGGCAGTGCTCTGCGAAACGCTAACCGCGCGCATAGAGAAAGAGGTGAGCGCCGGTGCCGCACCGCTCAACTTCCGCATGCAGGTGGACAAAGTGAAGGGCGAGGTGTGGATCGGTGACCGACGGATCAATATGCGTGGCCATAGCTATGATCTTCTATGCAATTTCTATGACCACCCGAACCAGGTACGCACGCGTCGCCAGCTAATCGAAGACGTATTCGGCGAGAAGTATGACGAGAGAGATCCTAGCCAGGTAAGCCGCCTGAACACGGCCATTCATCGCCTGCGTAAGCAACTTGAGGTGGATCCTGAGAAACCGCGGCACCTTTTGACAGCACAGCGTGGTGGCTACCGGCTTGTGATCCGCAATGCCGGACCGGCCGATCGCCATGAGCCCCAATAGACCCGGACGTCAAGCATGTCAAAAAGCACGGCCAGCCGATCGCTTTCGCGCCGTTATCGCGATAGCTGGTGGCCATCAAGAGATCGGCATACGAGCCGGTGCCGACGAAGTTTTTTTCGTGCTCAAGCTCCTCTCACCAGCGGGCTCTCAGTCCCTCCACACGTTAACGCCTCTTTCGAGCGCGCCTGCGGAAGAGGATGAAGATCACAATAAGAATCAATAGCAACAACTGTACATAACAGAGCGTCTTGGGAACACCGAACAGGTCACCGAAGCTGTGGTATCCCGCCGGTACCATGAGAAGTTGGTACATGGCCGCGCCGTGACTAATCAACAAATTGTAAAAGGCTTGACCTGGGGTGACGCGCGCCATGGACGTAGCGGTGATAGTTACCTATGGCAAAGTTACTTCGGACGCAGCAGCGGTCGGTCCAGCGACTCCGAC
>JANNJZ010000304.1:0-7453 GCA_031396065.1 Pyrinomonadaceae bacterium | reverse complement strand
CGCGAGCTTTTGCGCCATGGGCAGCAGCAACTGTCCCGTCACATAGTAAAGCTGTTTCTGTGTCGGGTCGGCCACTTGTCGTGAAAGAATTCCGGCGGCGGCGGTTAGATACGCCCGCACGATTTGAAGCGGCACCCCAGGCCGTTCAGCCGTAATGTCCGGCAGGCTCACGCGGCCCATATTAACCATGGCCATTGCCAACGGCTCACTTGGGTCAATCCGCGGCGAGGTGAAAACATAAGTACCCAGCAGCAGCAGCGTGTTCCCGTCGACAACCGGTTCACTGGCTAGTCGTTGTAGCGTCTGCAGGAAGAGCGCATTAGCGACCGGTTCATCCTTCCGGCGCAACTCTTTAAGCAGTTGGACGATATATGGAGACACACCTCCCTTGAGGCTGCTCGCGGCCAGATCGGAGGCCTTCTTGTAATCATCGTTAATTATTTCGTAAGCATTTTCAATCGTTGCCTGGCTCTTATCAATCGAGCTTGTGCCTTCCTCCAAGTCTTCCTTGGTGAGGCGTTCGGCGAGCGCTACATCACACCGAGCGATTTGTGCAATGACTTTGCTGCGAAGCTCGGTCACATCACGGAGGGTCAACTTATTTTTTTCCGGCTTCGCCCCACGTTCGACGACGGGCAAATCGAGCGCTTTAGAAAAAAGTTGGCGAGCATAGGGCTGATCGTGTTTCCACAAGACAGTCGCGAGCTGAGCTGTGGTTAGACTTCTGGTCCACAAATCCTGGAAGGCTGAACTTCTGGCGGCGAACTCGCGCACCTGAAGAATGGCGAGCGCTCGCCGTTCGTTTTCCCGGTTCTTTTTGTCGCGTGCACCTTTGTCGCTCGCGGCAGACTTCTTAGCTCCAGTTTTAGACTGACCGAAAGACGCAGCGGATTGAGCACTTGTGAGACTTGCAGCCAGAAGGAAGGCGAGAAAGGATGTCGACCATCGGACCACCTGAAATCTTCTTCCTGATTTAACTTCCGTTTGCTTACGGGTGACCACTGTAATTGTTTTCAGGTGATCACCGGCGGACTCTGGTTTTCCGGGATGTGAGTTGTTCATTATCGTTCTCAGCCCTCCCCTGATCGACGATTCCCACAGAGAGGATCCTGCCCAAACCTAGCTGGAACAAGATTGTCCGTGAGGACAAATTCCATCACCGATATGAGATGGCGACAATATATACCCGGGCCCAAGAAAAGCTGCTGGTTAAGGGTTAGCGCTGGCCGACATGTCCGCGTCGCGTTGCGACGATTGAATCGAGGTTCAGGCGTCGCGACGCGCACGCCTTCGTTGAGGTTCCCGGCCTTGAAAGGCCGGGCACGAGTCACACCGACGCTACGCGTCGAAGACACTGCAGAAGCGCTGCCTAGACGGCACTCAACGTCACAATCTCAGCCCGCTCGCGAGCATTGTCGAGGAACGCGTCCATGTCCGACTCAATCTGGGCTTCCTTCATACTGTTTTCAATTTCCGAGCTAGCCTGTTCCAGCGTGGGGACGATTTGACCGGACGGTCGAGCTTTGAGTCGTGGGACGTAAACATCTCGGTAGTAGTCGGCTATCTCCTGCTGGGTGATGACGACAAAGTTGCGAAAACGGAAGTCGAGATACTTCTCAATCTTCAGACGCTCCGCCATGATCTGATTGAATCGTTCCCCGGTTAAGCCCACCTTACGCAGCCGCTGCTCGAATTCAGGTCGTGACAGCGATGCCGTCTGTAGAAACTGCTTCACAAAGTCATTACCCGCAGTTTCTATCTCCCTGGGAGTGGGCGCGATTGCCGGCAATTTTTCAGCCTCCTGGAGAATGAGGCGCTGGTCGATGAGTATGTGCAAGGCGCGATTAAGGTCGGCTGATGAGGGCAGCTCAACCGGCGTGTTTGGCTGTAACGCGAGTTGCCACAAGAGATCAGAATACGTGATCAAACAACCCTCACCACACTCCTGGATAACGCCGGCATTAACCGTCGCCACCATTTTGTCGACCACTTGCTGAGCAAAGACCGGGGGAACAGGGGAAAAGGGGAAGGGGGAAAGGGAAAGGGCCGCGACGAACAAAATTCTCCACCAGGACCTGGCCGCCCTGCGAAAATGTGCACCGGTTATGTAGTGACTGAACCCAGCTCTCATCGTTATTTCCCTTTCCCCATTCCCCTCTTCCCCATTCCCCTTTTTACCATTCGCCATTCCCCTTTCCCCATTCCCCTTTTCCCCCTTCTCTTAGAAGGCCTGCGTAAATCTAAAGTGCACCTGCGTTCTGGGGAGACGATATACGGCCGGAGTGCCGTTGAAATCCTCCGCTCTGCCGGTTGGGCCACGCTGGGGAATCAAAAACTCCGGCGGGTTGAGCATAAAGCCGTAGTCGATTGCCAGCGCGCCTCCGAATGGCGTTTGAATTCTCACCCCTAAACCCAATGTGTTTATCCAATGGGCGCGCAGGTTTGCAGCGTCTATGGCTGCCAGCAAGTCTCCCGGGGGTACAGGCGTGTCGTCCTTCTTACCAAATAGATCCCCTACACGCCGGAATACATTTCCGCCATCGTAGAATGGAACTACCTGCAAGGCCCTGGTCATCGGTATCCGAGCTTCAAGGTTGAGAATTGCCAGCGCGTTGCCGCCGACCGGCACTGTAAACGGATTCAAGACCACCGTTTCCTTGTTCTGATCGACGAAAACTCCTTCAGGAATTATGACTTGCCGCGGACCCGCCTCCTCGAAATTGAAACCGCGCAAGGTATTGGAGCCGCCGGAAAAAAATCGTTCGCTAATGGGCAACGTGCGATCGATTTCGGTGATACCGGGGATGCCATCGCGATCGCGCGGATTAAAAAGATTCGCCAGACCCAGCGTTGCATTGCCGGCGAAGACCGTCCCGCGTAACGCATTCACTTTATAGTAACGACGATAACTGGCCTGTAACTTATTGAAGGACACGTTCCCGCCCAGTTGCCGCAACGCCACGGCGTAATCAACGTTGAAGAAGTCACCGCGGGTAGCGTCCAACTGGTTGTAGCGGCAGATTTCACCAGGCGCCCCGGTTTCCTCATCGGGATCTCGGATAGCGCCCAACAAGCCTCGCTCGCATCTCTCGCGCGTGTCTCGGACGAACGACGCCCCAAAGCGGGAAAGCCTTACCGCGCGATCCGGTTGCAGGATTGGCCTAATCAAGAGACTTTGAAGATTGAAGAGCCGCACGTCTTCATAACTATAACGAGCGAACACAATGGAACGGGTTTTCTGGCTAAGCACTCGCCGCGTTTCAAGTGCGAGCGTAAAACGATTGATCGTCGGCTCCTTTACAATTCTGCCAAATTCGTCAAGTGGGTTCCCCTCTTCGTCGAGCCTTTGGACGATCCCCATCGTGCCCCGGTCAATCGCGCTCCGGAAGAATCGCGTCACCGTCGCATCCCGTTGGTATTCCACTGAAAAAGCGAGCGGCGCAAAATGATTCTCTCCATGCCTGGCAAAGCGCGGATCCAGATATTCAAATCTCACCAACTGTTGCAGACGGCTGGCTCGCAGACGCATGGCGCCGTGCCGCAACTTATTCATCAAATTTACGTTGCTGATTTCAAATAGTCCGAGGGCGCCGGTATCAGTCGAAAAGCCGCCACCATAGTCCATCACCCTGGGCTTCTTTTCCTCGACATCGATGATCACGTCTCGGCGCTTAAAACCAGCGGCAGTTTCGCCGGCCGCATCCGTACGAATAATGACTTGCCGATAAGCGTCGGTGAGATAGAGCTCACGCTCGCTTTCGGCGATTCGATCCGAACGCAGCACCTCGCCCGGGGCAATCGGAATAACTCGCAAAATTGCGGCGCGCTTGGTGGCCTGTGTCTTCGCATCGCCGGTAACGCCGTTAACAATGATCCGGTGGACGAAGACCTTATCTCCCTCGGTAGAGATCGAATAGATAAGCCTTACCTGCTCGTCATCACCTTTCTTTGGCAGTTCGACAATAGAGAAATCCATGCGAGCGTTTATGTAACCGTCGCGCGCGTAGAGTCCGACGAGCCGGGCTCCGTCGGCCCTGGCCTGGGAGCGCGAGAACGGAGATTCGGTAACAATCTTCAGTTCATCGTAAAGTTGTTGGTCGGTGTAGATCTTATTGCCGCGGAGTTCCACCCCGGCGATGCGAGTCAAGGGACCTTCGTTCACCTGAAACGTGATAATCAGGTTTTCGCCGTCGACGGATACACCCTGAAGCACACTCACTTCCGCTCGACGATATCCGAGATCGCGCAGGTAGCCGGTGATGGTTCGTTTGTCCTGCTCGAGCAGGGTAGCGCTGGTGTAACCACGACCGTAGCCCAGGAAAGGAATCAATCCAATAGCGCTGGCTTTCTGAGTTCTCAGATCCGCCGACACGTCTTCGTAGGCGAGTTTGTTAGTGCCGGTAATGCGAATATCAGCCAGCTTGAAACGACGCCCGCGCTCGATGTCATAACGTATTTCGACCGTGTGCCCGCTCAAAGTGTCGGGATTCAGGATCTCACAAGTAGTGGTGGTGCCGTTGTCACCCAACTCTGGCACCGGGGGCGTGATGGTGCACACCGGAGTTACGTCGGCAAAAAAGTAGCCTTGCTCCTGTAACTGATTCTGCAGCCGGCGTTCCCCTTCAATGATCGCGGATACATCGATGTTGCCTTCGCGTTTTACCGGCAGCAGATCACGCGCGGTAGTTTCACTCATCTTGTAATCCGGATACAGGACCACCACCTTCGGTCCGACCTTGCCCTTCAACTCTATCGTAATCGTGTTTCGCTCGGCGTCCCTGACTACCCGCGGTTCTTCCAGCAAGGGAGAAAGGAATCCCTTGTCGATAAGCGCTTGGCGGATGCGCTTTATATCTTCGCCCAGTGCGTCCCGAGTGAAAGGAGCACCAACCTGAAGCTGTATGGAGGGTCTGACCGGGGACAGATCAAATCCGGGGATATCGATGTTAAAAGTCCCCACTCGCGACTGTTCACCGGGAACGATGCGGTAAGTAATAGTGGCCCGGGTTCCGCTCGCGTCCAATTCTTCATTCGGCTCGACGGTCGCACCGAAGTAGCCACGATCTCGCAAATACACCTGGAGTTCATCGGTGTTCCGAATAATTACTTGTTTGGTAAGCCGGGTTCCGGCCGGGGTTAGACTGACCCGGGCGCGCAGTTCGTCTTCGGAGATCGGGGTGCCGACAGGTGGAGTCAGCACAAACTTAAGGTCGCCAATCTGCACCTGGCGCTGGATGACAAATCGCAGCCGAATGGGACCACGCGTTGACGTGTTCGGGTTCGCTACCTCAACTACTTCGACCCGGGCGTTGGCCACTCGCTCAGAATTGAACAACTCCTGAAGCGAATTACGGATGCTGACTGCCGAGAATTCACTGTTTGGCACAATTCCAATAAACGACAGGAATTCGGCCTCGGCTGAGGGATCAGCTGGGGAACCCTCGAAAGTAACTTCGATCGAGGTAATCAGCCGGCCCTCGTAGTCTTCGAAGTTGGAAGCCGCCACCATGGTTCGCGGAGCGGCAAGCAGTGTCGCAACCAGAAACATCCCCAGGATAAGTCCAGAGGCAATTCTCTTGGCGTCCCTTTGCGAATTCTTTGCGGCCTTTGTGGTTAAGTCGACACGCGGGGCCACGCGAACCGCAAAGAACGCAAAGATCGTCGCAAAGGCGCGCAAAGTTCTCATACCTCAAAACCGTCGTCTAAATCGAATCTCGAAACTGAAACTGTTGTTGCGCGCAGTCAATTTTCGCGCCGATGCCTGTTCATACTGCGCAATGAAAAACAGCCGGTCCGAAACCCGATACTCAAGCGCCAATATCTGGTTCGGATCCGACGCGACATTAGTCGAATAGGTAACCGAAAGGTCTTTGTTGATTCTCTTGCCCAGGGTCAACCGGGCCGCCGGCGTGGACCCGCTGCGGCCACTGATGACCGGATTAATCTCAAAACGGCTTAACCCGAAGAGTCTGCTGGTCGCACGTTGCGCGGGCGCGTTGATAAGCGCGTCCGTCAAAAGGCTGGTCGCGGTCCCCAAGCCCGATTGAGACAGGACGGACGTGCTCGTATCTCCAGTTGAAAGCTGACCCGTCGTAATCAGGGAGACCACATCAGCCTGTGGCAGCGCCGGCTCGGATCTAACAATCGCCTGAGGCTGCGACAGTGGTCCAGCCAGACCGACGGTCACGCGGTACCCACGAATCTGCGATTCAGCCTGAATGTTTATGATTGGATCGGCGTTTGGTTGTGGCGGTAGATCCATCAAAGCGCGAGTTATTTCGTAACGATCGTTGCGGAAATTCAAGGTGCCGCTGGTCGCAGTGATTCTGCCGGAAACAATTGCATCCTTGACCGGACCGTTTACCTCTAACGAGAGTGACCCGACCAAATCCGCGAGGTTATTCCTTACTACCAGAGCGTTGCGGCCCTCGATTCTTAAACCGCTATACAACGTTCCCCGAGTTAGCTCGATCTCGCTTCCCTCTTCGATCGACTCTTCGCGCTTAAAATTGATCAAGTCAGCGAGTTCGATATCCTGGGTGTATTCAGCGCGACGAATGTTCACTACCCCACTGATCAACTGTTCGCGCGAAGTCCCCTTTAACTCGAGATCGATATTACCGGTGGTCCGAAAGCCGGTGGGAAACGGAGCACTTACATCCTGGCCGTGAATATTGAATAGGAATCTGGCGAGCGTGAAGCCCTCGATCAAGGCGCCACCAGTAGCTGAAAGGCGACCGCCTCCCAGCGTGCCAGTCATAGTATCAATCTGCGCCTGGTTGGAAGTGAACCGAACCAGCGCCTTCAAATTTGCGATGGTCCAGCGCTCGTTTCCGATTAGCAGAGAAACGGAGCCTCCGGCGACCGACGCAGTTCCGTTGAGTCGAGGCGACTCGTAGCTGCCCGTGACTCGGACGGCGACTTCAGCCGTGCCGGAAGTAAACGCATCCGGACTGAGCCCGTTCAAGACTCTGAGATTAAGCTGACCATCAGCCGTCATGCTCTGCCGTCCGCCGGAACCAATCGCCAACGTTCCACCCAAAACGATGTTTGTCCCTGGACCGGTAAATTTTGTCTGTTCGAACGTGACTTCGTTTGGCGAGAACTTCACAATCAGCGGCGACGTGGCGTTGAGCTGAACATCCGAAACTCGAAAACTGAGTTCTGAAAGGTTAGCCGATCCCTGCAAACCGCTGGCGGAAAAGTAGCCGTCTTCATCCAGCAGACTGCCGCTCATCTTGAGTGTCCCGGTTGCGGTTCCGGCAAGCTTCACCTCGGCGTCGGGAAAAGCCATCTTCAATAGAGGGGACAGGTCGGCTTTATTCAGAGTGGTTTCAACATTGGCTGCCAGCTTTTCGTCGCCCAGGTTAACCTGGGCCGCAATCACCTGGGGCGAACCCAGAAGTCCCGTGGTCAGGGTTATGTTGAGCTGCTTGTTCTCTGTTCTGCCGAC
>JANNJZ010000266.1:0-24791 GCA_031396065.1 Pyrinomonadaceae bacterium | reverse complement strand
CCTGGGGTTCCGCTGCGCTTCACCCCAGGCTTTACGCTGTCGCCCCGCTCCGCGGGCTCAGGAGCGCGGAAATAAATCGGGGTTGTCGGTAAACAGCGCATCGACACCCAAATCGTACAAGTAGTAACTCATCTCTTCGTGCAGGGATTTAAACCTGCCCATGTCTCTTTGGCGAAAAGTATACGGCGTGACGGTCAAGCCAAGATCGTGAGCTTGCGTCACGAGATCCTTATTGAGCAGAGCTTTCGCGGGACCTATGCCGTTGGCAAATTGTTTAGTCTCGGTCAGTCCTGCAGGCGTCAGCCATTGCGGTCGCATTTGTTCATTGATCAGCAGGACCAATGGCAGTTTCGGATTTAGCATGGGGGAGAGTTTTCGCAAACTCTCCGCGCTGAACGATTGAATAATCACTGGAGTGTGGCGCTCGGCGCTGCTCGTCCCCAGTCGGTTCTTTCTCAGGACCGCGACCAATAAACGTTCCATATCAAAGCCCAGCCGGCCGTAAACATCGGGAGCTTTGGTCTCGGGATAGAGACCGGCCCTGCCGTGCACGAGGTCAATCGCTTCCTGGAAAGTCGGTACGCGTGCCCCTTTGAATTTCGGGTTGAACCATGAACCCGCGTCGAGTTGCTTAATCTCTCGCAAGGTAAAATCTGAGACGTACCAGCGACGTACTGGACTGCCTGCCACACCACTCCCTTGCTCGCTTGGAGACCGCGGGGCCGTCTCCTCTTGAAAGCGAGTTGGGTAAAGATCCCGAACGTTGGTGGTCCGCTCGAGCGTGAGGTCGTGTAAACAGACGAGCTGATTATCTCGGGTGATCTGCAGATCCTGTTCGACAAAATCCGCGCCCTGTTTTAGCGCGAGTCGATAGGATTCAAGTGTGTGCTCGGGTGCGTATGCGGAAGCGCCTCTATGTGCGACGAGAATTTTCTTCGCGGAGGTTGCTTTCGAGTTCGCGTTGCTCTGGGCTGGTGGCGCAACCAAAGCTCCGCCTGCGACGAGTCCAACAGTCGATCCGAATAGTTGCAAGAAGTCTCTGCGGCGGATGGTCAAGAGCTGATGGTTCCCTTTGCAAGGTTCAAAACAAAAATTATGGTGACCCGAGATTTCATGTTGTCCCAGCGGTTAAGTGGCAGAGGTTTGCGGCTCTGCCGCCTTCCGTGCGGAAAGGCTCGGCCTTTCCGGGTAGCGGCTTCATTCCTTGAGGCTGCGCCTCGAAAGCGGCGGAGGCATAGCCTCAAGCAGTAGAGAGCGCCCATGGTGAGGCAGAGCCTCACCGCACGGAGGGCGGCAAAGCCGCAGCGCTTGAAAGCGCGAGATCGTGAGACTGACTGAACCCCCATGGCGATATTCGCTCTAGCACCTTCGCGCATTCAGCGCTCGGAAGCCTTTACGCCTTCTCGCTGGGTCGATGGTCCAAGCTCTTGCATTTCGCGCTTTGGCGCCGAGAAAAGCGAGTCCCTAACCGTTGCTTTAGTCTGTTTCAAGATCGACCCAATTCAATGTGCGTTCGATCGCCTTCTGCCAGCCCACATATCCCGCGGCTCTCTGGTCCGCGTTCCAACGCGGTTCCCATTGCTTATCCGCCTGCCAATTTTGGCGCATCTCTTCCTCATTACTCCAAAAACCAACCGCCAATCCGGCAGCATAAGCCGCTCCGAGTGCGGTGGTTTCCGAAACGACCGGCCGCACTACGGGCACCCCCAAAATATCCGCCTGAAGTTGCATCAAGGTATCGTTCACGGTCGCTCCGCCATCAACTTTCAAGACCTCCAACTTGACGCCTGAATCTTTTACCATCGCGTCGAGCACATCGCGGGTTTGGTAGCAGATCGCTTCCAGCGTTGCCCGAGCGAGATGCCCCCTGTCGTTGAAGCGCGAGAGACCGACGACGCAGCCGCGCGCGTCAGATCGCCAATAAGGAGCATAGAGGCCGGAGAAAGCGGGCACGAAGTATACTCCGCCATTGTCCGTCACGGTGTTGGCTAACGCCTCGATATCGCCGGCCTGTTGGATGAGTCCGAGTTGATCACGCAGCCACTGGACGGCGGAACCGGTCACGGCTACCGAGCCCTCGAGCGCATAAATAGGATGCGCGTTACCAAACTGGTAGCACACGGTAGTTAGCAACCCGGCGTGCGACGGCACAATGCTCGTGCCTGTATTGAGCAGCATGAAGTTGCCGGTGCCGTAGGTGTTCTTAGCTTCGCCCGGCGTGAAGCATACTTGCCCGACGGTCGCGGCTTGCTGGTCGCCCAGGTCAGCACACAAAGGAACTTCGCCCTTGAAGGGGCCGTCTTCCCGAGTCGTGCCATAAAAGCTCGAATCCGAAGAGGGACGAACCGAAGGCAACATGGCCCGTGGAATGTTGAAGAACCCGAGCAGTTCATCATCCCAATCGAGAGTTTCAAGGTTGAACAGCATGGTGCGGCTGGCATTTGTCACATCCGTGATGTGCGCCCCGCCGTTGATGCCGCCGGTCAGGTTCCAGATAACCCAGGTGTCGATGTTGCCGAAGATCGCCTCGCCGCGGGCAGCGGCTGAGCGGGCGCCTTCAACGTTATCGAGAATCCACTGAATCTTGCCGCCGGAGAAATAGGTCGCTGGTGGTAACCCCGATTTTCTTCGAATGACCTCGCCCGCACCGTCTTGTTCCAGCTTACGCATGATTCGATCAGTACGTGTGTCCTGCCAGACAATCGCGTTGTAAAGCGGTTGGCCTGTTTTCGGATTCCAGACGATGGTAGTTTCGCGTTGGTTCGTAATGCCCACCGCTGCGAGGTCCCGCGCGGTAAGGTCGCCGGCGGCAAGTGCACCTTTGATCGTTTCGCAAGTGCGCTGGTAAATCTCCATTGGGTCGTGTTCGACCCAGCCCGCCTGCGGCAGAATCTGCGCGTGCTCTAATTGGTGGCGCACAACTTCGCGCCCGGCATGATCGAAGACCATGAAGCGCGTGCTGGTCGTGCCTTGATCAACTGCGCCAACGTATCGAGTCATGTGGTTTGTTCCCTCCGTTTTAGGCTATTGAAAGCCCTGAAGGTTTTCGACGCGTAGCGTCGGTATGAGTTTAGCCCGGCGTTTCAACGCCGGGATCAGGTTGTTATCTTGTTCTCGTCGCCTAGCGACGATTGAATTCGCAGTAGATTCAGGCGTCGCTACGCGACGCGGACATTTCGTTGGCCTTTCCCGGCCCTGCCACCCCACGCGGGCTGCCCGCGCGGGAGCCCCGGTTAAAAGGCCGGGCTAAATTCATACCGACGCTACGCGTCGAAAGCACTGTTCAGAGCTTCCTATTGAATAGTTGTCGGGGCCGGCACTCCGTGGCCGCCGCTCTTCTTCCAGGTATCACTCAACCTCAACATGACTCTGGCGGACGAATGGGGTGGCCACGGAGTGCCACCCCTACAATGTTGGCTCGCATCCATCAAAAGCCGATGATGGTGTAGAGCCCCGCACCAATCACGCCACCGATCAGGGGCGCGACAACGGGAATCCAAGCGTAGCCCCAGTCACATTTTCCCTTGCCGGCGATTGGCAGCAGCGCGTGTGCGAGACGCGGTCCCAGATCGCGCGCCGGGTTGATCGCGTACCCAGTCGGTCCACCCAGTGAAAGGCCAATACCCCAAACGAGGAATCCCACCAGAATCGGTTGGATGCCCTGGCTGAAGACCAGAGAAAGATCGATGCCGGCCGGGGTTGTCAATTTCTGGGCATTCGCAGCAATCGCCAGGATTCCAAACATCAAGATTGCCGTGCCAATGATTTCGGAAAGGAAGTTGGAAACAGGGCGACGAATTGCCGGTGCGGTACAAAACACGGCTAGCTTTAATGCTTCGTCTTGGGTTTCCTCAAAGTGGGGCAGGTACACCAACCAGACGACGACTGCTCCGAGAAATGCCCCGATGATTTGCGCCAGGATGTAACCAGGGACGAGGCTCCATGAGAATGAACCGACCGCGGCGAGCGACACCGTGACGGCCGGATTAAGGTGCGCACCGCTGATGCGCCCCACGCAGAAGATGGCGATGATAACCGCCAAGCCCCACGCCGTCGTGATCACCATCCAACCGCTGCCTTGCCCCTTCGATTTATGCAAGAGCACGTTGGCAACAACGCCGTCACCGAGGATCAGCATGATCATGGTGCCGACCATCTCTGCCAGGTAGATTTTCATCATTGATTTAACTCCTTGGAGTGCGGTGACCCTACAGCCACCCCAGCCGGGCTGCCCGGCCGGGGGCCCCGGTGTCACCGCTTTGGTCATCGGCGACCTGTCGCCGTCGTCCTTCGTCACACTCACCGCGCGTTCTAATCCATCCCAGCGGCTGCGACAGGTCGCAGAATACCAAAGCGCCGCCGGGCCGGCGCACTCCACGGAGTTGGATCAATGTGAGCGGGCTTTGCCTACTCCCCAGTTCTTATTCGGCTGCGGTCCCATTACAAACACCAGCGTCGAGCCGTTAGCAATGTCACTGTGATTAATAAAAGGTTCTCTCAAGGGCTTGCCGTTAAGCGTGGCGGATTGAATGTATATATTTTTCGGCGATTGGTTTCGAGCGATGACCGTAAACGGACCTTTCTTATACGGCCCGCCCAGCATGATGGTGGCCCGCTCGAAAAGGGGACTCCCGATGGCGTAAACAGGACTACCAGGTGTCACCGGATAGAATCCCATCGCGCTGAAAATGTACCAGGCTGACATCTGGCCACAGTCGTCGTTACCGCTCAAACCTCCGGGCCCGTTATGGTATTGGGAGTTGATAGTTTCTCTTACTCGCTCCTGAGTCTTCCATGGTTGGCCGCTATAGTTATAGAGGTAGGTGTAATGATGTCCGGGTTCGTTGTCGTGTCGGTAATGCCCGCCGGCAAAGTTCTCATCGAGCTTGGCGTTGAATCGATCGTTGCCACCCATCAAGGCGATCATGCCGGGAATGTCCTGCATTTCGCAGAACAGATAGGTCCAGGGACTACCCTCGGTGAATCCCGGTTTCCGGTCTTCCTTTGAAGCCCAGCTCTCCTCATCCCAACTTCCGTCAGCTTTCTTCGGTCGCATGAATCCTATCGAGGGGTCGTATAGGTTCTTATAGTTTCGACTGCGGTTCATAAACAACTCGTAGTCGTCCATCTTACCGACGGCCTTTGCGAGTTGAGCGACGCAGAAATCGTCATAGGCGAATTCAAGGGTGCGGGAGACTGATTCGTCCGTCTTATCCTGCGGGACATAGCCGAGCGACTTGTACCAGGTTAACCCTCCTCGTGCTTCATAGGCGGTCCACGGCGCGCGATCAATCCACCTGTTCCCAACGTCTCCATCGGGCGGCGTCATGGCATCTTTGTAAGTGGCTGCGTAGGCTTTTTTGAGATCGAAGCCTCTGATTCCTTTTACATAAGCGTCGGCGATTACGCTGTCGGCGTGGGTGCTAATCATGATGCTTGAGTAAGTGGGATTAGGCCACATCGGCATCCAACCGCCCTCGTCATACATTTGCAGCAGAGAGGTGATCATGTCCGGCACTCTCTCCGGTTGAATCAATATCAGCAGAGGGTGCTCGGCCCTGAATGTGTCCCACAGTGAATAGTCGTTATAAGAGACTCCGTTATGAACCTTGTCGTCGAAGGCACTGTAGTAGCGCCCATACTCCGAGAAGATCCTCGGGAACAATAGGGAGTGATACATCGCGGTGTAGAAGTTGATGCGATCGTCCTTTGTCCCGCCTTGAATCTTGATCTTGCCGAGGGCTTCATTCCAGATCCGCCGACCGTCTGCCTTCACCCGTTCGAAATTCCAATCAGGAATCTCTCGGTTCAAGTTGTCTCTGGCCTGGTCGATGCTGATGAAAGAAGTGCCAATCCTGACTTTGACTTCTTCGCCCTGGGCGGTGGCGAAGGTGGCGTATCCACCCATGAAGTGTCCGGTCTCCCGAGTGTTCTCGGAATTGATCTTGCCATCCTCCCAGGTCCCGGAAGACGCAAACGGTTTGCTGAACTGAATAACAAAATAGCCTTTAAAGTTGGGCAGTGGCGGTCCCAGCTCTTCAGACATCCGATCAGGGTTGTAGCCGATGATCTCCTGTTTCTTCGGATCGATCTCGATAAAGCCTGCAAACTTTTGCGAACGGCTGGCGGTGACGACGAGGTGGGAAGCCGGTGAGGCAGGAAACGTGAACTTGAGGAAGCCGGCCCGGGTCGTCGCGGTCATTTCGGCTTTGATCGGTTTACCACCATCGTCCATTTTCACGGAATAGTAGTTGGGCGCGGAGATCTCGTCCTGATGCATGAACGGTAATTTACGCGAAGTCGTTAACTCTCCAACCGACGGCATCAAGCTGACGTAGCCGTAGTCACCCATCCAGATGGCTGGTTGATGGGTGCCGAGAAAGCCTTGAATAGTTTTGTCGGCATGATTGTATGAGTAGACGCTGATTTTGTTTTCCCGCGTCATGGCGGTCCAGTGAGTCATGCCAAAGGGAGTAGCGACCCCCGGAATCATACCGCCGTAGTCATAAACGCTTGGACCAGTGGTGCCAATCATCGGATTGACATCGTCAATGGGCCCCTGGGCGAAAGCTGTCACCATTCCGACGAAGTTCAGCACGAAACACACCGCGATAAGCGCGGCCATAGAAGTGCTCAGCTTAGACTTACGTGTAATGAACATGGCAATACCCACCTGGTCGGTAAATAGGAGTCGGACGGAGGGTGACATTAAACCGCGCCAACTGGGTTTTGTCGAGCAACTTCTTACGCCCGGTTGACGCGCGGGTTATGCCTGACTGGGAGAAGGCTCGCGGTCACGTTGAAGGGGTGATCATAACCAGTTTGTGCGGCGGGTGCCTCAGCCTGAAGGGCAGTCAGATAGTAGCCGGTGGTCGCAGCGCAGCGCAGACCACCGGAAACCAATCAAGTGATTCCACACCCGGAACGGGTGTAAAGAGAAATGGGGGTCAGCTGGCGTAGACTTCTGAGACCCTGTCAGGGTCTAAACGTAATTTGCTTCTGCATCCGGTGGTCTACGCTGCGCTGCGACCACCGGCTACTATCTGACAGCCCTTCAGGCTGAAGTCCAGCGGACTGTTGCGCCCTCTCGTCGTCAGCCCGATGCGAAATACTTATCCTATCGCAATCATTCTTTCCACCGCCTGGGCGGCTCGGTGCAGAATATCTTCCGGAATCTCGATGACGTATTGGTTCTTTTGCAGCGATGCCAGTGTGTCTTCCAGCGTAATCTGGTTCATGTGCGGACAACGCACGCTACAAAGACGGAGCATCTCCTTCTCCGGATTCGCCGCGGCAATGTTTTCACCCATCGAACATTCCGTCAGCAGCAGATAGCGCGGCGCCTTGGTTTTCTCAACGTATCTGATCATGGCGTTCGTGCTACCAGAATAGTCAGAAGCCTCGACCACTTCAGGACTGCATTCGGGGTGCGCGAGAATTACCACGTCGGGAAACTGTTTACGGATATTGGTTATGTCTTCGACCGTAAACTTCTCATGCACTTCGCAACGTCCCGGCCACCCAATCATCTGATAATCCAATTCCGGGGTGGAACCTCCTGAAACAGCGCGCGGGTCGTTGGTAGGAAAGATGATGTGCCGACCGGTCTCCCTGGCGACGTTCTTTGCCAGATACTCGTCCGGCAGAAAGATGACTGTCTCGGTATTCAATGAGGCAACGACTGCCGCTGCATTCGACGACGTGCAACAAATGTCCGACTCGGCTTTGACGTCAGCATAAGTATTGACATACGTGACTACGGGCACGCCGGGAAACTTCTGTTTCAATTCACGCACGTCCGCGGCGGTGATGCTGGCGGCCAGCGAGCACCCGGCCTTTTCTGACGGCAATAAGACAGTCCTGGTCGGATTAAGCAGCTTCGCGGTTTCGGCCATGAAGCGGACGCCGCAAAAGATAATGATGTCCTTGTCGGTCGCCGCCGCCCGGCGCGCAAGATCCAGCGAATCGCCGGCGAAGTCCGGTATCGAATAAAACAACGCGGGCTCCATGTAGTTGTGGCCCAGGATGACGGCGTTCTTTTCGATCTTGAGCCGATTGATCTCGGCCGCCAGCTCTGCTTTGAGTTTCAACTCGAAGTCCGGTACGACATCGCCGAGCATCTCTCGTAACTTGAGGTAAAGCTGATCAGCGGAAGTTTCGTTGCTTAGTACTGGAATCATAGACCTTCCTTTGCTCGTCTCGTAAAGCAAACTGTTAGTTTGCGATTGTGCGCTGACAGTCAACTAACGTTTTTAGACTCCGCCCACAAACCAACAGTTTGCTTTACAAACTGCTTGAAATCCTAACCCACCCAACGCAGGCTGACGTCAAAGGACTTTGCGGAATGCGTCAGCGCGCCTACCGAGATGAAGTCGACGCCCGTCTCGGCAATGGCCCGCACGCTATTCAGGTTTACATTACCTGATGCTTCCAATTTCGATCGACCCGCGCATTCCACCACAGCCTGGCGCAATTCATCGAGCGACATGTTATCCAGCAGAATTCGCTCGACTCCTGAAGTTAAGGCCTCCTGTACCTCCGCCATCGTTCGGGCCTCGACCTCGATCTCTAAATTATGAGCCCCGGCACGCGCCATAGCCACCGCCCTCGTCAACGATCCGGCTGAGTCGATGTGATTATTCTTGATCATTACCATGTCAAACAAACCAAAGCGGTGATTGCTGCCGCCGCCGTGCTTGACGGCGAGTTTATCGAAGACCCGCAGACCCGGCGCAGTTTTCCGTGTGTCGAGAATCGTTGCGCCTGTGCCGGCGACTGCATCAACAAAAGCTCGCGTTAAGGTCGCAATTCCCGACATACGACCGAGAAAGTTGAGCGCTGTTCGCTCTCCGGTCAGGATGGCGCGAGATGGTCCCGTCAGCTCAAGTAGGGTCTGCCCGCGAACGACCTGCGCTCCATCTGACGCGATCGACGCGAAACGCATGTCAGCACTCAACTCGAGAAACACCGCCCGAGCTACGAGCAGTCCTGATACGACGCCGTCCTCTTTGGCGATTATCTTTGCGATAGCACTTTCGTCGGGGGGGACGATGCTGTTAGTGGTGGCATCGCCGGAGCCAATGTCTTCGTGAAGCGTGTGGCGGATGGCGGCGATAAACTCGTCACTAAGGCCCAGGCCGGCGACCGTCTCGCCTGTACCTTCGGCGGATTGGGAAGGTGGAGTTGTCGAAAGAATCACATACCAAGATAAGAATTCATGGCGATGAACGCAACCGTTGAGATCCGCGCTACGCCCCTACCATACGTTCGTTTAGAGGTGGGCACCGCCCACCGGTACGTCGTAGACAAAACCATTCAACTAAGTAATCACGGGTTGATTACGTAGTCGCATCGTTTCATCCGCGGCGCACCGGTGGGCGGTGCCCACCTCTAAACGAACGAGATTAGTTGCTAATGATTTGTGCGCGTTGACCGTTGTCGTTCCGAGAGCATGGCTTCCTGCACGCGTGCAAACTCCGTTTCCAGCCGGTGCAGCATTGCCGCTGCTTCGGGTGTCAACGAATCATTGGCGAGCCGCTCAAGTACATCGCAAACCGCTGCGAGCTGTCGAACTCCGAGGGTTCCGCTGCTTCCTTTGAGACTGTGGGCGGCGCGTTTCAACGCTGCGCCGTCAGATTTCGCTACAGCTTCTTTAATCGCCTCAATCCTGACTGGCGCGTCTTGAAGATAGAGGTCAATCAGTTCCACAACCAAATCAGTTTCACCATCTTCGAAAGACAACAGCACAGTCATATCCACGGCATCGTTCTCAGTATCTGCCGCCAGCGCTAACGCCGCGGATGTCTTTGCCATGTTCCCATCGGTGCCGATCTGTTGGTCAAACATAATACTTTGGTTGCGGAGCGCGCAGCACAGGTCCCCTTGAATGAAGACTATTAAGAGCCGCTAGGCTGCTCTTTTCGTCAGGTTATTCCCGTTGAGCAGCATGCCGAGAATCGACCGAAGTTGTTCGGCGGTAAAGGGCTTGCGAAGAAAGAGTACTGCGCCCGCGGACAGGGTCTCTGCCATCAGCTTCAAGTCCTGTTCGGACGTGATCATCATTGCGGGTATTCGCATGAGGCGCTTTTCTGTTTTCATGAAGCGGATGATGTCCAGGCCTTCAAGGTGCGGCATCATCATGTCGAAGATGGCTGCTTTGAAATCAGAGTCCGTTTGGAGGATGCGGTACGCCTCGCGACCATCCTGCGCCGCAACAACCTCGTACCCCTCGCGCTGAACGGCCGAAGTTACCAGAAGTCTGATCACAGGATCATCGTCAGCAATCAGGACACGTTTGGTTTGCTTGGTAACCGTGAACATAACGTCCTCCTACTTTCCAACCAAATTTGCGGACGACCCTCGCCCGACTAACTGTGTTGTGATTCCGACGACAAGTGGTTTCTTCATGATGGTTCTCGGAGATGATTCGTCGCGACGGAAGTGGGCACCACCGCATTGTTTGGAAAGCGAACTTGTCCGCCCAGCGCGCGCGTCTAAGTGGTCTATCTAGATCTAGAAGGGAGGCTGTCAGCCTTGACGGCAGGAGTGGCTGCGGTCTAACGCTGATGGCATCAGGATGATGCCGGCCGAATGGCCCTGGAAACCGACGATGTCTAACCAGCCAGAGCCTTGGAGCAGACATCGAGGTCAGTATCGGGTAGGTCCGATGCCGACTGGCGAGAGTTCCAAAATTTGTGGGCGGCTGTGGCACTTTCTCTGCGGAGCAGGGCTTTTCTTCTGCTCTACATTGGCGAGCTATCGCAATCGCTAGTCCGCTCTTACTTTACGAAAACCATGCTGAAACAGATTTGGGTAGGGTCTTATGGGTCAAAAAAGGAGGTCAGACCTCCACACCGGGCGCCTCTTTGGGGTTTGTCCGTCAATGAGTGTCATCCCTTGTTAGCCTTCCGCCTAACAGCGCCACCGGCACACAGGTGTGCTCTCTAAACGATCAGGTTGTGTTGTTCAAGAAGTTGATCTCTGATAAGGGGCCATGCGCTGGTTCCGTTTACCATATCGTCAGCCGCGTTTCACTCAAATCGATCGTCTCAAATAATCTTAGTGCACTGCCTAACCTTCGATCCAGGTGCTCGTAATTTGGAGTATCAGCCGCTTTAGGCATTTACCCTCTAGACAAAGAAGTTCTAAGTCGTTCGGACCTGGTTTTCGTGCTTGCCTTGTGAGGTAAACCAGCTTCGTATGCTTGATCAGACTGTGTTTTAACTCCATATCGAGTGTAATCATGCCCGATGAGAATAGAGGACTGCCGACCATAGCGCGGCAGCCTGTGAATGTATCGAGCTGGACCTTTCGCGAAACGGCAACAACGCTATTTCGACGGAAATGGCTCTTCGTGAGTGTTTTCCTGTCGATAACGGCGGTGACCGTTTTCCTGGTGGTGTTTCTTCCTAACAAATACCAGTCGCGGATGAAGATTCTCGTGAAAAACGCTCGCGCTGATGTGGTAATCACCCCAGGGCTGACTAACCCCACCGACGTCCGCAACTCCGAGGTTACCGAAACCCAAATCAATTCAGAGATTGCGCTGCTGACCAGCAAGGACCTGCTCGAGCAAGTGGTAAAACAAAACGGACTGGAGCGCCAAGCTTCTGGTTCTTTTTGGAGCGATCAAGTGCCGCCGGCTGAAAAGGCAGTGCACCAATTGGAGAAGGACCTCGAGATAGTTGCAGTAAAGAAAGCTGACATCATAGAAGTCACCTACACAGCGAGTTCGCCCGAGTCTGCGGCCGCAGTTTTGCAGAGTCTCGCCAATCTTTACCTCGACAAACACCTCAAACTTCACCGGCCGCCAGGTACGCAGGAGTTCTTTCAAAATCAAAGCAGTCGTTACGGTGACCAACTACAGGAAGCGGAAACCACCCTGGAGACCTTCCAGCAGCAGAACCACTTCATATCGCTCGACCAGGAAAAGCAGTTGAACCTGCAGAAGATGGCTGATGTCAGGTCTCGATACCTCGAGTCGGTGGGCGCGGTGAAGGATACGACTGAACGAATCGACAAACTACAGCGGCAACTCAGCACCGTCCCGGGGAGGGTGCCAACTCAGAGCCGTGCGGTTCCCAACCAATACGCACTCGAGCGTTTGAGCACCATGTTGGTTGAACTAAGAAATCGCCGCACCCAGTTGCTGACAAAATTCCGTCCCGATGATCGTCTGGTCAGAGAAGTCGACCAGCAACTGAAAGACACCTCCGCGGCGCTGCAAGAGGCAAAGAGCGTTACGAGCGTTGAGCAATCCTCCGACATAAACCCGCTGCGACAAATGCTGGAAACAGAGATGGCGAAAGCTCGTCTGGATCTCGCCGGCCAACATGCGCGTCGCGATGACCTGGCGCAGCAAATTGATCAGTATCAGGCAGTGCTCTCCCGGCTGGAGCAAGCGAGTAACAAGCACGGCGATCTGGAACGACAAGTAAAGGAAGCCGAAAACAACTATCAGATGTACGCCCGGAAACAGGAAGAGGCTCGGATCACGGACGAGATGGACCAGAAGAAAATCACCAACGTGGCCCTGGCTGAAACGCCGATAGTCCAACGCGCTCCGGTCAAGCCAAATCGTTTATTAACGCTTGCCCTGGGAGTTTTCCTGGCTTTCTTTGTCGGCCTGTGTGCCCTCTTCGTTGCCGAATTATTTCGCGACACAGTGCACACACCGCGCGAACTGGAAGTTCTCGCTGGGATTCCAGTCATCGCGACCCTGCTTGAGGAGTCACGGCCAACTGTGGCAGCGCTGCCGCCCGAGTTGGGCAGAAGTGAAACGTGAAGGGATCGTCGTCGTCGGCTAGCCGAGACTTATTAACCAAATTTGGCAGTTGGGTTGCCAAGGGGGCGGACAAGTGCAGCTATTCAATACTACAACCCGGGTCCGGAATGAGCGTCGAGATTCGGCAGCTCGAGAGCCGCAGGGCATTGAGCTGCTGATGGCTCGCGCACAATCGAGGATGAGCAGGCAGACCGGCGGCGCGATCGTGGCTTTCACATCTGCAAACCCCGGTGAAGGTGTCAGTCACGTCGTTCAATTTTTTGCCGAAAAGCTCGCCAGTCAAACGGGAAGGCCAACGCTCGTGGTCAAGGCGGAGCAATTGGGAAATCTACGCGCAACCGACCTGATGGATATGCCCCCGCAAATGAAAGTTGGCAACGCCTGGCCGGCCACGGAAGCTGAGATCGGCAACGGCCACGGCAATGGTAACGGCAATGGCAATGGCAACGGACATGGACACGGCAATGGCAATGGCAATGGCAATGGCAACGGACACGGCAACGGTCATGGCAAGCCGTTGGATTTGCGGAAACTCGAGTCGGAAACCGGTATCGATCTGCTGCTGGCGGTTAGCGCCGACATTGGTTACACGCTAATCGATTGTCCGGCAATCAGCTCTTCAGATGACGTGGCTATGCTCGCCCCGGATGTTGACGGAGTAGTGCTGGTGGTGGGGGCCGATCGGACGAAGCGAGATCAGATTCTCCGCGCCAGGCAGGCGATCGAAACGGCTGACGGAAAACTGCTGGGCCTGGTCCTAAACAGACGTCGCCATGTCGTACCGGAGTGGTTTTACCGAAGACTCTGATCGCCGGAGGCTTTGCCGCGCACTTTGGAACTGGAGAAAGAGGTTCGTGCGGACTTATTGCAATGAACGGACAACTTGTCGTCTGACCTATCGATATGCGAGCCAGTCTCGAACTTTCAAGACAACTCCCGCCCCTTAATGGCAGACTTGCGTCCGCGCGACCGGTCCGGGTAAAGACGTCGGCCTCGCAGTTTCTGACCCGATCATACAAGCTGGCTGATATCCTCATCGCGATTCTCTGCATACCCAGCGCCTTCATTTTCACACGCATCGGCACGATGCCAGATGACGCCACCGGATTCCTGGCACTCCGAGTTTCAGTCAAGAACTTATTGCTCATCACCTTCTTCGCCTCGCTCTGGTCCGGTGTCTGCCACATGTTTGGCCTGTATCGAGTGCAGCAGCGAAACCGGGACGCGACCATGCGCGCGATTGCGGCGAGTGTCTGTGGAGGATTATTCATACTGGTGTTTATGGCTACCAGTCGCGCCGGGCTATTTGACCTCAAATCCGTTTTCGTTGCCTGGTGCCTGGCAATAGGCGCGACCGTTACGGTAAGGCTGCTGCTCAACGCCTTGGGGACGCCTACCACTCGAAACAATCAGCCGCGGCAGGTGCTGATCGTTGGTAGTGGTGCGCGCGCGCTGAAGCTCTACCGAGAACTGATAGGAAGGTCAGCTGCGGACTATCAAGTGATCGGCTTTGTGGACAGCATCGGAGTAAATTTCTCCCCCACCGAAATTCAGAACAAACTACTGGGTAACCTGTCGCAACTCGAAGATATTCTCGTCCGCAACGTGGTCGATGAGGTCCTGATCACGCTTCCGGTCAAGTCCTGCTATGCGCAAATCGAGGGAGCGATTGAGGTCTGCGAACGCATCGGCGTGGAGTCGAAGTACTTGTCGGAGATTTTTGAATCTTCGTTGGCCAAGACGGGCTACGAGCGTATGGAAGGTTTTGCCGTCACTTCGATCAAACCGGTGAATCATGATGCGAGGTACGTCGTAAAGCGGGCCATCGATATTATTGGCGCCTCACTTGGGTTGATCGTCTTTTCTCCCCTACTTGTGCTAATCGCCGTCGCGATCAAATTTACCAGCGGCACTCCCATCTTCTTTAGCCAGGAGCGCTACGGACGCAATAAGCGGCGATTCAGAATGCACAAGTTTCGCACGATGGTTCCGAACGCTGAACAGCTACAGGGAGAACTGGAACACCGTAACGAGGTGCTGGGCCCGGTTTTCAAGATTAGGGAAGATCCCCGGATGACGAAGCTCGGCCGGGTGCTGCGCCGAACCTCCATGGACGAGTTGCCGCAGTTGCTTAACGTACTCAAGGGTGAGATGTCTCTGGTTGGCCCACGGCCACTGCCGTTGCGCGATGTCTCGCGTTTTGAAGAGGGCTGGCTGATGCGGCGATTCTGCGTGGCTCCAGGTTTGACCGGGCTTTGGCAAGTGAATGGTCGAAGTCACTCCAGTTTCGATCAATGGGTAGCACACGATCTGATGTATATCGACACGTGGTCACTAACGCTGGATATGAAGATTCTATTGAAGACGGTTCCGGCAGTGCTCAAGGGGAGTGGTGCTCATTAAAGGGCTCAACATGCGTCCGTCAATTGCATTGGCAAAAATAGCAACTTCGGCAACCTGGGGCGCCACCAGGCAGGACCGGCGCAAAGGCCGGCTGGTCACTCCCGTGCTCTGTTATCACCGCGTCTTACCCGCAGCAGCCGGAAACGAGGCACCTGAATACTCCGTCACGCCACAGCAGTTTGCGGCTCAAATGTCGCTCCTCAATGAAGAAGGGTTCACGTCACTGACGCTGGACGAGTATTTCGAGGCTGCGCGTGGATTGCGGGAGTTGCCATCTCGATCGGTAGTCGTGACCTTCGATGACGGCTTCGCCGACAACTATTCGGTGGCTTGGCCCATAGCCCGGCGCCTGGGCGTAAAGATCAATCTTTTCATTTGCACGGGATTGGTTGCGGGTGAACAGCTCCCGGCATTTGACGGAGACGATGCGCGAGCGCGGGCGAGCCAAGAGAAATTTCCCGAACATTGGCAGCCACTCTCCTGGGCTCAACTGCGCGAGATGATTGATGGTGGCGTCAGCATTGGTTTCCACACTCACCGTCATCGCAACCTGGGCCGTGTATCCGAGAATGAGATCGCCGGCGATGCCGCCGAGGGGATTTCGATTTTCAAAGATCAGTTGAAGGCGGCTCCGCGGTTCTTTGCTTTTCCGTTTGGACACTACGGCTCATATCCGGAGACCGCAGTTGATGTTTTAACTGGACAGGGCCTCAAGATGTTTTTTACCACCGAGTTGGGTCGAACGCCGGTGGATGGCGGCGGGCGGCTGATCTCCAGAATTGTGGTTCATCCTGAAGACGACCTGAAGTCATTTCGCCGCAAGCTTTTTGGCGGATACGACTGGGTGGGGAGTCTACGCCGGACCGTTTATTTGCTGCGCGCTTCGCTCCCCAACGGCTCGCGCAAGTTATCGCGCGCATAGATTGAAGCATGGAAGCCGATAACAGAATCGCGATTGCTGGCGAAGGTTCATGGCTCAAGCGATTGGGTCGGGGACACAGTTTTGAGTCGCCCGGGTTTTGGGCGATCGCAGACCAGGGTGTAGTCAGCCTCGGAAATTTTCTGACTGTGATCATTCTGGCTCGGGCGGTGAGTCCGGAATTGTACGGCGTTTGGACCGTCATCTTTGGTCTGATGCTGTTCCTGAACGGCTTGCACGGCTCGCTGATAACTTATCCGCTGTCAGTTCGTTTAGCGTCGCGCGAAGACGAGGAGATTGGTCAGCTTATTGTGGCATCGCTCTCGCTAACAGCAGTTCTGGCTCTGCCCCAGGCGTTGATTCTTTTCGGCGCTTCCTTTCTGGTTGGGGGTCCGGTTCTGGCTTTATGGGCCAGTCTCGGTCTGCTGTTTTGGCAGGTTCAAGAAACGACGCGGCGCGCGCTAATGGCCCGCATGGCCTTTCGCACGGCATTGTTTACCGACGGGATTAGCTATCTGGGCCAGGCCGGTTTGCTCTGGTTACTTGCCAGCAACGGCAGGATATCGCTGGAAACTAGTTTCGCGGTGATTGGTCTAACCTGTGGCGTAGCTGCAGTCGCCCAGATGATCTCGCTGCGGGTGCGCGTGACGGCACCGATTGAATTGAGCGCGTGGGCGCGAAGTTTTTGGACGACCGGCTCCTGGGTTGTGGGTTCGAATTTGGCGACAAACTTCAGCATCTACGCGGTGCCCTGGGCGCTCTTCCTGTTTCGCGGACCAGCAGAAGCTGCCGGGTTTCAGGCTGTCTCAAATCTTCTTGGAGTCTCTCATCCGATCATGCTGAGTCTGGGTAACGTTATCGTGCCGGCTGCGGCACGGGCACATTTGAAGGGTGGGCTAATCGCGGCGCGTCGGGTCGCAGTTCGGCACGCCGCGCAGGGCGGATTACTGCTGTTGCCTTACGTGGCGGCATTGTTGATTTTTCCCAGGCAACTGTTGGGTCTCTTCTACGGTTCGAGTTCGCCATATGTGGCGCTAAGCGGCGTGGTCCGTTTGCTAACGGTTGTTTACGCGCTTCATTACTTGTCGCTAACGCTGAAGTTTCTGCTGAACGCAGTGGAAAAAAACCGGCCGCAATTTGTGACGGAGATCTGCGGCACCGTGCTGCTTGTTGGGGTGGGAGTGCCATTGGTGCTTTGGTTTGGCGTGGCGGGCGCCATTCTGGCCACCGGCGTCTGGATCCTGACAAGGTTGACCGGTAACACAATCATCCTGCGCCAAATGCAGGCTGCCAAAAATGAGATTGCATTTTAGAGAATTGTCGGTAAACGAATGAAGGTACTTCTTGTCGGTCATGCTTGCGGTCCTGACCGTGGCTCAGAATCTGGCGTCACGTGGAACTTCGCGTGGCAGCTTTCACGCGTTCACGAGGTTTGGGTGATGACCGATCCACAGTTCAAGCGGGACATCGACCAGTACCTTGAGCTTCACCCGAATGCCAACCTTCACTTTGTTTGGGTTGGGCTCCCGGCCCGTTGGGACCCGCGCCGCACGCCTGGCAGCGATAAGGGAATCCGGTTGCACTATTTGTTCTGGCAGCGCGCCGTACTGCGTGAAGCGCGTCAACTACATCGCCAACAAAACTTTGATGTGGTTCATCACCTGAGTTGGGGAACGATCAGCGCGCCACCCCTGCTGTGGCGGCTCCCTATTCCGTTTGTTTGGGGTCCGATTGGCGGAGGGCAAACCACGCCGCTGGCGTTTCGTCGTTACTTTGGTTTGGCGTGGGGAACAGAAGTTCTCCGCACCTTGCGAGTCAAAGCGGCCACGCGGTTGCCGAGTTTGCGCCGCGCGGTGCGAGAGAGCTCGTTGATTCTTTCAACCAACCCGGAAACGACGCTGGCTCTAACGGCGGCCGGGGCCCGGCAGGTAAGGTTCTTTCCCAACGTTGGCGTGCCTGAACAGTTGATGGGCCATTTGCCCGCGGCCGCCGAGTCTGAGCGAAAGGAGCTGATTATCCTTTGGGTCGGCCGGCTCATCCCCCTTAAAGGTCTGCCTTTGGCGCTCGAGGCCTTGTCGCAGATCGAACGATCCTTGCCGGTGCGCTTGCGTGTCCTTGGCGACGGACCACTGCGGCCGGACATGGAAAATCTGGCTCGGTCCCTCGGCGTCAGCGACCGCGTGGAGTTTGTCGGTGCCGTGCCCTGGTCACAAATGATGAGTTACTACCGCGAAGCCGACATCTTTCTATTTACCAGTCTGCGCGACTCTTCCGGCGCAGTGATCACCGAAGCGTTAGCTTACCGCCTGCCAATTCTGACGTTGAACCATCAGGGGGTGGGCGCGATTGTTCCGCCCGAAGCCGGAATCAAGGTGGCGGTGACTAATCCTGAAGAGACCGTCCGGGCGCTGGCCGACGGATTGCGGCGGTTGGCGCAGTCGCCTCAGTTGCGGAAACACATGGGCGACGCGGCATGGGTGCACGCGCAAGGTATGGGTTGGCCGCGGCATGTGGAGCAGATGAGCGAATGGTATGAGGAAGTAGTGGCCAGCTATCGGAGTAACGGCCGGTATGTATATGCAGCACTCTAGCCAGATCAAACTTTACGGGTTTGGGCACACCCTCCCAGCAGCAAGCTTCCTGCCGGTAGGCAGCGGGCGGCTACTCGTTGCTATGGGATTGATCGTGCTTGGCTTTTTTCCACTCGTCCCACCTGTAGACGTGCTTGAAGGCGGGGCGACCACCCGTGGCTTCATCGAGTTCGGCTTGATCCTCGTGGGTCTGGTCCTCTTGTCGATCTATCTGAAAGCGCAGGGAGCCTTTTCGTTTGACCTGAAGTCTCCGGTGTTTCTGCTCCTCAGCTTGTTCACTTTTTGGAGCGTAGTCTCCTCTCTCTGGTCGCCCAATCCGGTGCTGACCATAGCCAAGAGCGCTGAACTCTGGTGCATGACGCTGGCGGCGGTGATTTTTGTCACGTTGGTAGCACGAGGCCAACCCACAAATGGAAAGCTCGAAACCATCCTGGCATTGTCGCTGGTAGCAGTGATCTGTGGGTTGGTGATATCGAACATTTACTTTTGGGGCGTTCCGCTACCCACCACGGGTGATGGATCCTTGCCTCTCGAATTAATCGGCGAAGAGGTTTCGCTGGAACGGCCACGTCTGATTCTTGCTTACCAGCATCCGTTGCTGACCGGGGATCTCCTGTCGCTTTCAGTGATCTGTCTCTTTGTATCCAACCTTGGCAAAGTCTGGAAGGGGCTGCTGATTCCCGGCGTCCTGGCCCTGCTCTGGTTAACGGACGCGAGAGGTCCAACGGGCGGGCTGATAGTAGCAATGGTGGCCATCCTCTTTTTGAGACTTAGGAAGAACGACGTGCGAGCTACGGTGGTGATGTTGGTCATCTCTATCGGTTTTGCGGTTGCACTTTTCTTTCAGAACCATCTGCCGGCCGCGATGAGTTCGCTGATGTCTGACGACGTGCCGACGCTCAATTCACGCACGGACTTATGGGCCAAAACTTTGTCACACATTTGGGCCCAGCCTTTACTCGGCACCGGGTACTACGCTTCGCGATACCTGCTGGTCAAAGACTTCGAGTGGGGTGGTCATGCGCATAACTCATTTTTGGAAGTGCAAATGACGACGGGCGTGATTGGTCTACTGATCTTATGTGCGTTTGTGCTCTACGTGTTCAAAGAGATCTTAACGACGCGAAACGCTTTGCTGGTGGGCGTCACCCTCTATTGTTTGATCCAGGGCACGCTCAACCCGCTGCTCTTTTATCCGGGGCTCGCAATGTTTGTGATTACGATTGCTGTATTAAACGCCGGCTTAGATAAGCCAACGGGGGAAACGCAAACGCTTACGAAGCCAGGCGATTATCCCGCGTTTCACCCGCGTCTGGAGAGAAGGCTTGAGATATCTCCTCCCGTTTAGAGAGGGCACTTGCGTGGGTCACCGGCCCGGCAACCCGGCTGGGGTGGCTGTTGCCCCCGTCGGGCAGACAAGTCTGCTCTCTAAACGATCAGGTGAAAAGATGAGCGATTTCGGTTGAAATTCCCGTGCTGGTCCGAACGGAAGTTACGTTATGAAGAGAAACAAACCAGTCAAGCTATTGATCATCGGCCAGACACCGCCACCTTTCCTGGGCCAGATGTTGTCCATCGAAAGCCTGGTCAACGCGGAGTTTAGTGACATCCGCGTCTACCACACGCGTTTGAACTACTCCCAAACGACTGCCCAAATCGGCAAAGTCAGTATCCGAAAACTCTTTCATCTGCTGCGGGTGATCCTTGAGAGCAGTTACAAGATTGTCAGACACAGAATCGACGTGATTTATTACCCGCCCGGCGCCGACACAGTTCCTATCTTGCGAGATATGGCAACCCTGCTGGTACTTCGTCGTTTTCGACGAAAGCTGATTCTCGTTTTCCACGCCAGCGGACTGTGTGAGCGCGTTTCCTCGTGGCGGGGAATTCTGGCGTGGCTGTTCAGGAAGGCATTCAATTCTCCAGACGCAGCGGTTCGGAAGTCCTTGCTGAATCCGCCTGACGGCGAGTTCATCGAAGCCAGAGCCATCTATACCGTGCCCAACGGCTGGGCCGATCAATTCGAGAGATTTCGCAAACGTAAGGCCACCAACTTTGTGCCGGTGATTCTGTTTGTCGGACTCATCAGGGAGGACAAAGGTGTCGAGGTCCTGCTGGAAGCAGCGCGTCAATTGAGGGCGCGGGGACGAAAGTTTAGGGTCCAATTTGTCGGTGAATTCTCTTCGGAAGAATACCAGCAGGAGTTGCTTAGCGAGGTAACTGAGAAGGGACTGGAGCAGTGCGTTGATTTCTGTGGGCGGAAGATCGACGACGAGAAATGGGCACACTATCGAAGCGCTGACATTTTCTGCTTCCCAACTCATTACAGCTCTGAGTCGTTTGGCAACGTGTTGGTTGAAGCAATGATGTTTGAACTTCCGGTGGTCTCAACCAATTGGCGAGGTATCCCGAGCATTGTTGAAGACGGAATTACAGGCTTCCTGACAGACATTAAGGATCCAGCGGCAATTGCGAATAGTCTGCGCCGCTTATTGGACGATGAGGAACTGAGACGAAGCATGGGCCGCGAAGGACGCGAACGGTATCTCGAGAAGTTCACAGTTGAAACCTACGTAGAGAAAACCAGAGAGGTTGTGCTGGAAGTAGCACATGAAAAACATGGCCATCGCATTATCAAAAGTAGAGGCGGACGCCGACTCAAGGCCCAGGCAGGTTGAAGTTCCTTTCTTTCGACCAGGCATAGGGTCCGACGAGATCAGTGAGGTGGTGGATTGTCTGCGCTCCGGCTGGCTGACCACCGGCCCGCGCGTCGCAAAGTTTGAACGATTGTTTGCCCAGGCAGTAGGGGCTTCCCGGGCAATCGGTCTCAACTCTGGCACCGCAGCTTTGCACCTCGCGGTTGAAGCGCTTGGTTTAAGACCCGGCCAGGCGGTGCTGGTGCCCACTATGACCTTTGCAGCCACGGCGGAAATTGTGCGATACCTCGGCGCAGTGCCGGTACTGGTGGACTGTGATCCTGTGTCAGGAAACATGGACCTTGAGGACGCGGCCCGAAAGCTGGAACTGGTGGAGAAGAAACAATTGCTCGGCAACGTGCCGGGCGCCACCAATGTGGTCGGGATTATTCCGGTCCATGTTGGGGGCTTCATGATGGACATCGAGGCGGTGGAGCGGTTTGCCGCTAAAAGAGGACTGTGGATTGTCGAGGACGCCGCGCACGCTTTTCCGGCGGCGTGGCGCCCAACGTCGGCAGATGCCTGGCGACGCTGCGGGGAAGGCACAGCTTCCGTCAGTTGCTTCTCGTTCTACGCCAATAAGACGATTACTACCGGAGAAGGTGGGATGGCGGTAACGAATGATCCTGAGCTGGCCGATCGAATTCGGCTGATGTCGTTGCACGGCCTGTCGCATGACGCCTGGCGAAGATATTCGGGTGGCGGCTGGGATTACCGAATTGTCGCCCCCGGCTTCAAGTACAACCTGACCGACATTGCCGCTGCAATCGGCATTCATCAGCTCGCTCGCGCCGAAGAAATGAGATGCGACCGCGAGCGGATCGCCGGATTCTATCGAGAGGCGTTAGCCGACGTGGCTGAGCTTGAGTTGCCACCCGAAGACCCGAATCGCATTCATTCGTGGCACTTGTTCCCGCTCAAGTTGCGGCTCGACCGTCTCAGGATCAACCGAGAAGCTTTTATTGAGCAGTTGAAGCTGGGCGGAGTAGCGACTTCGGTTCATTGGCGTCCCCTGCATCTGCATCCTTACTACGAGGAAACCTTTGGCTGGAAGCCAGACGATCTCCCGTTAGCAACTGCGTTGTGGCAGCGATTGGTGAGCGTGCCTATCTTTTCCGGCATGACCAGTGAAGAAATGGACCAGGTCGTCAAGACTGTCAGAGGGCTGTGTGTGAAGCATGTCAGTTGAAACTTACAACTCGAAAATGGCGGCTGGCGGCTCGAATGCGACCAACCAGTCGCTCATGAATTCGCGGTCCTTGCTGATGCCAGGCCCGGCGAGTTCACGATGGAAGCCGTCCAAGGTTGCCAAGAAGCGGTTTCGGTTCGCGATAGACACTCTGGTGCTGATTGCGGCGTTTTTGCTGGCGTATAAATTGAGATGGGATTTCGTCCTTCCGTCACATCTATGGCGCGACACCCTGGTGCAGTTGCCCCTGGTGGTGGGAATCGAACTTCTCGTTCTTAGGTTTGCCGGAGTTGGTCGCTTCGTCTGGCGGTATACCGGCCTTGGGGAAGCCCGCACATTTGTGTTGGCTGGCCTCATCTCAGTTATCCCCCTTCTCCTGCTTAGGTTCGTGCTGCCGCGCGAGTTGGATATGTTGGAAGTGCCGGTCTCCGTCACGCTGATGAACGTGGCGCTGGCCTTCGGCGGCATGTTGGGAATGCGGGTCATCCGGCGAGCAGTATTTGAGCAAACCGAATCGCGACGGCGAATGCACACGATGGCCCAAAACAGCAGGAAACCGATCCTGCTGGTTGGCGCGGGTCATTCCGGGATCACGACGGCCCGGGAGATTCAAAGTCGCGCGGACCTTGACTTGGTGATCATTGGATTTGTCGATGACAACCCGCAAATTCAAAACACGGTGATTGCGGGCGTCAAGGTTCTTGGCACCACCGCGAATCTGGCTCAATTGATACGTAAACACAAGATCGATCATGTTGTAATCACCCTGGTGCAGGGTTCCCGGCAGCAGTTTCGACAGATCCTTGAAACCTGCGAAGCCGCTTCGGCCAAAGTACGGGTTATTCCATCCCTGTCCGAAATAATTCAGGGCAGCGTCAGTGTCAGTCGCATTCGCGACGTGCAAGTGGAAGACCTGCTGGGACGCGAGCCAATACTTCTCGAAGAATCAGAACTGGCACGGTTTCTTTGCGAAAAGGTCGTGATGGTCACCGGAGCTGGCGGCTCGATCGGATCCGAGTTGGTCCGACAGGTCGCCAGATTTAATCCCGCAAAAGTTCTCCTGGTGGAGCGCGCCGAGCCATCGCTTTTTGAGATTCACCGTGAACTGATTGGCTCTTATCCCTCGTTAGCTGTAATGCCGCTCGTCGCGGACGTATGCGACGAAAACCGGATGCGCCGGATCTTTGATACTCATAGCCCCCAGGTGATCTTCCATGCGGCCGCGCACAAGCACGTTCCGATGATGGAGATGAACCCGGCAGAAGCTGTGAAGAACAACGTGCTGGGGACTTGTAGCCTGGGTGAACTAGCCGGCCAACGAGGTGTAGAAACATTCGTGCTGGTCTCGACGGACAAGGCTGTGTGTCCTTCGTCGATCATGGGAGCATCCAAGCGCGTTGCCGAGCTGGTCATTCAATCGCTCAATCATCGTTACGAAGCGACGCGTTATGTCGCCGTCAGATTCGGCAATGTGATTGGTTCGACTGGTTCAGTGGTAAAAATTTTTCAGGATCAGATTCGCAAGGGTGGTCCAGTTACGGTCACCGATCCGCGCATGTTCCGTTACTTCATGACCATCCCGGAAGCCACCCGGCTCTTGTTGCAGGCTGGCGCAATCGGTGAGGGCGGTGAAATTCTGATTCTGGATATGGGTGAACCGGTGAGCATTCTCGAGCTGGCGGAGGACACGATCACGTTGTCCGGTTTGAAGCCGTTTGAAGATATCGAGGTGGTCTTTACTGGATGTCGCCCGGGTGAAAAGCTGATTGAGCAGTTAGACCTGCAGAGTGAGAGTTTTGCGAAAACCCGTCATCCGAAGATCTTCATTGGCAAGATTGGGACTTATCCGGAGGTAGACGTCAGAGCGGCTTTGACACGACTTGCAGAACTTGCTGACCGTGAGGCACATGACGAACTGCGCAACTTCCTGGGCCAGCTTTTGCCGGAGGCCGAACTGGACGAGCAGCATCGGCGCAGTGAGAAGAGCGCGGGCAGATTGGGTCGCCAGAATGGCAAGTTGAGAAGAAGGAGCGAGTGGGAGCCTACGGAGAAGTAACCAGGCTGCTGCGTCCCAAGCGGCTCTGCCGCCTTCCGTGCAGTAAGGCTCTGCCTTACGGTTCGGTCATGTTTGAAATCTGAGGCTATGCCTCCGTCGGGGTCTAAGAGGCGAAGCCTCAAAGAGAATATTTAAGCTCTCCGGTAAGGCGGA